>NZ_DASWYK010000157.1:0-18721 GCF_036405015.1 Flavobacterium sp. | reverse complement strand
GATCTTTTTCATTTTGATATATTTTTTTACTTAGAAAGTTACGTTCAAGCCCGAGATGAATGTTTTGGAGTTTGGATAAGAACCAAAGTCAATTCCCGGATATAAGTTGTTTTGTTCGTATGAACTTACCTCTGGATCATAGCCAGTATATTTCGTCCATGTAATTAAGTTTTCTGCAGATACATAGACTTTTACGCTTTTTGTTCCCAGTTTTTTTGAAACGCTTTTTGGTAAAGTGTAGCCTAAGGTGATTAATTTCAATCGTAAGAAAGAAGCATCTTCTACATATCTTTCAGAAACAATTCCTAAAGGAGAACTTGTCGCTCTCGGAATTTCATTACTTGGATTTGTTGGTGTCCAACGATCATTTAAGGTTGATGCTGCATTGGTTCCCAGAGTAGAAATTTCTAACTGCTGGTTTAAAGCATTGAAGATTTTAGCTCCATAAGATCCTTGAAAAGAAAAATTCAAATCGAAATCACCGTATGAAACTGTGTTGCTGAAACTTCCAACGAATTTTGGCTGAGACGTTCCTAAGTTTCCTTTGTCCAAAGCAGTAATTACGCCATCTCCATTTGTATCAACATATTTTCTGTCTCCAACTCTCGTATTGGCCAAACTGTTGATTTTTGGCTGAGTATTGACTTCTTCCTGAGTTTGGAAAATTCCATTTGTTCGATATCCCCAGAAAGTTCCCAAAGGCAAACCAACTTTTACGATAACAGGCTGTTGCTGTAATAAAGAACCGTTTGGAACTACTGGAAAAAATTCGTTTACGCCATTTCCAATCTCTGTAACTTTATTTCTGTTTAAAGAAAATACAATGTTCGAGTTCCAAGCGAAGTTTTCTGTTTTAACGTTTTCAGTTGTTAGACCAACTTCAAAACCTTTATTTTCAACTCCGCCAATATTTTGAAGTACAGTGGCATAACCAGAACTCAATGGAACTGGAACGCTGATTAATAAATCGTTTGTTTTTTTGTAATACACATCAAAAACAAAATTGATTTTTCGGTCCAATAAGGATAAATCCAATCCAACATTATATTGAGTTGTTTTTTCCCATTTCAAATCCGGATTTGCCAGTCGGGTAGGAGCGATTCCGGTGTATAAAGTTCCGCCGAAAGAATAGTTTACAGAACCCATTGAAGCAAGAGAAAGATAATTTCCAATTTCTTGGTTTCCTGTTGTTCCGGCTGTAATTCTAAGTTTGGCTTCGGTTACGCCTTTGATGTTGTTGGCAAATTCTTCGTCAGTAATATTCCACGAAAATCCTGCTGATGGGAAATATCCCCAAAGTGATTCAGCGCCAAATCTAGAAGAACCGTCAGCACGTCCAGAAAGTGTAAAGTTGTATTTTCCTTTATAAGAATAATTTACCCTTGCCAACCACGATTTTAAAACACTTTCATAAGCTTCGCTATACGGTTTTACTGCCACACCATCTTGAAGCGCATTGTAGGTATTCGCATCATTCACAAAAGTATTAGCTCCTGCATTTACGACTTCACCTTTTGTATATTGAAGCGTATAACCTCCTAAAGCAGAAAACTTATGACTTTCTCCAAAATTGGTGTTGTAGTTTAAAGTGTTTTCATTTAAAACAGAACCTACCAAACGATCTCCAACAGAGGCTAAACCTTTTGTTCCGGCTCCTGTTGTGGTATTAGAGGGTGCATAATAATTTTGTTTGGTATTTAGAACGTCGCCACTTACCGCAACTTTCGCAGTTAGTTTTTTAGTGATTTTATATTCACCAAATAAACTCGTCAGGATTCTGTTTAAATTGGTTTCGTTAGTAGTATTTTCCAAATCATTAATTGCGTTTGGAACATAACCGTTTACGGAAGTTGCGTAAGGATTATTAGTGACATTATAACTTCCATCAGCATTTTTTATCGGAACAACTGGCGCTGTTAATACAGCAGCAACAATCGGATTAGGAGTTCTTCCGCTTCCTGCAGTTCCAACTCCATTGGCAAGAGAATAGGTGTAATTGGCATTGACACCGAATTTAAAGTTCTGTGAATAGTTTCTTTCGTAATTAGCACGTAGCGAAATACGTTTAAAATCAGAACCCAAAACAATTCCTTCTTGGTCAAAATAACCTGCCGAAATCGAATATCTAGACCTTTCATCGCCACCAGAAAAAGATAAATTATGACTTTGAACTGGTGCCGCAGTTCTAAAAGCTGCCGACTGCCAATCGTAATTTCCAGAAGTTTTAAAAGCTTCGATCTGTGCATCCGTAAAAGAAGGGGCCTGACCAATACTCGCCTGAACGTCGTTACGCAAACTTGCCCATTCGCTGGCATTCATTAATTTCAATTTCTTGGAAATATTCTGAAATCCGAAATAACCTTGATACGAAATATTATCTTGTCCTTTTGTTCCTTTTTTAGTTGTAATAATCACAACACCATTCGCACCACGAGAACCATAAATGGCTGTAGCAGAAGCATCTTTCAAAACCTCAATAGATTCTATATCTGCTGGATTTATTGTTGACAAAACGTTGACACTTGCTCCCGCATAAGTAACTCCTGCAGAACTATTAGCGTTATCATTATAAATCAGGATTCCGTCAACAACATAAAGCGGTTCGTTACCAGCAGTAATCGAGTTCCCTCCGCGGATGCGAACACTCGAAGAAGCACCCGGACGCCCTGAACTTTGTGTAACTACAACCCCAGCAACAGCGCCTCGTAAAAGATTATCTGCCGAAGAAGTTACTTGTGATAAATTGGCTTTTGGAACCGAAGCTACAGAACCTGTAATGTCTTTTCTCTTTTGAGTTCCATAACCCACAACAACCAATTCATCTAGTTCTTGTCGTTCTTCTTTAAGATTAATAATTACTGGATTTTTTTCTACAATTACTTCGGCTTTTTTATATCCAATGTAACTTACAATTAAGGTGTAAGGGAATTTTTGTCCTGTCTGAAAATAAAATTTTCCTTCAGCATCGGTAATAACGCCGTGAGTTGTTCCTTTAATGGTAACAGAAGCACCAATAATAGGCTGATTGGTAATGGCATCTACAACAGTTCCGTCAAGTTTAGATTGAATAAGCGGGGTGGTATTTTGGGCTTGTATTCCTGCCGTCAGCAGCAGGAGAAATAACAATATGTATATGTTTGAAATTTTTTTCATTTCTTTGTGTTGGTTTTAAGTAATTAACAAGACGCCCTGAGCACTGTTTATACAGCACTCTAAAAGTGTTCTTGATTTAGTGATAAATGTTCTTTAAGCCTCGCCATTTCTGTTGCCGCAGAAATGGCTTTTTTTATTTACAGCAGCAGCTTTGCATTGTTTTCATTTTAGTTTTTTTAATTGTTAGTCATTTTAATTTTTGAATAATAGGTATGATTTCAAGAATCAGTCAAATGCGATAAAAATGCATTTGAAAGATTTTTGGGTAAACTCAGTAAATATTTTCGATGGTGAATTTTTAAGAAATCTGCTTTTGAAAAAAATAAAAAGCACATAAAATAAAAGTAGATTTTTAACAACAGAAACACATATAACAAAAAGTGTTATAAGTGTATACTTTAGGAAGAATGTAATGCGATATGCTTTCTGTCGTTTTCACAATAATAATTTTTAAGTTTGAAACATTATTAAACTCTACTAATCCTATAGACAAAGTTAAATTTTATATAATAAAAACCAAAAGTTTGTAGATTTTTTTTTGAAAAAACTGTTTTTGAGAAGGTGAGTTGAAGTTCTAATTATTAAATAATTCCTTATTTTAAAGGGTTTAAAGAAATATTCTCAACTAGAATAAATGTTAAAATAAAAATGAAATGAAAAGCAAAATTGTAGTATTTTACATGGTTTTAAATACTTTTTATATTTAATATAACGAATTGATTTAAACTAAAATCAGCAAAAAAACGTCAGTAAAACTCTTTTAGCTAATTATTATGCAAATTTCTAACTTAATTTTAAAGTTGATTTTGAATAAATTAGAGTAAATTTATAGAGACCAAAAAGAAAACAAATTTTTTTATTCATGATAAGGATAAATACTTATATTTGTAATAAGTATTTTTACTTAGTTTTAAATTAGCAAAATGATAGAAGTAAAAGAAGCATTAGAAATTGTAGCAGCAAACAGCTCGAATTTATCCACACAAAAGATTGCAGTTAAAAAAGCACTTGGATATGTTTTGGCAGAAACAATTTATTCGCCAATTTCAATGCCGCCTTTTAGACAATCAGCGATGGACGGTTATGCTTTTATTCATTCAGAAAGACATCAATTTGATATAGTTGGTATTTCTCAGGCTGGGGATCATGCTAATATAAAACTAAAAGAAAACGAAGCAATTCGAATTTTTACTGGTGCTTATGTTCCAGATAGAGCAGATACAGTTGTCATGCAGGAACATGTCATGGCAAATGAAAGTTCCATTTTAATTGCAAAAAAGCCTGAACCTTTTGCCAATGTCAGAAGTAAAGGGGAACAAATTAATGCTGAAGATGTTGTTTTTGATGTTAATACTTTGATTACGCCAGCCGCAATCGGATTTTTAGCTTGTTTGGGAATTACAGAAATTACGGTTTATAAAAAACCGAAAGTAGCCATTTTGGTTACAGGAAATGAATTGGTAAAGCCAGGCAAAAAACTGTCAAAAGGTAAAATTTATGAAAGTAATTCGGTAATGTTAGAAGCAGCTCTTCAAACAATTGGAATTAAAAAAGTAAAAATTCATACCGTTAAGGACAATTTAAAAGCTACAAAAAGTGCTTTAAAATCAATTTTAGAAGAAAATGATGTAGTTTTAATTTCGGGCGGAATTTCAGTTGGCGATTATGATTTTGTGAAAGAAGCTTTATTGAAAAATGGTGTAGAAGAGCTTTTTTATAAAATCAATCAGAAACCAGGAAAGCCAATGTTTTTTGGCGCTAAAAAAGATACTTTGGTTTTTGCTCTTCCGGGAAATCCGGCGTCGTCATTGACTAATTTTTATATTTACGTTTATCCAGCTATCAAAAACAGAATGGGATTTTCGAATACACATCTACCAAAAATAGTTCGTAAATTAAATAGTGCAATAGAAAATAAAACGGGTAAAACGCTTTTTCTAAAAGCTTTATACGATGAAAAAAATGTGACCATTCTTGACGGACAAAGTTCTGCAATGCTTAATTCTTTTGCTATCGCGAATGGTTTGGTGATTGTGCCTCAAGATGTTGAAAATATCAAAAAAGGACAATTGGTTACGATATTACCGATTGATTAGATTTTTTTGGAAGATAGAGAGAATAGAGCATAGAATATAGAGGAAAGATTTTTTTGGCTAACTATTGCAAGCGCTGTATAAATTAAAACATAGCCAGCAGTTTCAAACATTCGAACACAAGCCAGAAACTTGAAACTTGAAACAAAATCAACCTGAAACAAATAGAAACCATGGAAATATCAGTATTTATTCTTTGCGGAGGAAAAAGCTCACGAATGCAGTCAGAAAAAGGATTGGTTTTGTTTCAGGATAAACCATTCATCGAACATATTATTCAAGCGATTTTGCCTATTACAGATAATATAAAATTGATTACAGCATCAAAAGAATATGATTATCTGAAATATGAAAAAATTCCGGACTTAGTTTTAGATAAAGGTCCGATTGGTGGAATTTACACTGCCTTGTCACATTCTGAAACCGAATTCAATCTGATTTTAAGCTGTGATATTCCGTTAATTTCAACCGAATTATTACAAGAATTAATTTCAAAACATACTAAAGAAGCAGGAATTACAATTTTTGCTTCAGAAAGTAAAACGCATCCGTTAATCGGAATTTATTCGAAAAGTATTGTTCCTACCATCAAAGAAGCAATCGAATCTAACGAATTAAAGATGATGGATTTACTGGCGAAATTGCCACATCAAATTATAAACATAGAAGAAAGCGAAAACTTTCATTTAACCAATATTAATTCGGCTGACGAATTAAACGATCTGAATATCAATTTAATTTAAAGACTATGCGAAATGTAAAAACACCAAAATTGACGATTGTAGGCGCAGGTCCAGGCGATGTAGAATTGATAACATTAAAAGCAATTAAAGCTTTGGAAAGTGCCGATGTAGTGTTGTATGATGCTTTGGTAAACGAAGAATTACTGGAATATGCATCAAATGCTGAAATTGTTTTTGTTGGAAAACGTTTAGGCTGTCATGCTTACACGCAAGATCAGATTAACGATTTGATTGTTTCGATGGCGAATATTCACGGTCACGTGGTTCGTTTAAAAGGAGGCGATTCTTTTGTTTTTGGAAGAGGAAGCGAAGAGATTGATTATGCTGTAAAATTTGGTTTAGAAACGGCTGTTGTTCCAGGAATTTCCTCTGCTTTGGGAGTTCCGGCTTCTGCTGGAATCAGTTTGACGCAACGTAAAATTGCTGAAAGTTTTTGGGTAATTACGGGAACAACTTCCAATCATGAACTTTCTAAAGATGTTCATTTGGCGTCAAAATCGGCTGCGACTGTGGTTATTTTGATGGGAATGCATAAATTAGATGAAATCATTTCCATTTATCAGGAAAACAGAAATGATGATCTTCCGATCGCTATTATTCAAAACGGAACAAAAAATTCTGAGCAAAAAGTGATTGGAACTATAAACACAATTACTAAATTGGTATCCGAAAAGAATATTTCATCACCTGCTATTATAGTAATTGGCGAAGTAGTAAAAAATACATCAAAATTAACGGAATATTTTCAAGAGCATTTTGATGATGAATTTATCTTTCAAAATTTAAACTTATAAGCATGATCGAGGTTAAATATTTTGGAGCTGTTGCTGAAAAAACAAAATGTGAATTCGAAAAATTATCTTTTTCAGAAGAAGTATCACTGCAAAAACTATTGCAGGATTTAAACGAAAAATATGAGTTCGAATCTTTGACTTTCAGCGTTGCAGTAAATCAAAAAATAGTTTCGAAAGCTGTAGATTATACTTTGCAAACCAGCGATATTGTGGCTTTGTTGCCTCCATTTGCTGGAGGTTAAAAATAAATTTATGAGCGGAACTTCACGATATAACAGACAAATTATACTTCCTGAAATTGGAGATGTTGGTCAGTACAAATTATTAAAAGCTAAAGTTTTGGTAATTGGTGCGGGAGGTTTAGGCGCTTCAATTTTGCCTTATTTAGCTGGCGCTGGAGTTGGAGAAATCGGGATCGTGGATGATGATCTTATCGAAGTTTCAAATCTTCACAGACAAGTAATTTATAAAACTTCGGCTGTTGGAAAAGGAAAAGCGGGAGAAGCAAAAGCGATGATTTCAGAATTAAATCCGCAGGTCAAAGTGAATGTTTTTTCGGAAAAATTATCTGAAAAAAATGCTATTTTCTTATTCGAAAAATACGATATTATTGTTGATGCAACAGATAGTATTTCTATAAAATATTTAATTAATGATGCGTGTCTGGTGACTAATAAACCAATGGTTTACGGCTCTATTTTTAGATTTCAGGGACAAGTTTCGGTTTTCAATTATCAAAACGGACCCACTTACAGATGTTTATATCCCGATGAAAATTCGAATTCCGCAAATTGTGAAGATGCTGGAGTAATTGGTGTTTCTGTTGGAATTATCGGAATGTTTCAAGCCAATGAAGTGATTAAAATGATTCTTGGAATTGGAGAAGTTTTAAGCGGAAAAATATTGGTGTATAATATGCTGAATAATGAACAGCAGAAGTATGACTTTGAAAAGAATTCCAATTTGGAAATGACTAAAGAAGATTTCGAACGAAAATACAATTCTGTTGAAAATCAAATTGAAGAAATAAAATTTGAACTTCTTTTGGATGAAATAGAAAAAGATGAGGTTCTTTTTTTGGATGTTCGAAATGAAGATGAATTGCCAAAAATCAAATTGAAAAACAGCATTCAAATTCCGCTTTTAAATTTAGAAAACGAAATTAAAAGCCTAAATAAAAATCAAGTTATTTATGTTTTCTGTCAATCAGGAATTAGAAGTAAAATTGCTACTGAATTGCTTCAGAAAAGTCAATTTCAAAATGTAAAAAGTGTTGCTGGTGGCGTTTTAGTAATGCAAAATTTATTAGAGGAATAAAAGAATAGCCACGACTCGAGCGAAAGCGAACAGGCGAAGCAATTCACGAATTAATCTGATACTTTGCGGATAGATTTTAAAAAATAAAATTTGTAAATGTGAATTACACAAATTATTGCGTGATAATTCGTGACCCGAGCGATAGCGAATAGGCGAAGCAATTCGTGGCAGAAAAAAATAAAAAAATGAGTAAAAATGTATTTGTAGAAGGACCGATTTCTCCTGAATTTATTGCAGAATCGATCGCCAAACACCAATCCAAACATACAATTGGGGCGCACAATATTTTTCTGGGACAAGTTCGCGCAGATGTTATTCACGATAATACAGTTGTAGCAATCGATTATTCGGCTTATAAGGATATGGCAAATGAAGCATTGTATACAATTCGCGAAAAAGCTTTTGCTAAATTCGATTTAACCTGTATGCACATTTATCACAGTCTGGGCGTTGTAAAAGCAGGTGAAATTTGTTTATTCGTTTTTGTTTCGGCAACACGTCGCAAACAAGTTTATGAAGCAACAGAAGCCATCGTAAACTGGATCAAAACCGATGTGCCGATTTTTGGAAAAGAAATGTTTGAAAACGATACATTCACTTGGAAACAAAATAGTTAATGGTAGATATTACGCATAAAATAAGCACTTTAAGAGTCGCAACCGCAACCGCAATTGTAAAAGTCAGCAAACAGGAAACAATTGATGCGATTGTAAACAATTTAGTGCCTAAAGGAAATGTATTCGAAATGGCAAAAACAGCTGGATTATTTGCGGTTAAAAACACGCATTTGTCCATTCCAGATTGTCATCCGCTTCCAATTGAATTTACTTCTGTAGAATATAATATCGAAGGTTTGGATATTCATATTATTTTCAAAGTAAAAACCGTTTACAAAACCGGAGTTGAGGTTGAAGCGATGCATGGCGCGTCGATTGTGGCATTGACAATGTACGATATGCTGAAACCAATCGATAAAGAAATCGAGATTTCGACCATCAAATTAATCAACAAAGAAGGCGGAAAATCGTCTTTCAAGAATAAATTCCCGAATGCAATTAAAGCCGCAGTTTTCGTTTGTTCCGATTCGATTTTTGCGGGAGACAAAGAAGATCGTTCTGGAAAAACTATTGTAGAGAAATTAGATTCGTATGGAGTTGAAACTTCTCATTATGAAATCATTCCAGATGAATTAGATATTATTCAGGAAAGAACTAAAGCTTTCGCTAAAGAAAATCAGTTAGTGATTTTTACGGGCGGAACCGGTTTGTCTCCAAGAGATGTTACGCCAGAAGCTTTAGCGCCGATTTTAGAAAGTAGAATTCCTGGAATTGAAGAAGCGATTCGCAATTACGGGCAACAAAGAATGCCTTATGCAATGCTTTCGAGAAGTGTTGCGGGAACTTTGGGGAAAACGTTGGTTTTGGCTTTGCCGGGTTCAACAAATGGAGTACGAGAATCGATGGACGCTGTTTTTCCGCATGTGATGCACGTCTTTCATATTTTAAAAGGTAAAAATCATGACAGCTTCTAACACTATTTTGACGGATAGTTTCGGGCGCAGACACAATTATCTGCGTATTTCGTTGCTGGAAAAGTGCAATCTGCGTTGTACGTATTGCATGCCTGCTGACGGAATCGCATTATCTCCAAAAGCCAGCTTAATGACGGCTGACGAGATTTTTGCAATTGCTCAAACTTTCGTGAAAAATGGTGTTGACAAAATTAGATTAACAGGCGGTGAGCCTTTACTTCGAAAAGATTTTCCTGAAATTGTTTCCAAATTATCAGAATTAGAAATTTCACTTTCGATAACGACAAACGGAATTTTAATTGACCGTCATATTGAGACTTTAAAGCAATTTAAAGTTCAAAAAATCAATTTGAGTTTAGATACTTTGGTTTCATCTAAATTTGCTTCTATAACGCTTCGAAATCAGTTTGAGAAAGTGATTGACAATCTGCATTTGCTTTTGAATAATGATTTTCAGGTAAAAGTAAATGTAGTTTTGATTAAAGGTTTTAATGATAATGAAATCGTTGATTTTGTGAAACTGACTCAATTTCTACCCATTTCTGTTCGTTTCATCGAATTTATGCCGTTTGCTGGAAACGAGTGGGACAGGAGCAAAATGGTTTCGCAGAGAGAGATTTTATCGTTAGTAGAAACTCAATTTTCTTCTGAAGAAATTCAAAAACTAGAAGACGAAAAAAACTTTACTTCAAGAAATTATAAAATAAAAGATTTCCAAGGCGATTTCGGAATTATAAGTTCCATTACCAATCCGTTTTGTGACAGCTGCAACAGAATCCGCTTGACGGCTGACGGAAAAATTAAAAACTGCCTTTTTTCTAATTCAGAAACTGACTTATTAACGGCTTTTAGAAATGGAGAATCTATTGAAGATTTGATTTCAGATTCCATTCAAAACAAAAAGAAAGTCCGCGCAGGAATGTCGACAGTAAATGAAATAGACAATCCAATACTTCACTCCGATAATCGCAGTATGATTGCGATTGGGGGATAGATTTTACTTCTGAGAATCTTTGTCAAAGTTTAAAACTTTGACAAAGATAAGTAAGCATAAAGTTTATCATTCTGAGGAACGAAGAATCACACAAGTGTTTCCATACAGTGTTTCTAATGCCTTTGTCGAGTTTCGTGTGTGATTCTTCGTTCCTCAGAATGACAAAAAACAAAAAAGGTTCAACTTTACGTCAAACCTTTCTCCAGAATTATTTTTTCTTTTTAGCTTTAGCTTTAGCCTTTTTCAAAGCTTGTGCTTTCTTTTCAGCGGCTTTTTTTGCTTGAGCTTTTGCCTTTTCCTTTTTCGCTTTTTCTTTTTTCTTTTCGGCGGCTTTAAGTTTAGCGTTTTTAGCTTTTTCTAATTTTTTGATGACCGCTTTAATCGCTTTTTCTCTTTTCTTTTCCTTTTCTTTTTTGGCTTTCAGTTTCGCTTTAAGCTTTGATTTTATATCGTTTTTTTCTTTGCCAATTTTTTCAACGGTTACAACAGGCTTGCTTTCAGAAACATTATCAGTTTTAATTTCTACAATTTCAGAAACTATAGGTTCTGTTTTTGCAGGTGTTGTAGCAACTTTTTTTACAGTAGCTTTCGGAGTTGTTTTAGAAGCAGCTCTTACAGGTGTTTTTGCTGCTGGTTTTACTGTGGCTGCTGGAGCTTTCGTAGCTGTTGTTCTTGCGGCTGTAGTTCTAGAAGTGGTCGCTTTTGTCGCTGGTGTTTTTGCAGCAGTTCTTGTTGTTCTTTTAACTGTTGTCTTAGTTTCTGGTTGAACTTCTGTAGTGGTTTCTACAGCTGTTTCTGCTGGAATATCGGTTGCATTTTCAGCAGGTGTGCTTGGATTTCTTTTTATCATAACTGTATTTTTTTGTTGAGTAAAATAGCTTGATTCTAAGAACATTAAATTGCATCTGAGGTATAATCTTTGGTGCAGATTCTTAGCTTAGTTAAATATACACAATTTTTTTTAAATACATGAAGGTTAAGTTTTTACTGTTTTACAAGTTCTAAAATCGTAAAATTACTTTTTGGCGCTTCGCACAAAGAGCAGCAATAATCTTCTGGTAAATTCTCAAATAAAACTCCTTTCGGGATGCCTTGTGTTTCGTCTCCGTATTCTGAATTGTAAAGCGTTAAACATTCCTGACATTGATAAATATCCAACTGTGGTTTTTCTTTTTTCTGCGGATTTTCGGTTGTTTCTGAAGCTGTGTTTCCAAGTTCCTCAAAATATTTCCGACTTAATTCTATTAAAATCGTTGGAAGTTCCAATTTGTCAATGTCTTGTGAATGTACAATGTATTCGCGCGTATTCGGGTCGAAGTTCTTCGCGAACAAAACATTATAAGTATCCCTGATTTTAATGGATTCTAAAGCGGCTGGAAGTTCATTTTTTTCGATGACAATCGAGGTAAAGTAATGTCCGTCGCGATTGTATTCTGAAATTCCGAAATTCAATCCATAAGTGCTGATGTCGAATTGGTCTAATGTTCGAACTAAGAAAGTTTTCAGGTTTAAAGCCCATTCCATTGCAACAGGCAAATGCCAGTTTAATTCTAATAGAGAATGGCGTACGTTGATACCGCGTTTGCCTAAGAATTTTTCCCATTCCAGTTTTCGGTCTTTTGGAATTCCTTTTATAATGAAAGATTTCCAAGGTGTGATACAGATTTTCCCGATTTTGCATTCAAAACACAAATCGCACATTTCTTTCAAGAAATCCAAATCGTATAAATTGTTTCGCCAATACAATCCTAACCAATATTGGTCGATTCCCATTCGATTCATTCCTTCGTAATACGGAAATGGATAAAATGGAATGTTTAAAGGTTTGTCAATCGTTCTATTATTCGTGTCTAAAGCTTCGCTCACTAAAGTGAAAAGCATTTCGATATCAACAGATTCTTCTTCAGCTATTTTTTCGATTTCATAATAGATTTTAGCCAAATCCCAGCTATAAAGCAAAACAGGATAAACCTCCATTTTCTCCCATTTTGGAAGACGAATGTACAAATACCAATAATCTTCCAACTCAGAAGCAATAAAGTTTAAATGTCCCGTAAACAAAGGAACCAATTGCTGTTTGGGGTCGGTTATGTTGACTTTTAGTTTTGGCTGTTCCTTAAATTCTTCTAAAACATATAAAAAACGGTTTCCAGTAAGCCAATTTGTATTTCTAAAAATATCGGTCGAAACATAAGATGAAACGATATTATTGCCACTTTTTTGATCAGGATAAACAAAATGATGTTTTCCTAAAGTGGTTTTATCCAAAGATTTAAATCCTTTCGGGAAAATAATATCTTGCCTAGAACCAAAGGAAATAGAATCCAGACCTTCGTCTAAAGCGATATTTACAACTTCCTGTAATTCCCCCGGCGAAATAACGCCTCCTTTTACTATTAATCTTGTCAATTCCATTTTTTCTTTAGTTTTCAGTCTCAGTTTTCAGTCTCAGTCTCAGTTTGTACTGAAAACTGAGACTGTAACTGAAAACTCATTTACACTTAGCGAGTATCTCTTTTACTTCTGTTTTACAGCTTCCGCAACCTAAACCTGCGCCTGTGTTTTTGCATAATTCGGTAAAATCGTTGACACCGCTTTTGATGGTTTCTTCAATGTTTCCGGCTCCAACTTGACTGCAGGAACAAACCAATTTTCCTAAAACAGGTTTTGCGTTTGAGCTTCCTCTTAAAAGCGTATTTCGTTTGTCTGATAATTCGATTTTGCTTTCGATCATCGTTTTAAATTCGGCAAATTCATTTTTATCGCCCATTAAAATCGCGCCAACCAAAAGATCGTCTTTTACGATGCATTTTTTATAATAACGTTTTTTCAAATCAGTAAAAACAATTTCTTCATACGAATCGTCGTTTTCTGGAATAGTCAAATCACCTATACTGCAAAGGTTGATGTCTTCTAATTTTAGAATATTCATTAAAATCGAACCTTTGTAATAACTGTTGATATCGCCCGCAAGGAAATTCGCCAAAATATTAGCTTGTTCTTCGGCGGCAGAAGTGATTCCGAAGAGTTTGTTTTCAAATTCGGCTATTTCTCCAATCGCAAAAATATCCGGATTTGAAGTCTGTAAATACTGATTTACTTTGACGCCACGTCCGCATGCGAGTCCGCTTTCGCGAGCAATTTCAATATTCGGAATCGTTCCAATTGTATAGACAATCGCATTTGCCGTTATGATTTTGCCACTTTTTAAAGCAATTTCGATTTCATTCGGATTATCGGTTTCAAAAACAGTACTGACTTCATTATCAAAATAAATCTGAATATCACGTAACTGTACTTCTTCGGCCAATAATTTACTTGAAATTCGGTCTAACTGACGTTCCATCAAACGTGAAGCACGCTGAATAATCGTGGTTTTTACTTTTTTATGTTTTAAAGCTGCCGCCAATTCTAAACCTAATAATCCACCGCCGATAATGACAACATGTTGTTCTTCTGGCGGAAGATTGGTGCTGTCTAAATGTTTTTTCAAACGATCAGCATCTTCTTTTCTTCTAACGGTAAAACGTCCAGGAAGATGAAGTTGCGCATTTTCTGGAACAAAAGGACGACTTCCGGTTGCGATAATTAACGAATCGAAAGTATGAGTTTCGCCATGACTGTCTAAGATTGTTTTTTGTTTTGGGTCTAGTTTTTCAATCGAAACACCAGCTTTCATGGTAATTTTCAATTTGTTGAAAGTCTCGCCGTCTTTAACTTTCAACAGCTGTTCCCAAGTAAATTCTCCCGTCATGTATTCTGGAAGCAAAACACGATTGTAAAATGGATTTACTTCATTAGAAAAAACAATAATTTCATCGGTTGAATTGAATTCGCGATAGTTTTGAATGAATCGGAAAGAGGCTGCTCCAGCACCCACAATCGCAATTTTCTGAAATGGTTTTACATATTTTTTAATCGAAACCGTTGTGAACTTAAAATCAGGTTCTTTTGAAACTGGATCGACAACAGTATTCGTTAAATTATTCGTTCTGTTTAAATCATTTTCGAGCTGTTTTCCCCAATGCATCGGCAAGAATAGCACTTTTTCTTTGATGGTATCTGTAACTTTTGCTTTTACGCGAACTTCTCCGTTTTTGCTTGAAACCACGACAATATCACCGTTTTTAATATCGTTTTTAAAAGCATCAATCGGATTTATTTCTAAAACCGGACTCGGAATATGGGTCAATAATCTTGATACTTTTCCCGTCTTTGTCATCGTATGCCATTGATCGCGAATTCTTCCTGTTGTTAGGATAAAAGGAAATTCATCATTTGGCTGAACTGATGTGTTTTCGATAGAAACCGGAAGATTAAAAATCGCTTTTCCAGAAGGCGTATAGAACTTTTTATCCGTAAACAATCGCGGAGTTCCCGGATGATTATAGTCTGGAACAGGCCATTGAAAAGTTCCTTCGCTTTTTAAACGATTATAATTTAAGAATGAAATGTCAATATTGGTGTTTTTGGTAAGCGCGCAATGTTCTTTGTAAACTTCTTCGGCACTGTTGAAATTAAATCCGTTGAAATTCATTTTTTTAGCAAAACGAATCAAGATTTCAATATCTGGAAGCGCTTCTCCCGGCGGATTTATTCCTTTTGGCAGATACGAAATACGACGTTCCGAATTGGTCATCGTTCCTTCTTTTTCTAACCAACCTGCAGCAGGTAAAAGTAAATCGGCAAATTTGGCTGTATCGGCATTATGCGAAATATCCTGAACGACTACGAATTTAGCGTTTTGAAGCGCTTTTTCGGCTCTTCTAGAATCAGGTAAACTCACTAACGGATTGGTGCAGATAATCCAAACGGCTTTCATTTTTCCAGATTCTAAAGCTTCAAACATTTCTGTTGCCGTTAAACCCGGTTTGTCTGAGATCTCGTCAACGCCCCAAAAATCAGCCACTTCTTTACGATGTGTTGGGTTCGCAATGTCTTTATGCGCGGCCAAAAGCGTTGCCATTCCGCCAACTTCGCGTCCGCCCATTGCGTTGGGCTGACCTGTTAACGAAAATGGTCCAGAACCTGGTTTTCCAACTTGTCCTGTCAATAAAGATAAATTCAGCAATGCTGTATTTTTATCAACGCCAACCGCACTTTGGTTTAATCCCATTGCCCAAAGCGAAATAAATCCTTTTGCTTTTCCGATAATATCAGCGGCAAGTTTGATTTCATTTACTGAAATTCCACAAAGTTTAGAAGCTTTTTCAAGCGAAGTGCTTAAAACTAAGTCTTTATATTGTTTGAAATTTTCTGCGTGATTTTTAACGAAATCATGATCGACATAACCTTTTTCAATAATTCGTTTGGCAATCGCGTGATATAAAATAATGTCTGAACCTGGAATAATCTGTAAATGTAAATCGGAAAAAACGGCTGTATCTGTTCGTCTTGGATCGATACAGATGATTTTCGTTTTTGGATTTTTCTCTTTGTGTTTTTCAAGTCTTCTGAAAAGAATAGGGTGGCACCACGCCGGATTTGCTCCCGTAATTAAAAAAGTGTCAGCCAATTCGATATCATCATAAGCAATTGGAACAGAATCTTCTCCGAAAGTCTTTTTGTAACCGACAACCGCAGAACTCATGCAAAGTCTGGAATTGGTGTCGATATTATTGGTTTTCAAAAAACCTTTAACCAATTTGTTGACTAAGTAATATTCCTCAGTCAAACATTGTCCCGAAATATAAAATCCAACGCTGTCTGGCCCGTGTTTTTTGATAATAGAAGAAAAAACTGCTGCTGCGCGATCCAAAGCTGTATCCCAGCTTACACGTTCCAGAGGATACGATTTACTGCCGCGCATTTCTGGATATAAAATTCTGTCTGAAGTATCATTAACTACGTAATGCAGATTCATTCCTTTAGAGCAAAGCATTCCTTTGTTTACAGGATGATCTTTGTCACCTTGGACCATTACACTATTTTTAGCATCGTTGGTTACGATTATACCGCAGCCAACACCGCAGTAGGAACAGGTAGTTTTGATCTTTGTACTTTGCATTACAGTTCGGTTTTAGATAATCACTTACTTAAACTTAAAAACAAAAATAAGTATTTTTTAAGTATTAATACTTAATTTTTAAATTTATTTTTTTAATTTTGATGAAAATAAATGAGCAACAACACCTTAGTTTTTAATTGCTGAAAATTAGAACTCATGAAAGAAGAACAAGCTATATGTTATTCTTGTGCAAATGAGAATTGTTTTATAAAGAAACACCTGCATTTGGAGCAGATGACTACTTATGTTTCTAAAAAACAGAGTTTAATCTGTAAAAAATCAGATCCATTTATTACGGAAGGTGCGCCATTACAAGGTCTTTATTTTATTTGTAAAGGGAAAGCAAAAACCGTAAAAACAGGAATTAATGGCCGAGAGCAAATTGTTCGTTTAACTACAAACGGAGACATTGTAGGTTTCCGCGGATTCGGAACAGGTAAACGTTATTTGATTGGCGCTTATGCATTGGAAGATACTGTTTTGTGCAATTTTAGTAATGAAACAATGCTCGAAATTTTACAGCACATTCCTGAATTTACTTATGCTTTAATGTTATTTTATGCCGATGAATTAAACAAAAGCGAGAACAATATCCGAAAGATTGCTCATATGAATGTTCGCGAGCGTGTGATTGATTTACTACTTTATATTCACCGCAAATTCGGACAGAAAAATGGTTTGATTGATATTGAGCTTTCGCGAAAGGAAATCGCAGATTTTGCAGGAACTACAGAAGAGCAGGCAATTCGTATTTTGTCAAGTTTGAAAAAAGAAGGATTGATCAAAACAGAAGGGAAACGTGTTGGGATCTTAGGGATTTCAGAGTTGAAGGCTGAAATTATGGAGCATAAGTATTTTTAAGGTTCTAAGATTCTAAGATGCTAAGGTTTTTGTAGAGACGCTAATTCGTGCGTCTCTACGGCGTATTTTATTTTTTCCTTCCCACAAATCGAATCACAGAACCAGTTCCGTTATGGAATAAACCTTCTTTAAGTTCGATTTCTTTTTCTTCTAATTCAATGATTTCATAGTTTGGAAAATCAGCTTTGATTTCTTCTATAGAAAATAAAGATTCAATATCTTTTGGTCCGCCAACTTTTTCATTTTTTGTTACATATTCCAAATGTTTTTTACTGAAAGCCTCAAAAATGATTATTCCGTCTTTCTTTAAAAGTTTATCAAGTTCTTGGTGAATTTTCGATTTTATAACAGCTGGAAAATGAGCATAAATTAATGCAATCGCATCAAATTGCTTTTCTTCGAAATCTAAGGTTTCTAATTCTCCTACTTGATAATCGATTGAAACATTATTGTTTTTAGCTAGCAAAATTGCTTTGTTTTTACCTTCTTCACTAATATCAAAAGCCGAAACTTTCCAGTCTAATTTTGCTGCGAAAATGGCGTTTCTTCCTTCGCCTTCAGCAGGAAAAAGAATAGTTCCGGGTTTTAGTTTTTCTATTTGTTCTTTTAGATAATTATTGGGTTCTTCGCCGTATGCAAATTCTTCGCTTTTGTAACGATCGTCCCATCTTTGAGTCCAAGTATTGTTCATTGATTGTGATTTTAATAGATTATGAATGAATGTTTTAATCTGAGCCTAAAAAGTTCGTTTTGCCATTCTGTATATCAACTTCAGCAAAATCATGTTTTCCATATACAACCAAAAGTTTTGTGATTTTATATTTTAAGTATCTAATTTTTGGTTCCCCAACTTTAGGTTTTCCACAAATATTTATAACATTTGTCTGCCATTGTAATTTATTATTTTTATAAGCAGAAATGGTTTGCAGATCTTTTTCTACAAAATAAATGATATTATTTTTTTCAATTCCTCTTTCGTGTGTACTTGCGAAATTTATTTCTGATTCTTTAGAAATTAATTTTGGATCAAATTTTTGGGAGAAATTTGGTTGGGTGAAAAAGAATGTGAGAAGTAGAAAGGTATAAGTTGATTTCATATAAAAAAATATTGAAAAGCTGAATCAAATATACCCATTTAATATCAAAAAAAATACCCTTCTTCAAGACATGAAAAAGGGCAGTTAATTATATATAATTATTGATTAAAGAAAGAATATTAACCAACAAG
>NZ_DASWYK010000156.1:0-1816 GCF_036405015.1 Flavobacterium sp. | reverse complement strand
CGAGGATATCCTCGAAATGGTAAGAGGCAGCAACAGCAAGAGGAGAAATAGAAGGAATGAATCCGGAATAAAATGTATAAGTGCATTTTACACCAAACATCATTTGCCTAATCTAAACATTGACCTGCAGCAGATGAAAGCAGGTATTGCCTAGTATAAGTATTTGTAAATCAATGAGTAAACGGTAGTTTTATTTGTATTAACGGTTTCTTTATCCTAAATTTAATTAACTAAAACGCACTCTTATTTGAAAAATCTTAACCTGCGGTACTTCCGGGACCTTGTTCTGTGTGCTGCTTTCATTCTTTCTGTAAAGAGCCTGCTGGCTGAACCCGCAAGATATTCCTCATTTTCTTATGCTGTTAATAGAAACCAGGAGACGGTTGTTTATATAACCAATACCGGAACAAAATATCATAAATCTTCCTGCAGGTATTTGAATCAGAGTAAGATTAAGACGACGCTGAAGAAGGCTGTGGCGGCAGGGAATGTGGCTTGTAAGGTTTGTAAAATATAATAACTTAAGTATCATGAAAACAGCTCCGAAAGCCACAGCAAACCATTTTAACACACTGACCTGAGTTGAAAAACCTGACTTTAAAAAAATAAAGCGTTGGTATAAATGATAAAAAAAAACTAATGGATAAAACAGTTTATTTTTTGGGCGCAGGTTTTTCTGCAGACGCAGGAGGGCCTATTCAAAACGGTATAATTCAAACTATTTTAAGCAAAGGTTTTGAAGAGAAATATGTAGATACAGTCGAACTGTCACAGGCTAGAAAGGAGTTTATATCATTTTTAGAAGATGACTTAGGCGTACCAGAATCCTTATGGAACGCGGTGGCTTTAGAAGATGTTTTTACGCCTATTGATAGATGCATTTCAAATGGAAAGTCATTTAAAAAACATGATGTTAAGGAATTGGTAAGAATTCGAGAGGGGTTTCATGGATTGATGGGCGCTTCTATACAGTTTGGAGTGGACCGGAAAAATGAAAAAGAATACATTGATGATTATGCAAATTATTTGAATAACATAGCCCGACGTCGTTTGACTGATATAAAGAATGACAATATCGCTGTAATCACTACAAACTGGGACATTCTATTGGATAATTCTTTAAACACGTTGGTTAAGGAATTTTGCGAGGAAGAAGAAATAAATGGTGGTGAAAAATTAGCCGTTATCGATTATTGTTGTTATATCAGTTCATTAGAGGATGATCATCACATAAAACCTGGTTTATTAGCCTTAGGCAAATCAGGGTATAACATAAAATATTTGAAGCTTCATGGATCAATGAATTGGCTACACTGCCCAATGTGTCAAAGGATGTTTATCAAATATAACGAAAAGCAAATTTTAGGAAAACCTAAGTTCTGTAAGCACTGTAAAATCAATTATAAATTTAACAATACTAATAACATAAGATTGAAAGGCAATTTGCTTCTCCCAACCTTTCTTAAGGATTTGAGCAACATACAAATCCAATTAGTATGGCAGAATGCCGGTATTGAATTGGCAGAGGCGTCGAAAGTTGTATTTATTGGTTATTCATTGCCTATGGCAGATTTTGAAATTCGGCAGTTGCTATCTCGGTGTATCCCTAAAACTACCCAAGTCGAAGTGGTTTTGTATCCAGGAAGTAAATACTTAAATGACGAAAAGGAGAGGTTTAAAGTGTTTTTTGGTGACAGAATTGTGAGCGATGATAGCTTTATTTTAAAAAAAGTGCCTGATTACGTCACTGAGCTCCTGGCGACGAGTAGATCTTGAATTTCAATGCCGATTTGTTTTATCTGAATCGTTGGTTAAT
>NZ_DASWYK010000155.1:0-16337 GCF_036405015.1 Flavobacterium sp. | reverse complement strand
TCTTTTTTAAATAATGGTTAGAAAAATGCGTTTTGGAATCTTTATTTTTTTAGAAAGTTTTTAACGATAATACTTTTTTCTGATTTTTTTGTTTTGATGATTCTCAATTTCTATTAAAACATATTTTGAAGTAGCCTTTTTTATTTTTACAACTTGATTGAGCTCGCTAACCATACAATCTATTACTTTTGATTGATTTAGATTTTCTATAAAAATGTCTTTTTTCTTTTTAATATCGTATAACATCAAAGAATCGTAGTTTTTTGCATATAAAAGAAGTTCTGGGTTTTTAAAGCTGTCAACAATAAATCCTGATTTAATTATTTTACCATTTTGCTTTTCAATAAGTTTAAAATCGTGCGGATTTCCACTTCCAAATGAATTTACAAAAGCGAAATATTTGTTGTAGTCTGCTCCAATGTATCCTAAATTTTTATGAGGTGCTCCATATCCCATAATATTTAATGTGTCGATGGTAGTTGTGTCTTTTTTTAGATTTAGGCACATTTCGATTGGATTGTTTTTGTCTTGCTGGAAATATTTAAATTCTAAATAGTATCCATTGCTTAGTTTGGATTCGTAATCGTATGGATTGTGTTTGTTAAGGTATTCAATGGTTATTGTGTCTCTTTCTGTAATTGTTCTTTTCTTAGTGGATTGAGAATTGCTTTTGTTAGTAATTATGTTGTTCGCTTTTTTTTCGCTGATTTTTGTTTTTTCTTGGCAGGAGAAAAAAAGAAAGTGAAAAATAAAAATTAATAAAATATTGGTTTTCATAAATGCTTAATTAGTACAATTAAGCTAATGTAGTTTATTTTGTTATTCTTTATGTATAAATAATTCTAGAAGGAATAATTATAAAACAAAAAAGGCCAAGTAAAATAATTACTTGACCTTTTGTGACCCGACTGGGGCTCGAACCCAGGACCCCATCATTAAAAGTGATGTGCTCTACCGACTGAGCTATCGAGTCTTCATTTCTTCAATGAGGGTGCAAAGATAAGTACTTTATTTAGTTTTTTGCACCTTTTTTTAAATGATTTTTAGAATAAATTATAAAGTCCTATTTTACAATAAAATAGGACTTTGATTTTTTTGTGATCTTGACAATATGGAATTCGAACCATTTGTTTTATGCTTATTATAGTTAATTAAAGAAACAAGAGTATTTATAAACTCACGTTCAAAGGGATTTCTAAAGTATTCTTACTGACTCCCATTGCAACAATTGTACGAAAACGCTTGATGTTTTCATTGCTGAAAAATAATTCTTTGGTAAGTTTTTCATAATGTGTCATTGATGGAACCACTATTACAAGAAAAAAATCGGACTCTCCAGTCACATAAAAACATTGTTGAATTTCAGGAACTACTTCAAATTTTTTCTTTAGGTCATCGATTTGATTCATCTTTTCGCTTTCCAGAAATAACTCCACAAGTAAAGTTACATTGCTTCCTAATTTATCCCTATCAATAACAGCAATGTTTTTCTCAATAGTACCGTCTTCACGAAATTTTTTTATGCGTCTTTGAACAGCTGGAGCAGATAGTCCAATGCTGTCGCCAATTTCACGTAGAGGAGTCAAATTGTCCTTTTGTAAAATTTCTAAAATCTTGTAATCAAATAAATCCATCATAAACGAAATAAAATTGCAAATAAGCACACTAATTTAATAAAAATAATAACTCAATATGAAATAATTTTGCATTTCAAAAAAGGAATAAAAAAAAAATAAAAAATGAATAAAGGAATTATTTTAGGATTATTAGCGGCTACGCTATGGGGAATATCAGGAACATTCGGACAGTTTTTAATCCAGCAAAAATCAATTAATGTAGAATGGATTATTACTATTAGATTATTGATTTCGGGAATTTGTCTTTTGTTATTTGCTAGAAATAAAAATGAGAATCTTTTCACTATTTGGAAAAACAAAAAAGATAGTATTCAGTTAAGCATATTTAGTATTATAGGTATGTTTGGGTGTTCAGTATACTTATTTTGCAGCCATAAAGCACTCTAACGCAGCAACAGCCACTGTTTTGCAATTTATAGGTCCTATTCTCATTGCTGTATATTTTGCTATTAGACATAAAAAACTACCAAAACCTATTGAAATTGTTGCCATAATTTTGGCTGTACTCGGCACTTTTTTATTGGTTACGCACGGAAAGATAGACAGCCTTTCAATCAGTCCTTTAGCATTGTTTTTAGGGTTGGCTTCTGCCGTCACCCTAGCTATATATTCATTACAGCCTAAGCAATTATTGATGAAATATAATGCTGCTGTGGTGATTGGCTGGGCAATGCTTATTGGAGGCTTGGCATTTAGTTTTGTCAAATCGCCTTGGAGAATTGATGGAAATTGGGATTGGGAAACTATTCTAGCAGTTGCCTTTGTTGTTTTGTTTGGTACTTTGGTTGCCTTTTATTCTTATTTAACAGCAACCAAATTAATTGGTGCTCAAAAAACAAGTTTGTTGGCATCAGCAGAACCACTTGTAGCTGTTTTGTTATCTGTGACTTGGCTGGGCATTCCATTTCAAACCATTGACTGGATTGGAAGTTTGTGTATTATCTCCACCATATTCTTGTTGAGTAAAGAAAGTCTGTAAAATTAGGCTTTGACCGAGTTCTAGTCATAAAAAAGCCTGCAAAATATACGCTTTGCAGGCTTTTTTAATTTTTAAAGTGACCATGGAGGGATTTGAACCCTCACGCCCTTACGAGCACCACCCCCTCAAGATGGCGAGTCTACCGTTTCTCCACATGGCCTAAAATGAAAAAAGGTCAAGTAAATTAATACTCGACCTTTTGTGACCCGACTGGGGCTCGAACCCAGGACCCCATCATTAAAAGTGATGTGCTCTACCGACTGAGCTATCGAGTCATTACTTTCAAGAAATTTAATTTGTTAATCACAAAATTTGTGACCCGACTGGGGCTCGAACCCAGGACCCCATCATTAAAAGTGATGTGCTCTACCGACTGAGCTATCGAGTCATTTAATTTCTTGAATGCGGGTGCAAATATAAGGAGTTTTTTTTGAAGTTTCCAAGCAATTTTATTATAAATTTGTCTTTTTTTTGGAAAAATTTCCAATCGCTTAGTTTATAAGGTTTTATTAATATGAAGAAAATAGTATTATTAGGTTATATGGGTTGCGGAAAGTCGACAATCGCCCAGAATTTGTCAAAAATTACAAATATTCCGTTCTTAGATTTGGATAAAATTATCGAAGAAAGAGCAAAAATGTCCATAAATGAGATTTTTGAGAAGCATGGTGAGATCTATTTTCGAAAATTAGAGCACGAAATGTTTGTCGAATTATTACAATCTGACGAAAATAATATTATCGGATTAGGAGGAGGAACTCCAGGTTATGCTAATAATCATGAATTATTAAAAGGAGAGAATGTTGATTCTATTTATTTAAAAGCATCAATTGATACTTTATATAATAGATTAATACATAATAAGAGTAAGCGTCCTTTGATTGCTAATATGAATGAAGAGGAAATGAGGGAATTTATCGCGAAACATTTATTCGACAGAAGTTTTTACTACAATCAGGCACAACACAAAGTTGTGGTTGATGATACATCTGTCGAAGAAACGGTTCAGGATATTTTAAAAATTTTAGCTTAAAGAAGCGTAGTCGCCGTTTTCTGAATCGAAAACTACTTGTACGTGTTCTAATAGTGAAGTAGAAAGAGAAATGCCCTTAAAGTCTGCCTTTACAGGGTATTTTTTATGATTTCTGTCTACAAGGACTGCTGTTTTGAATTTTTTAAGTGGTACATCTAAGAAATGACGTACAGCATAAATTAACGTTGTTCCAGAATTTAAAACATCATCAACAAGAACTAATCCTTTGTTAGTGTATTTTTCTGGGTTTAATGAAGTTTGTATAGCGTCTTGCGTTTTTTGTTTGTTTACTTTAACCTCGCAGATTGAAACTTTTAAAGTAGAAATATTGCTTAAGGCTGCAGCTATTTTCTTGGCAAAAACAAATCCGTTAGAAGCGATTCCGGCAATAACAACTTCTTCTTCGTCAACAAAAGTTTCGTAGATTTGATAAGCGATACGTTTTATTTTATGTTCGATTTCCTGATTGGTTAAGATAATGTTATTGCTCATAATGTAATTTTTTGCTAATATAATTAATTTAAATTCCAATCTAAAAAATCCAAATTTCAAATTTTACAAAAGGAAATAGGTATATTTAAAAGTGGAAATTAAAAGTTTGTTGATATTGTTTAGAATTTGAATTTGGAATTTTTTAAAATTGGAATTTAATTCTCATCATCTTCCTCGTCATAAATTTCATCTCCATAATCATCAATATCTCTACGGTCTTTTTTGGTTGGTCGCCCAGTACCACTTTTTCTATAATGCTCTTTTGATAGTTTTAGAAGTTCCAAATGTGCGTAAGCTTCTGGTGGAGTTTCATTCTTGCGATAAATATCGACTAATTTTGCTCCAACACGGCTTTCTGGAATATCCAGAACCGTTATTATCTGTGTAATTTGATCTTTTCTAAAGGTGATGCGGTCAGTAGGGAAAACTTCTTTAGATGGTTTTGCAACCTGCCCGTTTACAGTGATATGATTCTTTTTACAAGCCTCTGTAACCATGTTTCTGGTCTTGTAATATCGAACGCACCATAAGTATTTGTCTATTCTCATAATTTTTCTAAAATAGAAGTTAAATTCTTTACAAAAATAAATCAATATTGTATCTTGCGCACCTAAAAAAATCATAATAATGAATAGATTTAAATATTATTTTGTTTTATTACTTGCTGGTTTAGCCATCGTTTCTTGTAATAAAAAGGATGATGATGAGATTGAAGTTACTCCGATCAGGGATTATAAAGTGCAGTATGAAGCAGATAAAGATTCTATTGAGAAATTTTTGAAGACCAATTATATTGAAAATGTTACAGCTGATTTTGAGGCAAAAATATCAAAAATACCAGCTGGAGGAACTCAGACTTCTATTTGGGATCAGCAAACATATAAGTTGCAAAGTAGAGAGGTTTATAGTAATGATGTCAAGTATAAAGTTTATTATTTAGTTTTAAGAGAAGGTACGGGTGAATCTCCTACCAATACAGATAGAGTTTCTGTAGCTTATAGTTGTTATTTAATGAATAATACTCTTGCGGATTCTTCATATGGAAATCCATTTACAGCAAATTTATTTCCGTTTGCAAGTGGAAATACTGTTATTCAAGGTTGGTCTGAGATTATGCCTAAATTTAGAACAGGAGATAATCCAACTACTTCTAATGATGGTGTGATAACTTATGACAATTATGGAGCTGGAGTTATGTTTTTACCTTCTGGGTTGGCGTATTATGCTAGTCCGAGTGGTGTTATTCCGGCTTATAGTTGTATTTACTTTAATATTAAGCTGTTTGCTCTTCAGAGAATGGACAATGAATATAATGTAACAAGCGCAGGTATTTCTATTGTAGGTGATGGTGTTCCTGATTATTTAGAAGATATAAATGGTGATGGTTATCTTTATGATCTTAGAAATACAACCAGATATCCAAATCCACCTGATTATATGCTTGGTGATGATAGTGATAAAGATGGTATTCCTGATTATCTTGATTTCGATGATGATGGAGATGGTTATACAACCAGATTGGAAGTTACAAAACCAACCGATCAGATTGGATGGGGTAAACTTAATGGAGAGAATTTTTATTACGGAATAAGTAAATATTATCCATACAACGCTCCTGTTCCTGACAATCCTGCTACTCCAAATGTAGATGAGTCTGAGCCATGGGGAATTCCGAGAAGACCTACTGGAGTGCTAAAAGACCCTTCTAAGCCGGAATCTAAAACAAACCCTAGAGCTTTTGTCCCTGAAGATTATACTACGCCAGATAGATTAAGAATTCACTTAGATAAAACATATCCTTATCCTTTTTAATTCAGGATAAAACTATAAAATGAAAACCTCGAAATGAAAATTTCGAGGTTTTTTGTTTGTTGCTCTTTTTTGCTTTTTCTAAAAGAAAGATATTGGATTTTAAGGTTGTTTTAAAGAAGTTCTCGCTATCCAATTCCTAAGGTTTTTTTAGTTTATTTACCGTTGCTTTTTGTTTAAAGGAATAAAAAAACCTCGAAATTGCTTTCGAGGTTCCTTGTATGAATAAAGAAAATCTAAAATTATTTTCTTTTGATTACTTTTTCTACAGCTTCAACAATCGCTTGGTTGTTTAATTTGTATTTTTCCATTAATTGTTCTGGAGTTCCAGATTCACCAAAACTATCTTTTACTGCTACAAATTCTTGTGGAGCTGGATTATTTAAAGCTAATACACCAGAAATACTTTCTCCAAGACCTCCAAGGTAGTTGTGCTCTTCTGCAGTAACGATGCATTTTGTTTTAGCAACCGATTTAAGAATAGCTTCCTCGTCAAGTGGTTTAATAGTGTGGATGTTGATTACTTCGGCAGAAATTCCTTTTGCTTCTAAAGCTTCAGCGGCAATAAGAGCTTCCCAAACTAAGTGACCAGTAGCTACGATAGTAACATCTGTTCCTTCGTTTAATAAAATAGCTTTTCCAATTACGAATGGTTCGTCTGCAGGAGTAAAGTTAGCTACAACTGGACGTCCAAAACGTAAATAAG
This sequence comes from Flavobacterium sp., assembly GCF_036405015.1. GTDB lineage: Bacteria > Bacteroidota > Bacteroidia > Flavobacteriales > Flavobacteriaceae > Flavobacterium. The sequence goes on along the minus strand of NZ_DASWYK010000155.1, from coordinate 9,681 downwards.
CTGGACCGTGGTGATCTGCTAATGCAATTGTTGCTGCTTTAGTCTGATTGTAATCGCAAGTGTTGATTACAGTCATTCCAGGTAACATTTTCATTAATCCGATGTCTTCTAGGATTTGGTGAGTTGCACCGTCTTCTCCTAAAGTTAAACCAGCGTGAGAAGCACAGATTTTTACGTTTTTATCTGAATAAGCAACAGACTGACGAATTTGGTCGTAAACTCTTCCTGTAGAGAAGTTAGCGAAAGTTCCTGTAAATGGGATTTTTCCACCAATTGTTAAACCTGCAGCGATTCCGATCATGTTAGCTTCTGCAATTCCGATCTGGAAAAAACGCTCTGGGTGATTTTTTTTGAATTCATCAAATTTTAATGATCCAATTAAATCAGCACATAATGCTACAACATTTTCATTTTTTTGACCTAGTTCTGTCATTCCCGCTCCAAAACCAGAACGAGTATCTTTACTTCCTGTATTTTCGTATTTTTTCATTGTTTTTCTTTTGAGATGTTGGGTCTCTTATAGATCAAGTTTTAAACTAAAAAAAACTGTCTACTGAGACTGAACACTTTTTTAATAGTCTGCTAAAGTTGAAATGTTTTGAGCCAAAGCACTTGCCAATTGATCATTGTTTGGTGCTTTACCATGCCAAGCGTGTGTGTGCATCATAAAATCTACTCCGTTACCCATTTCTGTGTAAAGTAAGATACAAACTGGTTTTCCTTTTCCAGTTCTTGATTTAGCATCAGTCAATCCAGCGATGATCGCATCGATATTGTTTCCTTCTTTGATTTCTAAAACATCCCAGTCGAAAGCTTCGAATTTGGCGCGAAGACTTCCCATTGGCAAAACTTCGTCAGTTGTTCCGTCAATTTGTTTTCCATTAACGTCGATAGTGGCAATGATGTTGTCTACTTTTTTAGCAGAGGCATACATTATAGCTTCCCAGTTTTGACCTTCTTGTAATTCACCATCTCCGTGTAAAGTGTACACGATATGATTGTCTTTGTTTAATTTTTTAGCTTGTGCTGCTCCAAGAGCTACAGATAAACCTTGTCCTAATGAACCAGAGGCAATACGAACTCCAGGTAAACCTTCGTGAGTCGTTGGGTGTCCTTGTAAACGAGAATCTAATAATCTAAAAGTAGCAAGTTCTGAAACTGGAAAATAACCACTGCGTGCTAATACGCTATAAAATACAGGTGAAATATGTCCGTTTGAAAGGAAAAACAAATCTTCTCCAATTCCGTCCATATCAAAACCTTCTTTGCGGTCCATAATATTTTGATATAGTGTTACCAAAAATTCAGTACAACCTAATGAACCACCTGGGTGTCCAGAGTTTACAGCATGTACCATTCTAAGAATATCTCTTCTTACTTGGATCGTTAAATCGCTTAATTGTTGAGTGTTAGGTTTCATTTATATGTAAAATTTTTAAACTGTAGCAAAAGTAATTGTTATTTTGCGGGGAGACAAATGATTTTCTGCTTTAGTTGGTTTCAATTGTGATATTTTTTTGCTCTTTTTTTAGTGGATTTTAGAAAAGAGCAAGAAATTGATAATTACATATAAAAATATTGCCATAAAATAAACAGATGGTTTTAGAGGTTTAAAAGCATCTGTTTGTCTTATGGCAAAAAGTGTAGAAATTTGAGAGTGTTATTTAATTTGTATCACTTTCGCTGTAATAATTATTTTCTTCATCTTCAGAACCAATATCTTCTTGTTGGTCGTCTAATTCAGAACCAGGAACATCGAGATCATTGCCGATTTTGTCACTGTTTTGTTTCCATTCATGATTATCCTGATTGATAATACGTTCGCCTGAAATTTCTTCAGGATTAATATCTTCCAGTTTGTTGTCTTGATTGTAAATATCTTCGTTTGCTGGATAATTCATGTTTTCAAGATTTCTTTCGATTTGATCATCTTTAATTTGGTCTAATTTTTCGTCTGCATTTATCATGATTTCTATATTTTTAGTTGTGATTTTTTTTATTTAAGTATTCTAAAATTACGAAAAACCAAATTTTATAATGTTACACTTTGTTATTCTGATATTGTAGTTTTTACATTCGATTGGAAATTTTTAAAAGAGAATGATGATTGCAGCGACGTTTGCGTTAGGGATAGAAGCGGCATCCTTTTGCGACAAAATAAAGGTCTTAATTAAAAACGAAACGAACTGGAGCAAAAGATATAGCGGATAGCCCGACCCTTGGGGAACGCCCAAATTAATTAAATTCTAAATCTTAAAATCTAAATTCCAAAAAGACAGAATCTGAAATTAAGAAAACATTAGCTAATTTTCTATTTGACAAATTTTCTAATTCATAAAATTTCCCTGAAATTAAACTATCTTTGCCGACTGAAAAAAGAAACAAATGAAGTTCGATTTATTACAAAAAGATCCGCAGTCTAAAGCAAGAGCGGGAAGTATTACTACTGATCACGGCGTAATTGAAACGCCAATTTTTATGCCTGTAGGAACGGTGGCTTCGGTAAAAGGAGTGCATCAGCGCGAATTGAAAGAAGAAATTAATCCGGATATTATCCTTGGAAATACTTATCATTTATATTTACGCCCTCAGACTGAAATTCTTGAAAAAGCTGGTGGATTGCATAAATTTATGAACTGGGACCGTAATATTTTGACTGATTCTGGTGGATATCAGGTGTATTCTCTTTCTTCAAACAGAAAAATTAAAGAAGAAGGAGTAAAGTTTAAATCGCACATTGACGGTTCTTATCACTTTTTTACGCCAGAAAATGTAATGGAAATTCAGCGTACAATTGGAGCTGATATCATTATGGCTTTTGATGAATGTACTCCTTATCCTTGTGATTATCGTTATGCACAACGTTCGATGCATATGACGCACCGTTGGTTGGATCGTTGTATCAATCATTTGGAAAAAGTTCCTTATAAATACGGTTACGAACAGACGTTTTTCCCGATTGTTCAAGGAAGTACTTATAAAGATTTACGTCGTCAGTCGGCTGAATATATTGCAAATGCAGGTCAGCAAGGAAATGCTATTGGCGGACTTTCGGTTGGTGAACCAGCTGAAGAAATGTATGCGATGACTGAAGTGGTTTGCGAAATTCTTCCAGAAGACAAACCTCGTTATTTAATGGGTGTTGGAACTCCAATTAATATTCTAGAAAATATTGCGTTAGGAATTGATATGTTCGACTGTGTTATGCCAACACGTAATGCCAGAAACGGAATGTTGTTTACAGCAAACGGAACAATCAACATCAAAAACAAAAAATGGGAAGCAGATTTTTCTCCAATTGATGAAATGGGGCATACTTTTGTGGATACAGAATATTCTAAAGCCTATTTGCGTCACTTGTTTGCTGCTAATGAATATCTAGGAAAACAAATTGCAACAATTCATAATCTTGGGTTTTATATGTGGTTGGTTCGTGAAGCGAGAAAACATATCTTAGCCGGAGATTTTAGACCATGGAAAGAAATGATGGTTAAAAATATGAGTCAAAGACTTTAAAATATGTTGATTTGTTTAATCGTTTATTCGGTTAAACGATTAAACAAATAATCGATTAAACTTTGCTATGCTTACAATAATAGATAAATACATCTTAAAAAGATATCTGGGAACTTTCTCTGTGATGTTACTTTTATTTGCACCAATCGGAATCGTTATTGACGTTTCTGAAAAAGTAAATAAAATGCTCGAAAACAAGATTCCATTTATGGATATTGCTTTCTATTATTACAATTTTACAATCTATTTTATCAATTCACTGTTTCCGATATTCCTGTTTTTATCGGTGATTTGGTTTACTTCCAAATTGGCTAATAATACAGAGATTATCGCGATTTTGAGTTCGGGAATTTCGTTTACTCGTTTTTTGCGACCTTATATTATAGGCGCTACAATTGTTTCGGTTTTTGTATTGTTAATGGGGTTTTTTATTGTTCCTGCGGCAAGTGAAGGGTATAACAATTTTAGATATACGTATTTAAAAGGAGGAGGTAAGGAGCTCATGCGAGGCGAAAACACCAATGTTTACAGGCAAATTAATGATAATGATTTTATTTTTGTAAATAGTTTTAATGAAGAATCTAAAACCGCTTTTAATTTTACTTTAGAACATTTTGAAAAAGAAAAATTAACGTACAAGATTACTGCAAGCCGTATAAAATGGGATCCAAAGAAGAAAATCTATGTTTTGTACGATTATACTAAAAGAACTGTTGGGGAATTAAATGATGTAATCGAAAAGTTTCCAGAAAGGAATGTGGCTTTTAAATTTGAATTAGCAGATTTAACGCCTGTTGTATATATCGCAGAAACATTAACTTTAGGAAAATTAATCGATTTTATTGATAAGGAAAGAAAAAGAGGTTCTGGAAATATCAATACTTATCTGGTTGTTCTTTATAAAAAATACAGCGTACCAGTTTCGGCTTTTATTTTAACGATTATCGCAGTGGCTGTTTCTTCTATGAAACGACGCGGCGGAATGGGAACTAACTTAGCAATTGGTATTGCGATTGCTTTCTCATTTGTATTCTTTGATAAAATTTTTGGTACACTTGCCGAAAAATCTACTTTCTCACCTTTATTAGCTGTATGGTTCCCGAATATTGTTTTCGGAATTCTGGCAGTTTACTTATTACGCAATGCGAAACGATAATTTAAAAAGTTATTTAAATCTTCACTTAATTGTTTTTATCTGGGGTTTTACAGCCATTTTAGGCGCTTTAATAACTATTGATGCCGATAATTTGGTTTGGTATCGAATGCTGATTGCCATGATTTTTCTAGGCGGATTTATTGCCTTTAAAAAACAGTCTTTTCAGGTTCCTGTAAAAGAATTTTTTAAACTGATTTTTGTTGGTTTATTAATTGCTCTGCATTGGATTTTCTTTTTTAAGGCAATTCACGTTTCCAATGTATCGATTACGCTTTCTATATTTTCTCTAGGAGCATTTTTTGCCTCATTATTAGAACCATTGTTTTACGGGAGAAAAGTGCTTTGGTATGAAGTTTTCTTCGGACTTGTAATTATTGCAGGATTAGCTTTGATTCTTCAGGTTGAAATTAAATATCTTACGGGTGTTTATTATGCCTTAGCCGCAATCATTCTTGGCGTTTTATTTACTTTAATGAATGGGAAATTGATTTCAGATCATGAACCGTCTGTAATTACATTTTATGAGTTTGGCGCAGGAGTTTTCTTTATCACGATTTATTTTTTATTTCAAGGAAAATTTACGGCAGATTTCTTTACTATGTCTCTAAATAACTGGGTTTTATTATTGGTTTTATCATCTGTCTGTACTGCTTATGCCTTTACTGCTTCGGTAAAAGTAATGCAGCGTTTGACACCTTATACAGTAATGCTTACCACCAATTTAGAGCCTGTTTACGGAATCGTTTTGGCTTATTTTATATTGGGCGGAAAAGAGAAAATGAGCGTAGAATTTTATATAGGAGCTGTCATCATTATCATCACAGTGATCCTGAATGGTGTTTTTAAACATTATCAGAATAAGAAAGAAAACTTGTAATAGTTTCCTTATTTTTAAAATGCATTTTTATACTTTAAATAACAATTAACTTCGCCAATGATATAATATTTTTATATTTGCGGTTCGATTTACAAACAAAATTCAAAAATCCATGGAATATTTAGATTTTGAGCTTCCAATTAAAGAACTTGAAGAACAGTTAGAAAAGTGCGTTATTATTGGAAAAGAATCTGACGTTGATGTAACACCTACCTGCAAGGAAATCAACAAGAAATTAGAAGAAACCAAGAAAGATATATACAAAAACCTTACCGCTTGGCAGCGTGTGCAATTGTCAAGACACCCAAATAGACCTTATACTTTAGACTATATTAAGGCAATTTGTGGTGATACTTTCTTAGAACTTCATGGAGACAGAGGTTTTAAAGATGACAAAGCAATGGTTGGCGGTCTTGGAAAAATAAACGGACAGTCGTTTATGATCGTTGGTCAGCAAAAAGGTTTTAATACTAAAACACGTCAATACCGTAATTTTGGTATGGCAAATCCTGAAGGATACCGTAAAGCTTTGCGTTTGATGAAAATGGCAGAAAAATTCGGAATTCCAGTTTTGACTTTAGTAGATACTCCGGGTGCATATCCAGGACTTGAAGCTGAAGAAAGAGGACAAGGAGAAGCGATTGCAAGAAATATTTTCGAAATGGTTCGTTTACAAGTACCAATCATTACCATTATTGTGGGTGAAGGTGCTTCTGGAGGAGCTTTAGGAATTGGTGTTGGAGACCGCGTTTACATGTTAGAAAATACTTGGTATTCTGTAATTTCTCCAGAATCTTGCTCTTCTATTTTATGGAAAAGCTGGGAGTACAAAGAGCGTGCAGCAGAAGCTTTGAAATTGACTTCTTCTGACATGAAAAAACAAAAATTAGTAGATGATGTAATTCCAGAACCACTAGGTGGAGCACATTATGATCGTGAAACAACTTTTAAAACAGTTGCAGAATACATCACTAAAGGATATAATGAATTGAAAGACTTATCAACAGCTGATCTGATTGCCCAAAGAATGGACAAATACAGTAATATGGGCGAGTTTAAAGAGTAAATTCATAAAAAATGACTTACAATCCGAAGCCCTACGGTTTCGGATTTTTTTTTGGTTATCAACAAAAAAACTTATTTATAAACATCGTAATAGTTATAACTCGATAGCATATTTTTTTTAAATTTTGCTACTTTCGCTATATGGAAAATTTCAAAAACTTAAACCCTGTTAAGGTCGACAAAACCACCATTATCAATCTAGAAAAAGGTAAGCTTCCTCCTCAAGTAATTGACTTAGAAGAGGCTGTGCTTGGTGCTATGATGATTGATAAAAAAGGGGTAGATGATGTAATTGATATTTTACAGCCCGATGCTTTTTACAAAGACGCTCACAAACATATTTTTGAAGCGATTCTACAACTTTTTACCGAAACACAGCCCATTGATATTTTAACGGTTTCGACTCAGTTGAAGAAAAACGGAAAGTTAGATTTAGCCGGTGGAGATTTTTACTTAATTCAGCTTACGCAAAAGATTGCTTCTTCTGCACACATCGAATTTCACTCGCGTATTATTCTTCAAAAATTTATTCAAAGAAGTTTGATCCGAATTTCTTCTGAAATTATTGAAGAATCTTATGACGAAACTACAGACGTATTCGATTTGTTGGATAAAGCCGAATCTAAATTATACGAAGTAACTCAGGGAAACATTAAGCGTAGTTCTGAAACAGCACAGAGTTTAGTTCTTCAGGCTAAAAAACGTATTGAGGAAATTGCTGGAAAAGAAGGTTTGAGTGGTGTTGCAACAGGATTTGAAAAACTTGATGAAGTAACTTCTGGATGGCAACCTTCGGATTTGATTATTATCGCGGCTCGTCCGGGTATGGGTAAAACCGCTTTCGTCCTTTCGATGGCGAGAAACGTAAGTATTCAGTTTGGACATGCAGTTGCTATTTTCTCTCTGGAGATGGCATCTGTACAGTTGATTACGAGGCTTATTTCTTCTGAAACAGGATTGTCTTCAGAAAAATTAAGAACAGGTAAATTAGAAAAACACGAATGGGAGCAATTAAGTACAAAAGTTAAGAACTTAGAAAAAGCACCATTATTTATTGATGATACACCTTCGCTTTCGATCTTCGATTTACGTGCAAAATGTCGTCGTTTGGCTTCTCAGCACGGAATCAAATTGATTATTATTGACTACTTGCAGTTGATGACTGCAGGAGGAAGTGGAAAAGGAGGAGGAAACCGTGAGCAAGAGATCTCTACAATTTCCCGAAACTTAAAAGCATTGGCAAAAGAGTTGAATGTTCCGGTAATTGCACTTTCTCAGTTGTCTCGTGCCGTTGAGACGCGTGGATCTAGTAAAAGACCACTTCTTTCGGATCTTCGTGAATCTGGAGCGATTGAGCAGGATGCCGATATTGTATCGTTTATTTATCGTCCTGAGTATTATAAAATTGAAGAATGGGATGACGACGAAGCTTCTTCTACACAAGGTCAGGCTGAGTTTATTATAGCCAAACACCGTAATGGTGGATTAGAAAATATTCGTCTGAAATTCTTAGGACACCTTGGTAAGTTTGATAATCTTGAAGAATTTACAGGTGGATATGATGATTTACCTTCAAAAATGAACCACGACGACAATCCTTTTATTACCAAAAATCTACCTTCAGCCAATGAAGCTTTTGGAAGCAATTTGAATGATGATGACGATGATAGTGATGTTCCGTTTTAACAAAATGTAAAAAGCCTTATTTTTTAAGGTTTTTTTTATGTTTGAGTGTTATGTTTTTAATTAAAATCAGTAGTTTAGCCATACCATTAAGAAACTATTTTATTTTTTTAAATTATTAACCAATAACAAATTAAAATTATGAATGAAGAAACTTTTCCGGGGCCTATAGAGGTATCCTTAGCAACTGCTCAAAAATGGGAGAAAAGATACGAAGACGATAAAGCTGTCGAAGATCTTAGTAAAAAAGTAAAATCTTATTTAATACCAAGAGAAAGTTTAGAACTGGTTTTGAAACTAAAAACTGAAGCTGTTCGTGCTTATATCGGTATTAATGACGACAATGAGAAAACTTTGCTTTTTGTTGGTGCAAAAAAAGATGAAAAAACAGGTAAATACATTGATGTTTACGGTCCGCCAGAAGGTACTGTAGAAGGTGGAGATGTTGTTTACGATGGTTCTCGTCCAAGCCCTCCATATTAATTAAATAAGTCTCAAGAATGGATGATTTTTTAATATATTCAGGTTATTTGATTTTATTAATTGATCTAATATTATATTCATATAGCTTTTTCCGAAAGGAAAAAGCTAATGTTTTTTTTGTGTGTTACCTTGCTTATGCTTTCCTTATGCAAGTTTCAATGGAAACATTATGGCATCTTAAAATGAATAATTTATTTTTAGTAAATAGTTTCTTTATAGGCCAAATGATTTTTTTAAGTCTGTTTTATCAGTCGATCTTAAAAGTAAAAGTTCAAAAACAATTTGTAAGAGTTAGTTTTATTTTGGCTTTATGTGTCCTTTCGATACAATTTATTAATTCGCCACATGAATTCCTGAAATTTAATTTGTTTGGAATTACCCTGACATCATTGATGATTGTTGTTTTTGCACTATTGCATTTTTATAATATGTTGACAGAAAACAAGTCCTATTACTATGCAAGTATGGGAATAATCATTTATTTATTATCCAGTACTGTATTGTTTATTATTGGTAATCTTACTTCGACACTGAATAATGATGTAAAGTATTTAAGTTGGAAACTAAATGCATTTTTAAATATAGTTTATTATCTTTTTATCATGTACGAATGGATGGTGAGTTTTTCAAACAAAAAAGTTTACAAAGCTAATTTGTAATTGTAACCTAAATAAATAAAGATGAACGCCCATTCAATTCCTGATAAAGAGTTAGTTGCAATTATATTATATATCTCGTTGTTTTTTATAATTGTTGCCGTGGCATTAATTATATTCTTTTATTATTCAAGAAAGAAAATTATTCAAAAGGAATTAGAGAAAAAAGATTTAGTACTTCGATACCAAAAAGAACAGTTGCATGCTGTTATTGTTACACAAGAAGAAGAACGTAAAAGAATCGC
>NZ_DASWYK010000154.1:0-6158 GCF_036405015.1 Flavobacterium sp. | reverse complement strand
TGCTAATTCCTCTCAAAAAGAAATTGTAGAACAGTTTAAAAAGTCCCGTCTATTTTATAAAAAAGTAGAATGGGCGATTGAATATTTTGTTCCCGAAACGGCTCGTTTTATGAATGGCCCAGCGTTGGACGAAATGGAACTTGAAGAAAACAGATCTTTTGAACCTCATGGTTTTCAAGTAATTGAAGAAATGATTTATCCTGAATATAAAATTGAGGATAAAGAAAATGTGACAAGAGAATTGAATATTTTCAAAGCCAACATTAAACAATTAGAAAGTACATTTGACGTAATCACAATTTCTGATGATTATGTCTTGGATGCGCTGGAACAAAACACATTTCGTGTGATTGCTTTAGGAATTACAGGTTTTGATAGTCCGATTTTACAGTCTTCAATTCCTGAGGCTGGAGAAAGTTTAATTTCTATTTCTAAACCTCTTGAAATTATTAATCCTCAGAATAAATCATTGGCAGAAATAAAAAAAACAGCCGCAAAAGCGCAAAAATATTGTAAAGAGAATAACAACTTTAATGCTTTTGACAGAGCTTTTTTTATCACAGAATATTTAAATCCGATTTCTAAAAAAATTAAAGCTTTTCAGAAAGAAGAAAATATTAAGAACGTAAAAAAAACAAATCCGTTAAAACCAGAGATTGAAACTTTATTTGATAAAAACGCTTTTGATGTAAATGCATTTGTACTTTCAAAAGAGTATAATTTTACCGTGGACAAAGCCAAATTGGGAGAAAAATTATTTTATGATATGAGTCTCTCAAAAAATAATGACAGAAGTTGTGCAAGCTGTCATCATCCAGACAAAGCTTTTACCGATGGTTTAAAAACAAACGTTTCATTAACTGGATCTAATTTAGCCAGAAACACTCCTACTCTAACTTATGCTTCTCTTCAAAATGCACAATTTTGGGACATGCGTCAGTTAGATTTAGAAAAACAAAGTGTAGATGTAATTCAGAATAAAGATGAAATGCACGGCTCGATGGATGATATTCATGCTAAAATTCTTTTGAATGATGAATATATTAGTCTTTTCAAAAAAGCATATCCAAAAACTGTAAAACCAGAAGCTTGGCAGATTCAAAATGCTATTGCCAGTTACGTACGTTCTTTAAACTCTTTTGATTCTAGATTTGATGAATATATGAGAGGAAATAAAAACGCTCTAAACAAAGAAGAAATTGAAGGGATGAACCTATTTATGGGGAAAGCAAAATGTGCTACCTGTCATTTCACTCCTTTGTTTAACGGAACTGTTCCGCCTGGTTATTCTAAAACTGAACATGAAGTTATAGGAACACCTCAAGATGCTTCGGGAAAAAAATTGAGTCCAGATCAAGGTCGATATTTATATAATGAAATGCCTCAATTAGTTGGTGCTTTCAAAACTCCTACAGTAAGAAACGTTGCTGTAACGGCTCCTTATATGCACAATGGTGTTTTTAAAACCTTAGAAGAAGTTGTTGATTTTTACAACAAAGGCGGTGGACAAGGTTTAGGTTACGAAGTCGAAAATCAAACACTTCCTTTTGATAACTTAAAACTGACTAAAAATGAAGAAAAAGCACTTGTCGCTTTTATAAAAACACTTACAGACAAAAAATACCAGTAAAAACCAGAATAAATTGTAAAACCAAAATGCCAGAATTAGTTCTGGCATTTTTATTTTTAGTCCACAAATATTCGATATGGAAATACATTTGAAGATTTGTTTTTTAAGTTTTTCACGAAACTTTCGCAGATATAATCCCACTCTTCATTTGATAAATATTTTCTTTCCTCGGAATTCGTTTTTATAAAAATATCAACCGTACGGCTAAAACCAGCTTTTACAGAGATTTCTTTTCGAGTTCCTTTTTCTATTTTAATATCTTTTATTGAACCTTTAAAATGACTAAAGCCAAAAGCTTTGATATCAGCAAAAGTTACAATTCTGCCACGGGTTAATAGGGCATTTCTATAGGCTAGGATTCTGTCTTTATTGGTCTGTTTATTTAAACCGCCAACTGTATTGGTCATAAGAGTTACCTCTTTACTTGTAAAAAATGCATCTTTGCATTCTAACATTGTACCGGCTTTAATATCGTTTCCTTCTTCGGCGCAGGTTGACCAGTAGTTAATTACGAACGAATTTTCCATGTTTTTTTCAATTTTAGGCTTAATCATTAAATATGGATCATTATTCTTTAAAAAACTACTTTCTTTTGCCTGCTGCTCTACAGATTCTAAAAGCTGGCTTATTTGCGACAATGAGCTTGTCATGAAATCTTTTCCTAAGCCTGCAAATGAAGAAGTCTCGTCCTTGAGTAAATCAAGCAGATTTTGGAGTAACTCCGAAGCAGTTCGCGAATCAAATCTGGAGACGCCACCCATTCTTAGAACTGCATTTCCTTCTTCTACAACACCTTCTTTAAACTCTTTTATTTCATAATGATGATTCTGAGAATCAAGTACTGATTCTATATCCAGGTAAATGCTATTTCCCGTTTCTAAACTTACGTAAGAAAGGAAATCACCTAAACCCATACTGATAGAATGATACTTTTTATTTATTACTGGAAAACAATTTGTTGTAAAAGAAATATTCTCTATGATTTGAGGTACTAGTGATTCTGGAAAAACTAATTTTATCCAAATAATTGGTTGAGGTGCATTGTTTGTAATTTCCTCTAAATGTTTATATTCACTTGAATACTCCGTAATTTCTTTATGTTTTAAGATGCCTTTTAATGTATAAAAATTATCAAAATAATATTCATTCACTTCCTGCATCATCTCACTGAGATGCGAATAATTGCGATTTATTGTATTATCAATTTCAAGGGAATTTAAGGGTACATTATATCCTTCATTTACCTCAATTTCAATACGATCATAAAAACATTTTACTTGTTTTAAGTAATACTGAAACATTTCCTGGGTCGCCGCCAGGATACGTCGGGTTCGACTCGGGAGGAGTGTTAATAAACAAAATTAGACAAAAGCCTTACTCCATTGTTTTATTTGATGAAATTGAAAAAGCGCATCCATCCGTTTTTGATATTTTTCTGCAAATTATGGATGAAGGTAAGCTTCATGATCGTTTAGGAAAAGAAGGAGATTTCTCTAACGCCATTATTCTTTTTACCTCAAATATAGGGGCTGATCATATTGTGGAAACATTCAATAACAATCAAATCCCTGATTCAACATCTTTGATGGAAATAATGACAAATTATTTCCGACCAGAATTTTTAGGTAGATTAACAGAAATTATACCTTTCGCACCTATCACAAAAGATAACGCGTTAAAGATATTCGAAATTCATTTAAAGAAAGAATTTACAGATTTATTGAGAAACATTAATGTAAAAGCAGAAATTCCAATAGACGTTAAAACCTATCTTGCCGAAAACGGATTTAATGCTAAATACGGAGCAAGACCCATTAAAAGTATTATCAGAAGTCATTTAAGAAGACCTTTGGCAAAGAAAATAATTTCTGGAGAAGTCAAAGATGGTGACACCGTTTCGGTAATTGTTGAAAACAATGAGGTTAAATGGATCAAGCTAGAAATTACTTCAATCGAGAATTAAAACTGAAAATATTAACCAATAAAAAACCGCTAAGAAATTCATTCTAGCGGTTTTTTATTGATTTATTTAATCCAAAACCAAACCAATCTGACCATCATCGTCTAATTCAGTTTCTACTGGATCATCTTCTGAGATTTCTAGTTTTTCTGGAACTTCTTCTACAGGTTCTTCATAAGGAAGAGGATCTAACAAATTTACTTGCCTTAACTTATCAGTAGTTAATTGATTTCCTAAAGCTTTAAAACCTTTTATAGCTATAAAGTCTTCAACATCTATATGAAGATCGTCTTTTTGAACTCCTTTTACTTTTGCAAAAACCAATTGTGCCACTGGACGATAATCTGTAGATACAATTTCTAACTGCGAATTTGGGTGATCTGTAATGAAGCTTTCTTCCTTCCCTTCGTTTTCAACTAGGAAACGTTTTAAGAAATAACGTTCTTTTTCTCCATCATAATAAATTGCAGAAATTGGCTTCTTAGGCTTCCATTTTTCCAAAACAATCATATCTTCCTCAAAGTGAGTTGACAATTCTGGAATAATGACCTTTAATTTCCCTGATTGGCTAATTACTAAGATTTTATCACTTGGTTTAAATTCGCCTAGCAATTCTCCTCTTGCATCAACATTTAAACGTTTTACGGTATCATCAAACCAAACTTTTCTTGGCAATAAGGTCGAAATTCCTTTTTCTTTTAATTCGATTTTCTTGATTGGATATTTAGTAACTAAATTTCCTTTTGAACCACGTCCTTTAATTGCTAGTTTGGCAAAATCAATATCGAATTTCAGTTTTTTTATCGTTCCTATTTGACGAAGCAATATCGTGACCACTTCCGCCTCTCCATTTGGATTATGAGAGAAATAAACCACTTGAGATCCGTTTGTACCGTTTGTTAAATCGTAGGCCTTATCACGTGTAACACCAGTAACATTAAATCGTTTTATATAAGACGGACCTGATTTACCATCACGATACATCATGTTATAAATGGTACGTTTATCGTTTTTATCAAAAACCGCAGCATGTATAATATCTTTTCCGATAAAAGTTTTGGCATCAACTTTTGTGATCATCATAGTTCCGTCTCGTAAAAACACAATAACGTCATCAATATCAGAACAGTCGCCTACGTACTCGTCTTTCTTTAAGCTAGTTCCAACAAAACCTTCTTCACGGTTTACGTATAATTTTGTATTTCTTAAAACTACTTTTGTGGCTTCAACGTTATCAAAAACACGAAGTTCTGTCTGACGCTCACGTCCTTTTCCGTATTTCTCTTTTAATTTGGCAAAATACGCAATAGCAAAATCTGTAAGATGTTCCAAATTGTATTCTACCTCTTTCATTTCTTCCTCTAATCTCGAAATCATTTCGTCTGCTTTATCAGAGTCAAAACGAGTAATACGAATCATCGGAATTTGAGTCAATCTTTGTAAATCATCATCGTTAATTTCTCTAACAAATGATTTTTTGAAAGGTTCAAATCTATCATACAAATATTTGTATAATGATTCTCTGTCTCCATATAATTTGAAGTCAATATACATTTCTTCACGAATAAAGATTTTCTCTAAAGTCGAGAAATGCCATTTATTTTTTAATTCTTCTAATTGAATTTCTAATTCCTGACGAAGTAAATCAACCGTTCTTTCTGTTGAAATTCTCAACATTTGAGAAACCCCTATAAATAACGGTTTATTATCTTCAATAACGCACCCTAAAGGCGCTACAGAGGTTTCGCAAGCTGTAAAAGCAAATAAAGCATCAATAGTTTTATCTGGCGAAACTCCTGGAAAAAGATGAATTAAAATCTCAACGTCAGCAGCAGTATTGTCTTCAATTTTCTTGATTTTGATTTTGCCTTTTTCATTGGCTTTCAAAATACTGTCAATCAAACTTGAAGTATTGGTAGAAAACGGAATCTGCGTAATCACCAATGTATTTTTGTCTAATTGTGAAATTTTAGCACGCACACGCACACGTCCGCCACGCATTCCGTCATTGTAATTCGAAACGTCGGCGATACCTTGCGTCATAAAATCAGGATAAAGCGTAAACGGTTTTCCTTTTAAGATTTTAATCGAAGCGTCAATTAATTCGTTGAAGTTATGAGGTAAAACTTTCGTTGACAAACCTACCGCAATACCTTCTGCTCCTTGAGCCAAAAGCAATGGGAATTTTACTGGAAGATTATTTGGTTCAGCACGACGTCCATCATATGAAACTCCCCAATCGGTAATTTTTGGAGAATACAAAACCTCCAAAGCAAATTTAGATAAACGTGCCTCGATATAACGGGGCGCAGCCGCACCGTCACCAGTTAAGATATTTCCCCAGTTTCCTTGGCAGTCAATCAATAAATCTTTTTGGCCAATTTGCACCATTGCATCACCAATACTCGCATCTCCGTGTGGGTGATACTGCATAGTGTGTCCTACTACATTGGCAACTTTATTATAACGACCATCATCCAACTCTTTTAACGAGTGCATAATACGACGCTGAACAGGCTTGAATCCGTCTTCGATAGCAGGAACGGCACGCTCCAGAATTACGTAAGA
>NZ_DASWYK010000153.1:0-39466 GCF_036405015.1 Flavobacterium sp. | reverse complement strand
GCAGTTGTTCGTATCGAGCAATTATTCCCTTTCCCAATTGAGCAGATCAAAGAAATCATTGCAAAATATCCAAATGCAGATGATTATGTTTGGGCGCAAGAAGAGCCTAAAAACATGGGAGCTTACAGCTTTATGTTAATGTACTTTGATCTTGTTATATGGAGATTAGCTTCATTAAAAGCATATTCTGCTCCAGCATCTGGAAGTTATACACGTGCTAAACGTCGTCATGCAGATGCAATTAGAATGGTATTCGATAAAAATTTATTTAGATAATTAAAAATATGTTTCAAGTTTCAATCCCGATAGCTATCGGGATTGAAACCATAAAAACCTTAAACAAAAACAAGATGATTTTAGAAATGAAAGTCCCATCACCAGGGGAATCAATAAAAGAAGTTGAAATTGCAACTTGGTTAGTAAAAGACGGAGATTATGTAGAAAAAGATCAGGCTATTGCTGAAGTTGATTCAGACAAAGCTACTCTTGAGTTACCTGCTGAAATGAGCGGTGTAATTACACTAAAAGCTGAAGAAGGTGATACAGTTGCAGTAGGTGCTGTAGTTTGTTTAATTGATACAGACGCTGCTAAACCAGCAGGATCTGCTCCAGCAGCTGAAGCTCCTAAAGCTGAGGCACCAAAAGCAGAAGCTCCAAAGGCTGAGGCTCCAAAAGCAGAACCAGTTCAAGCTCCAGCAGCTACAAGTTATGCAGCGGGAACTCCATCTCCAGCAGCAAGAAAAATATTAGACGAGAAAAATATTGCTCCAGCAACTGTTTCAGGAACTGGTAAAGGCGGAAGAATCACTAAAGATGATGCTGTAAATGCAGTACCATCTATGGGAACTCCAACAGGAGGAAGCCGTGGAACTGAGCGTACAAAATTATCAATGTTACGTCGTAAAGTAGCAGAAAGACTAGTTTCAGCTAAAAATGAAACTGCTATGTTGACTACTTTCAACGAAGTAAACATGACGCCAATTAACCAAATTCGTAACGAATACAAAGATGCTTTCAAAGCTAAACACGGTGGTTTAGGTTTAGGTTTCATGTCATTCTTTACAAAAGCAGTTACAAGAGCTTTACAATTATATCCAGATGTTAACTCTATGATGGATGGTGATTACAAAATCGCTTATGATTTTGCTGATATCTCAATCGCAGTTTCTGGACCAAAAGGTTTAATGGTTCCTGTTGTTCGTAATGCTGAACTTTTAACTTTCCGTGGAATTGAAGCTGAAATCAAAAGATTGGCTTTGAGAGCTCGTGATGGTCAAATTACAGTTGACGACATGACTGGAGGAACTTTCACAATCACAAATGGTGGAGTTTTCGGAAGTATGTTATCTACTCCAATCATCAACCCTCCTCAATCAGGAATCTTAGGAATGCACAACATCATCGAGCGTCCGATTGCTGTAAACGGAAAAGTTGAAATTCACCCAATGATGTATGTTGCTCTTTCTTACGATCACAGAATCATCGACGGACGTGAGTCAGTTGGTTTCTTGGTTGCTGTAAAAGAAGCTTTAGAAAATCCAGTAGAATTATTGATGAATGGCGATGCTAAACGTGCTTTAGAATTGTAATCAGAAATAATTTCAATATAGAAAAAGCCTGCTCAAACGAATGAGCAGGCTTTTTTCGTCTAAAAACATAAATTTCGAAACACCTTTTCTGACTAAAAACTTTGATAGTAAAAAATTATTTAGAATAAATAAGAATAACTTGCATTATATGTATTCAACTAGTACATTTGCGCTATTAAAATCAATTCTAAATAAAATGAAATTAAAATTTACGATTTCTTTTTTGAGTTTTTGTTTTGCTTTAATGGCCAGCGTATCTGCTTTGGCTCAGGAAAAAGCAACTATCAAAGGGAAAATATCTTTAAATAACAACGAATCTCCAGAAGGAATATCGGTAGCTTTAAAAGGTACTCGATTTGGAACAATTGCTGACGAAGAAGGTAATTACAAAATCAAAAATGTTAAATCAGGAACTTATACCTTAAAAGTTTCAGCTGTTGGTTATAATACAACAGAAAAAAAGATTACGGTATCAGAAGGACAAGAAGTAACTGAGAACTTCAATCTTACTTCAAATTCAGAAGAATTGACAGAAATAGTTGTAAATGGTCGCAAAAATAGTTTTGTACGCAAAGACAACCAACAAGTTTCAAGATTACCACTTAAAAATCTTGAGAATCCACAAGTTTATACAACCATTACAGGAAGCGTATTAAAAGAACAAGTGGTTACAACATTTGATGATGCATTAAAAAATGCTCCGGGAGTTACACAACTTTGGACCGCTACGGGTCGTGGTGGAGATGGAGCGAGTTACTATTCTTTAAGAGGATTTCCTGTTCAGGCAACTATCGTTAATGGAGTACCAGGTTTAACAAACGGAAGTCTAGATCCAGCAAACATTGACAGAGTTGAAATTATCAAAGGACCATCTGGAACTTTATTTGGAAGTAGTTTAATTTCTTATGGAGGATTAATCAATACTACAACAAAAAGACCTTACAAAGGTTTCGGAGGAGAGGTAAATTATACGGTAGGAAGCTATGGTCTAAACCGCGTAACTGCAGATCTTAACACATCGCTTAACGACAAAAAAACACTTAATTTTAGAGTTAACTCTGCTTACAACAAGCAAAACACTTTTCAGGATGCTGGTTTCAGAGAATCTTTTTTTATTGCTCCGTCATTATCTTATGAAGTTAACGACAGATTATCTTTCTTAGTAAACACAGAATTTATGAGCAATGAAACAACAAACCCAACAATGTTGTTTTTAGACAGATCAAATCCGTTAAGAGTTCATAATATTGCTGAATTAAAATATGATAATAAACGTTCTTACACAAGTGATGAATTAACTATCAAAACGCCTTCTTACAATATTCAAGCACAAATGAACTATAAGCTTTCTAGCCAATGGACTTCTCAAACTATCTTCTCAACAAGCCAAGCTAAGTCTACTGGAAATTATGCTTATTTGTATGAAGGAACTGCTTATACACCTATCACAGATGGAATTGTTTTGGCTAGATATTTCAATTATCAAGACAATAAAAATACCACTTTTGATGTACAACAAAATTTCATTGGCGATTTCAAAATTGGAAATATGAGAAACAGACTTGTAGTTGGTTTAGATTACTACAATAGAGTTGGTCTTGATCGCGGAACAGGTTATTTTGGAAACGGATATGTTTACATTGGAGATAATTTAGCGCAATTCAACGCTGCTTTCGGACCTTCAAATGGTGACACTGGAGATTTAACAAAAGCCGGATCTGATGCGATTGTTGGAGACAGCCCAAGAAATAACAATAAAACAAAACAAGAAGTGTACAGTGCTTACTTCTCTGATGTAATCAACTTTACTCCTGCTCTTTCTGCAATGGTAAGTTTACGTGCCGATCGTTTTATGAACAGCGGAGACGTTTCTACAGACGCTGATGACTATAACCAGACTTCTTTCTCTCCAAAATTCGGATTGGTTTATCAACCAATTATCGACAAGGTATCTATTTTCGCAAACTACATGAATGGTTTCTCAAACGTAGCGCCAAGTGAGAATGTTAATGGAACTGTAAGAACTCCTGTAACATTTGATCCTGAGCATGCTAACCAAATCGAATTTGGAACAAAATTAAATATCTTCAAAGATAAAATATATGCGACTTTGAGCTACTATGACATTAAAGTTTCTAATCAAGCTTATAGTGTTAGACCTAATGCAACTGATGTAATTAACTACCAAGATGGTGGACAACACAATAAAGGTTTTGAAACCGAAATTATTGCTAATCCAGTTACTGGTTTAAATATTATTCTTGGCTACAGTTACAATGATGCAACTTTAACCAAAGGTGATGCTGACTTCGTAGGATTCCGACCTGAAAGTTCAGGAGCTTATAATATGGCAAACTTATGGGCTAGCTATAAATTTACTAGCGGAACTTTAAGAGGATTTGGTTTAGGATTTGGAGGAAACTATGTTGGAGACAACAAAATCATGAACAGATCTGTTTCAGGAACATTTACACTTCCAGAATATACAGTGCTTAACTCTTCTTTATTTTATAATACAGAAAGATTTGGTATTACATTGAAACTAAACAATATTGCAAACAAAGAAATCTATGACGGATGGTCAACAATACATCCTAAAGACCCTAGAACTTTTGCTGCAAGTTTCTCTTATAAATTCTAATAAAAAAACCATTAAAAACACCTTTCTTTATAGGAAAGGTGTTTTTTAAATTTTAAAGATTATGATTACAATTGCCAGCCTTATTGTTTTTTTAGCTTTTTATACGCTTTATTACACTTCTAAAAGAGCCGTCTTGTCTTATGATTTAGGCTTTGAAAAATGGATGAAAAACAACCCAAAACCAACTAAGGTTATTGGATTATTGTTATTGTTAACAGCTTATATAATGTGGCTTTTTACACAATCTTTAGGCTGTGGCACTCTAATGTTTTTTATTCAGTTAATGACAATTGGAAGTTTAATCATTATCCTTACTCCTTTAAAAAAAGTAAATAGTAAAGCTCTTTTGGCCTTACTAATTATAATTGCATTATTAGAATTCTACTATAACTAATATCATTTTTTAAATACAATATGCCAGCAAATCCAAAATATTTAAATCCAGCTTTTTGGCCTCGTTTTTCCAAAATTACAGCTGCTATTTTAGGAGGATACTTAGTTTCTATTACTTTTCATTTAGCTCTAGCAGCCTGGTTTAATCGTGCAAACGTAATGATAACAATGGCGTTTAGCGGATTTATTCTTTGGGTCGCTTTGATGGTAATCGCATTTTTAGCCAAAAGCGGCTGGAAAATATGGGGAATTTATATTCTGCTATCATTGTTTTTTTATCTTTTTATTTATCTTGGTCAAACCTATAACACGGCTCAATAATATTTATGAATAACCGTCATTATAATATCTATTTTCATACCCATACTGTAAGCGGAATCGTGATCAGTGTAGTTCTTTTTGTAATTTTCTTTGCTGGATCTTTTTCTTTTTTTAGAGACGAAATCGTCAATTGGGAAAGAAATGAATCTACAGCAATTACAAGAGAGATTCAACTAGACTACAACAAAGCGCTAAAGCATCTTGATGAAAAATATGTTTTGAACGGCAGAAATATTACCATTTCTAAACCTTCTATCGAAGAACGAGTAGCAGTTTATATGGAGGGAACAAAAGATACTTTAGCTCCAGCCAAACAAAAAGAAGGTCAATTCTTCTATTTAAACACCAAAAACTTTAAATCTGCAACTTACGACGAATCTTATTCTTTAGCAGAACTTTTATACCGTTTGCATTTCTTGGCACAGATTCCATATCCTACGGGATATTATCTTGCTGGTTTTACAGCTTTATTTTTCTTATTTGCTATTGTAACTGGAGTATTATTACATTGGAAAAAAATTGTCTCCAACTTCTATATTTTCCGTCCAAAAGAAAAATTAAAAACACTCTGGACAGATGCGCATACAGCATTAGGAATGATCGGCTTACCTTTTCAATTTGTTTATGCCGTTACTGGTGCCTTTTTTATGATTAAACTCTTAATCGTTGCACCTGCAGTAATGACATTATACAATGGAGATCAGGCCAAACTATACAAAGAATTAGAATATACAGACACCGATTATAAATTCGAAAATAAAAAATTAGCCAATCCATTTAATATTGATGAATTGGTTGCCAAGACCAAAAAGAACTGGTCAGATTTTGAAATCACTCGTGTTTTTATTCAAAACTATGGAGATGTCAATATGCACGTCATAGTCGAAGGAGAACTTTTGAGCCAGAAAAAATTTACCGGAATCGGAAAAGTAGTTTACCGAATTGCCGACGGAAAAGAAATTGCCAAAAAAGATCCGATTGCACAAACCAGTTATTTAGATGTGGTTAAGAATGTTTTATACCGAATACATTTTGGCGATTACGGAGGATACGCTTTAAAAATCGTAAGCTTTATTTTAGGAATTATAACCTGTTTTGTAATCATTTCAGGAGTTATGATTTGGTTAGTTGCCAGACAGAAAAACAATATGCCTGAAAAGAAAAGACGCTTCAATGCAGCAGTTGTTCATATTTATTTGGCCATTTGCTTAAGCATGTATCCGATTACCGCTTTGTCATTTATCGGAAGCAAAATTTTCTATCCTTTGAGCAAATCTAATTTGTTTGCACTTTATTTTGGAGGATGGTTGATTCTAGCCATTTTCTTTATCATTAAAAAGAATGATGCTTTTACTAATAAGTTCTGCCTGATTTCAGGAAGTATTTTAGGATTTTTAATTCCAATTACAAACGGAATCGTTTCGGGAGATTGGTTTTGGAATTCTTTTATGCAAAACAAAATTCAGATTTTCTTTGTTGATGTTTTCTGGATTTTCCTTGCATCAACATCATTATATGTAGCTTATCATTTAAAGCCTAAAAAAATAGCCGCATAATAATGCTTAAATAACTCAATCCCTTTACTCAAAAAGAGGATTCCCAAAAAATATATTCTACATTTAATAGCCCGGATTAGTTTCGGGCTTATTTGTTTTTATAATAAAATAAAAGCATAAAAAAAACCGTCCTTTAAAAGAACGGTTTAATACTTATCTAAGAAATTCCTCTTAATTAGTTTCTGTTGGCTACAGCGTTTTTCTGTAGATTCTTAACGGAACTTACTTTACTATTTACATAAGCTACTTCAGAAAGATTTTTTTCATTGAAAAACATCCATTTTCCAGTTTTTAATCCATCTGTATACTCTCCTTCTACAGTTTTATTTCCGTTTTCATCATAAGATATCCAAACACCGTCCAATTTTCCATCTTTAAAAAAGCCTTCCTGCTGTATTCTGCCATTTTCATAATAGTAAGTAGCTTTTACTTTATTTCCAACAGTTTCTAACTCAGGTTTACCTTCTTGTGCTGTTAAAATTCCAGAGAATAACACAGCCGCTAAAATCACACACTTTTTCATATCTTTAGGTATTAAATGTTATTGAACGTTATCAAATTGTTATCAAATATAGTCAATAGTTTACATTAAAAAAACTTTTACTTAACAATTTGGTAACATTGAGTAAAAACTTAACATTGGAAAAGTGTTTAAAACAAAAAAACCAGCGCTGAGGCACTGGTTTTACTGATGTTTTATAAAATTTATAATTTTACGATAACGTTATAGATTTCGTAAATATTTTAGTTCAATAAAGTACTAAGTTGTTTATCCAATTCAGGATCAGATGGTCTAGGTGCATCAGACTTAACAACATTTCCTTGTGGATCAATTAAGATAAATCTCGGAATTCCAGTTACACCATAATTCACTACAAATTCAGATTCCCAATCTTTATCAGCAAAAAGCTGTGTTCCGCCAAGATGTTTATCGGTTACAAATTTTTTCCATTTTTCGTTGTCTTTCATTTTATCAATAGAAATACTCACAAACTCGATGTTTTTTCCATGATATTTTTCTTCCATTTTTTGAAGGTATGGAATTTCAGCTCGACAAGGTGCACACCATGTTGCCCAAAGGTCAATGTACACATATTTCCCTTTTAAGTCAGTTAATTTTGTTTTACCACCTTTAAAGTTTTCATAATCAAAACCAGGAGAAGCCTTCCCTACCATTTTATTAGCATTTGCCGCTCTGTTATATTCCTCAGAAGCATATTGATGAAAACTTTCAAAGCTTAGTTTTAATGCTGTTTTAAATTCTGGATCAAAATCTCCTTTTTCAAGTCTTTCTGTATCTGCTTTTAATTTACCATCTAGTAAAGTCGTAAATTCGCCAGCTTCTTTCTTAAAAGCATCATTTTGAAAACTTTCATCTTTTAAGGCTTGTTGTGCCAAAAAGTTACTTTCGTTTACACCTTTACCTTTATATATAATCGTTTCATCAAATTCTTTAGCGTTCATAGTCAGATTAACTTCAGAATTTGGTTTTAAATACAAATTAGAAGACTCTGTTCCGTCAGAAAACATGTAAAATCCTTTTGGAGCCTCAAAAGTCGCAGCAAAAACGCCTTTTTTATCAATTGGAATTACCTGCTTAAAATTATTTCTTCCTTTAATTACTAAAGTATCACTGTTTCTATTTTCAATTTTAGCCGTGAACTTTACTGTATTCTTGCTTTGACCTATAACACTCAAAGCATTAAAAATTACCAAACCAGCAACAAAAAGTTTCTTCATGGGTATCAATATTTGTTTTTTTAGTGAGTCAAAACTAAAGAATTAAAGCTTCGAAATTTCAGAATTAACAATTTATTTGAAATTATTCTGAATCAACTTATCACTTTACTATATTATCTTGAATTTTGTATTTACTTTTGCAATCTAAAATTTTGATTATGTATAGAAGTCATAATTGTGGCGAATTAAACGCTTCAAATATTAATACCGAAGTTACACTTGCGGGCTGGGTTCAAAAATCACGTGATAAAGGATTTATGAATTGGGTCGATTTACGCGACCGTTATGGAATTACACAACTTATTTTCGACGAAAGTCGTACTGATAAAACCGTTTTTGAATTAGCAAAAACACTTGGGCGTGAATTTGTAATTCAGGTTAAAGGAACTGTTATTGAGCGTGAAGCTAAAAACAAAAATATTCCAACTGGTGAAATCGAAATTTTAGTTTCTGAATTAACGATTTTAAACACTGCACTTACTCCTCCATTTACAATTGAAGATGAAACAGACGGTGGTGAAGATATTAGAATGAAATATCGTTATTTGGATATCAGAAGAAATCCAGTAAAAAACAGTTTATTATTCCGTCACAAAGTGGCAATGGAAGTTCGTAAATATCTATCTGATTTAGATTTCTGCGAAGTTGAAACTCCTTATCTAATCAAATCGACTCCAGAAGGAGCGAGAGATTTCGTTGTACCAAGCCGTATGAACGAAGGTCAATTTTATGCTTTGCCACAATCTCCACAAACTTTCAAACAACTTTTGATGGTTGGTGGAATGGATAAATATTTCCAAATCGTGAAATGTTTCCGTGATGAAGATTTACGTGCCGACCGTCAGCCTGAGTTTACTCAAATTGACTGCGAAATGGCATTTGTGGAGCAAGAAGATATTTTGAATGTTTTTGAAGGATTGACAAGACATTTATTAAAAGAAATTAAAGGTATTGAAGTAGAGAAATTTCCAAGAATTACCTACGAATATGCCATGAAAACATACGGTAACGACAAACCAGACATTCGTTTCGGAATGAAGTTTGGAGAATTAAACGAATTTGCACAACACAAAGAATTCCCTGTATTCAATGCAGCAGAATTGGTTGTCGGAATCGCTGTTCCAGGAGCTGGAAATTACACTCGTAAAGAAATCGACGGATTAATTGACTGGGTAAAGCGACCTCAAGTTGGTGCATCTGGAATGGTTTACGTAAAATGTAACGAAGACGGAACATACAAATCATCTGTAGATAAATTCTACGATAATGATGATTTGGCAAAATGGGCAAAAGCTACAGAAGCAAATCCTGGCGATATGATTTTTGTACTTTCTGGTCCGGCAAACAAAACACGTGCTCAACTTTCTGCTTTACGTATGGAATTGGCAACTCGTTTAGGATTGCGCAAACCAGAAGAATTTGCTCCATTATGGGTTGTAGATTTCCCATTATTAGAATTAGATGAAGAAAGCGGTCGTTACCACGCAATGCACCATCCATTTACTTCTCCAAAACCAGAAGATATGGCATTGTTAGAAACAGAACCAGGAAAAGTTCGTGCAAACGCTTACGATATGGTTTTAAACGGAAACGAAATTGGCGGTGGATCTATTCGTATTCACGACAAAGCGACTCAGCAATTAATGTTTAAATATTTAGGATTTACCGAAGAAGAAGCAAAAGCACAATTCGGATTCTTGATGGACGCTTTCCAATTTGGAGCACCACCTCACGGAGGACTTGCATTTGGTCTTGACAGACTTGTTGCAATCTTAGGAGGACAAGAAACCATTAGAGACTTTATCGCATTCCCTAAAAACAATTCAGGGCGTGATGTCATGATTGATGCTCCAGCTGCAATTGATGACGCTCAATTGAAAGAATTACACATTAAAATTGACGCTATTTAGATAAAATATCCTCAAAAATTATAAAAAAGCGACTGAAAAATTTCAGTCGCTTTTTTTATGTCAAAAAATGAACAAATAATCTTAAAATATTAATTTTTCGCAATATGAAATTCCTACAAATTGACTTTTTTAATATTCTTACAATTGATGATTCTCAAATTAAGCTATTTCATATAAAATTTGATGCAATAAACCACGTAAAAACACTGGAAATCAATAATTTTTACAAAAAATTAACAGCTTAGTGTCTTTTGTATGAATTTATATGTTACATTTGCTTTATTATAAATTATTATTACAATTACAATGCGTACAGGTACAGTAAAATTTTTCAATGAATCTAAAGGTTATGGATTCATTACAGACGAAGAAACAGGAAAGGATATCTTCGTTCACGCTTCAGGAATTAACGCGGAAGAATTACGCGAAGGTGACCGTGTAAGCTATGAAGAAGAAGAAGGAAGAAAAGGGAAAGTTGCTGCTAAAGTAGCAGTAATCTAAGAAAAATATAGCAATTTATTTTTTTTGCCTCTGAATGGTCTTAAAAGACGTCTCGAAGTATCGGGACGTTTTTTTTTACTCAAATCTTAAAAAAATATTAAAATTTTGAAATGTTATTTATAATCAATAAAAATTAGGTGTAAACGCCGTTTCGCACCCTACTTAAAACCTTTTTTAGCTTGTGTTTTACAGAGTTCCAAGTTATCTTTGTGGCTCATTTTTTAAGTAAAAAATCGAAGCTTATGCAATCTGATCAATACAGTTACATTCCTATTTTAATGCAGTTTATTCTAGCTGTTGGTTTTGTGGTAGGAACAATCATTATTTCTGGAAAATTAGGACCAAGAAGAACTTCTGAAGTTAAAGACAAAAACTTCGAATGTGGTATCGAATCTATTGGTAACGCACGTATTCCATTTTCTGTAAAATACTTCTTAGTTGCCATTTTGTTCGTATTGTTCGACGTAGAGGTAATTTTTCTTTATCCTTGGGCAGTTAACTTCAAAGACTTAGGAATTGAAGGAATGTTAAAAATGTTGGTTTTCATGTCTTTGCTTTTAGTTGGTTTCTTTTATATCATCAAAAAGAAAGCATTAGAGTGGGAATAAATGATTTCAGATTTTAGATTGTTGATTTGGATTTTCTCTTATCTCGATTTAAAATTTGAACTCAAATTTAAAGTACTGATTTAAAAAATTGATTTTACTTTTTACGATTTCAAAAATCTAAAATCTAAAATCAGAAATCTAAAATAAAATGAGCGATTCAAAAGTAAATATGGTTGCGCCGCCAGAAGGAGTTACTGGTGAAGGTTTCTTCGCTACAAAACTTAGTGATGTTGTTGGTTTAGCAAGAGCTAACTCATTATGGCCGCTTCCTTTCGCGACTTCATGCTGTGGTATCGAATTCATGGCAACAATGGCTTCTCACTACGATTTAGCTCGATTTGGTTCTGAGCGTGTGAGTTTCTCGCCAAGACAAGCCGATATGTTATTAGTAATGGGAACTATTTCTAAAAAAATGGCTCCTATTTTAAGACAAGTTTACGAGCAAATGTCAGAACCTCGCTGGGTAATTGCTGTTGGAGCTTGTGCTTCTTCAGGAGGAGTTTTTGATACGTACTCTGTTCTTCAAGGAATTGACAAAGTAATTCCAGTTGACGTTTATGTACCAGGATGCCCACCAAGACCAGAACAAATTGTTGATGGAGTTATGAGACTTCAGGACTTAGTAAAAAGCGAATCTGTGAGACGAAGAAGCTCACCAGAATATCAAGAATTATTAGCTTCATATAATATCTCATAAGATGGCCTTAGAAAATACCCAAATTCAAGACAAACTTGTAGAAACATTCAGTAACGATGTTTTTAACTTTCAGCAAGAAAGAGATATTTTTTCTTTAGAAGCTTCGGCTGATAAAATCACACCGTTGATTCTTTTCCTTAAAAACGATCCAGAATTACGTTTTCACTTCTTAACAGATTTGTGCGGCATTCATTATCCAGATAACGAAACTGAGCGTCAGTTTGCAGTTGTTTATCATTTACACAACTGGTACGAAAACAAAAGATTAAAAATCAAAGTTTTCTTAAACGGCGAAAAACCAGAAATTAAAACGATTTCAAATATTTTCCTTTCTTCAAACTGGATGGAAAGAGAAACTTTCGATTTCTACGGAATTGACTTTAAAGGACATCCACAATTGAAACGTATTTTAAATATGGATGAAATGCAGTCTCACCCAATGAGAAAAGAATTCCCAATGGAAGACAGCGGAAGAACAGATAAGGATGACCGATTCTTCGGAAGAACAACAACAAATTGCTAAAAAATAATTCAACATTATAAAATGTCAGAACTATTATTACCACCAGAGCATCGTTATGCTAAAATAATTAAGGAGAGACTAAACGACGACGGAAGCGAACTTTCTGTACTGAATTTAGGTCCGACTCACCCTGCAACGCACGGTATTTTCCAAAATATCTTGTTGATGGATGGTGAAAAAATTCTTGAGGCTGAACCAACTATTGGTTACATCCACAGAGCATTCGAAAAAATTGCCGAAAATCGTCCTTTTTATCAAATTACACCGCTTACAGACCGTATGAACTATTGTTCATCTCCTATTAATAATATGGGATGGTGGATGACGGTTGAAAAACTATTAGGTATTGAAGTTCCGAAAAGAGCTCAGTATTTAAGAGTTATCGTTATGGAGTTGGCTCGTATTACGGATCACATTATCTGTAACGGAATCTTAGGTGTAGATACTGGTGCGTATACTGGTTTCTTATACGTTTTTCAATTTAGAGAAAAAATCTACGAAATCTACGAAGAAATTTGTGGAGCTCGTTTGACTACAAATATGGGAAGAATCGGTGGTTTTGAAAGAGACTGGTCTCCAGAAGTTTTCAAAAAACTAGATAAATTCCTAGAAGAATTCCCACCAGTTTGGCAAGAATTCCAAAACTTATTCGAGAGAAATAGAATTTTCTTGGATAGAACTGTAAACGTAGGTGGTATCACTGCTGAAAAAGCAATGGCTTACGGATTTACAGGTCCAAACTTACGTGCTGCTGGAGTTGATTACGACGTACGTGTAGCACAACCTTACTCGTCTTACGAAGATTTCGATTTTATTGTGCCTGTTGGAAAATCAGGAGACACTTACGATCGTTTCTGTGTTCGTAATGCTGAAGTTTGGGAAAGTTTAAGCATTATTCGTCAGGCGTTAGAAAAAATGCCTCCAGGAAACGAATATCACGCTGAAGTTCCAGATTACTACCTTCCTCCAAAAGAAGATGTTTATACTTCTATGGAAGCTTTAATTTATCACTTTAAGATCGTAATGGGAGAAGTTCCTGTACCAGTTGCAGAAATCTATCACCCTGTTGAAGGAGGAAATGGAGAAATCGGTTTCTATTTAGTAACTGACGGAAGTAGAACTCCATATAGATTACATTTCAGAAGACCATGCTTTATTTATTATCAAGCATTCCCAGAAATGATTAAAGGTGCCATGCTTTCTGATGCAATTATCATCCTTTCAAGTTTGAATGTAATTGCAGGAGAATTAGACGCGTAAAGAATTTTAGATTTTAGAATTTAGATTTTAGATTGCTTTGCAGATTTTAGAATTTAGATTTATAAATCTAACATTATATAAAGATTGAAGAATCTAAAACTTAAACAAAGATTGCAGAATATAGATCTAGACAAAGATTTGAAAAAATCTAAAATCTAAAATCTAAAATCTAAAATAAAAATGGAACGTAAACATTACAAACAAGAAATAAACATGACTGAGGCATTGATGACTCGCATCAATGAATTGATTAGTCATTATCCTGAGGGCAAACAAAAATCGGCTTTATTGCCTGTTTTGCACGAAGTTCAGGATGCACATAACAACTGGCTTAGTATTGAATTGCAAGATAAAGTTGCCGAGATTCTTCAGATCAAACCAATTGAGGTTTATGAAGTGGTTACTTTCTATACAATGTTCAACCAAAAGCCAATTGGTAAGTACATGTTTGAGTTTTGTCAAACTTCTTGTTGTTGTTTAAGAGGTGCCGAAGATTTAATGGATTACACTTCTGAAAAACTAGGCATTAAAATGGGCGAAACAACTCCAGACGGAATGTTTACCATTGCTGGTGTAGAATGTTTAGGTGCTTGCGGATACGCTCCAATGATGCAGTTGGGGGATTTCTACAAAGAAAAACTGACAGAAGAAAAAATCGATCAGATTATTGCTGATTGTAGAGATGATAAAATAATATTACACGATAAATAAGATGTCACAAAAAATATTATTAGATAAAATCAATGTTCCTGGAATTAAAACCTACGAAGTGTATCGCCAAAACGGTGGTTATGCTTCTGTGGAAAAAGCTTTAAAAACTCTTACTCCAGATGAAGTTACTGAAGAAGTAAAAAAATCAGGATTACGTGGCCGTGGTGGAGCAGGTTTCCCAGCGGGAATGAAATGGAGCTTTATTGACAAAAAATCAGGAAGACCAAGACACTTAGTTTGTAACGCCGACGAATCGGAGCCTGGAACATTTAAAGATCGTTTCTTGATGGAATATATTCCTCACTTATTGATCGAAGGAATGATTACTTCAAGCTACGCTTTGGGCGCTAACCTATCGTATATCTACATTCGCGGAGAATACATGTGGGTTTTCAAAATCTTAGAACGAGCAATCGCCGAAGCAAAAGCTGCAGGTTGGTTAGGAAAAAATATATTAGGATCAGGTTATGACTTAGAACTTCACGTACATTGTGGAGCTGGAGCATATATCTGTGGAGAAGAAACAGCATTAATCGAATCTTTGGAAGGTAAAAGAGGAAATCCTCGTATTAAACCACCTTTCCCAGCGGTTTCTGGTCTTTGGGCAAATCCAACTGTGGTAAACAATGTTGAAACAATTGCGACTGTGCCTTGGATTGTAAACAATTCTGGTGATGATTATGCTAAAATTGGAATTGGACGTTCTACTGGAACTAAATTAATTTCTGCTTCAGGACACATCAAAAATCCTGGTGTTTACGAAATTGAATTAGGTTTAAGTGTTGACGAATTCATGAATTCTGATGAATATTTAGGAGGAATGTCTTCAAGCAGACCTTTGAAAGCATTTGTTCCTGGAGGTTCTTCAGTGCCAATTTTACCAGCTGAATTAATTTTCAAAACAGCAAACGGAGAAGATAGATTAATGACTTACGAATCTCTTAGTGATGGTGGTTTTGCTACTGGATCTATGTTAGGTTCTGGAGGATTTATCGTTTACAACGACACTGCATGTGTAGTAAGAAACACTTGGAACTTTGCTCGTTTTTACCACCACGAATCTTGCGGACAATGTACTCCTTGTCGTGAAGGAACTGGATGGTTGGAAAAAATCTTATGGAGAATCGAAAACGGTCAAGGCCGTGAAGAAGATATCGAATTGTTGTGGAGCATTCAAAGTAAAATTGAAGGAAACACAATCTGTCCACTTGGTGACGCCGCTTCTTGGCCAGTAGCTGCAGCAATTCGTCACTTTAGAGATGAGTTCGAATATCACGTTCGTTTCCCAGAAAAAATTAAAAATAGAGATCACTTTGTTGCCGAACCTTTTTCACAAGTTAAACACTTAGTAGGCGGTAAAGTAATCGTATAAAAATATATAGAGAAAGTTATAAAGTTAAAAATATTAAAAGGACAGCAACTCTTTTGAATATTCCGACTTTCAACATTCAAATCAATAAGAGATGAAAGTAACCATAGACGGTCAAAGTATAGACGTAGAACCAGGAACAACGATCCTGCAGGCTGCACGTATGATGGGTGGAGATTTAGTTCCGCCTGCCATGTGCTATTACTCAAAATTAAAAGGCAGTGGCGGTAAATGTCGTTGTTGTTTAGTTGAAGTTTCTAAAGGTAGTGAAGCTGACCCACGACCAATGCCAAAATTAATGGCATCTTGTGTAACAGGATGTATGGATGGTATGGAAGTAAACAGTAAATCGTCTGCAAGAGTAACTGAAGCTCGTAAATCTGTAACAGAATTTTTATTAATCAATCACCCACTAGACTGCCCTATTTGTGATCAGGCTGGTGAATGTGATTTACAGAATTTAAGTTTTGAGCACGGAAATCCGAAATCACGTTACATTGAAGAAAAAAGAACATTTGAACCAGAAAATATCGGTCCAAATATTCAACTTCACATGAACCGTTGTATTTTATGTCAAAGATGTGTACAAGTTGCAGATCAATTGACAGACAACAGAGTTCACGGAGTATTAGATCGTGGAGATCACGCTAATATTTCGACTGGTATTTCTAAAGCTATTGACAATGAGTTCTCTGGAAACATGATTGATGTTTGTCCAGTTGGAGCTTTAACAGATAAAACTTTCCGTTTTAAATCAAGAGTTTGGTTCAACAAACCTTACAACGCACACAGAGAGTGTACAACTCCTGGATGTTGCGGTAAAACTACAGTTTGGATGTTTGGTGGAGAAATTCAGCGTGTAACTGGTCGTAAAGACGAGTACCATGAAGTTGAAGAATTCATCTGCAACAGCTGTCGTTTTGATCACAAAGATGTGAAGGATTGGGTAATTGAAGGACCAAGAGAATTTGAAAAAGACTCTGTAATCAACCAAAATAATTACACTCAAAAATTAGAGAAAGTTACCATCGATACTGAAAAGAACATTCTTTTAGGTAGAGATGTTGACCGTAAAAAAATTAGTATGGCAGCAATTCCATTACCTAATAATGATCAAAAATAGTTAAGAAATGGAAAGTGCATTTATTATAGAAAAAAGTGTTGTTATTGTTGTCGTTTTTGCGGTAACAATGATTATGGCAATGTATTCTACTTGGGCAGAGCGTAAAGTTGCTGCTTTCTTGCAAGATCGTGTTGGACCAAACCGCGCTGGATGGGGAGGTTTATTACAACCGCTTGCAGATGGTATGAAATTATTCTCTAAAGAAGAATTTTTCCCAAATACTCCAAATAGATTTTTATTCGTAGTTGGACCTGCGATTGCAATGAGTACAGCTTTAATGACTAGTGCTGTAATTCCGTGGGGAGATAGACTTCATCTTTTTGGAAGAGACATTATTCTTCAGGCTACTGACGTAAATATTGCTTTATTATACATTTTTGGAGTTCTTTCTGTTGGAGTTTACGGTATCATGATTGGTGGATGGGCTTCTAACAACAAGTTCTCTTTGATGGGAGCTATTCGTGCTGCTTCTCAAATGGTTTCTTACGAGGTTGCAATGGGATTATCAATAATCGCTTTATTGATGATGACTGGAACAATGAGTTTAAAAGAAATTTCATTACAGCAACAAGGAATGAACTGGAATGTTTTTTATCAGCCATTATCATTCTTAATTTTCTTAATCTGTTCATTTGCAGAAACAAACAGAACACCTTTCGATTTAGCAGAATGTGAAAACGAGTTAATTGGAGGTTACCATACAGAATATTCATCAATGAAAATGGGATTCTATTTATTTGCTGAATATGCGAGTATGTTTATCTCTTCAACTATTATTTCTGTTTTATTCTTTGGTGGATACAACTACCCAGGAATGCAATGGATGGTAGAAAATGTAGGTGTAAATGCAGCTAACTTATTAGGAATTGCGGCATTATTTGCAAAAATATGTTTCTTCATATTCTTTTATATGTGGGTACGTTGGACGATTCCAAGATTTAGATATGACCAATTAATGCACTTAGGATGGAGAATTTTAATTCCACTTTCGATCATTAATATCATGATTACGGGTGTTGTTATTTTAAGACACGAAATCTTAGCCGCTTTAGGATTCTAAGAAACCGTAACGCCCTAGCCCTGATAGAAGCGGCATCCTTTTGTGGTGGAGTTCACCACAAAAGATATAGCGGATAGCAGGATTAAGCTTCAAATAAAAAACAAAATAGATTTTGAATTTGATTGATTTCAAATTGTAAATCATAAACTATAATAGTAAAAATGTCAATAGAAACTATATCATTATCGGGTAGAAAAAAGGTGGTGTCAAATAAGGACATGTCTTTTGTTGAACGATTGTATCTTGTGGCGATTGTAAAAGGTCTGATTATTACAGTAAAACACCTTTTTAGAAAGAAAGTTACCATTCATTATCCTGAGCAGGTTCGTGAAATGAGTCCGGTTTACCGTGGTCAGCACATGCTGAAACGCGATGAGCAAGGCCGCGAAAACTGTACTGCTTGTGGATTATGTGCTTTATCTTGTCCTGCAGAAGCGATCACTATGAAAGCTGCTGAGCGTAAAGCTGATGAAAAACATTTATACAGAGAAGAGAAATACGCTGAAATCTACGAAATCAATATGCTTCGTTGTATTTTCTGTGGTTTATGTGAGGAAGCTTGTCCTAAAGACGCTATTTATTTGACTGAATCTAAAGTATTGGTTCCTGCTAGTTATAACAGAGAAGATTTCATTTTCGGAAAAGATAAATTAGTAATGCCTTTAGAAATGGCTATGAAAAACGCTCAACTTAATAATGCTAACTAAATGATACATATTCCTGATTTTGCACACGCAACAACT
Source organism: Flavobacterium sp. (assembly GCF_036405015.1). GTDB lineage: Bacteria > Bacteroidota > Bacteroidia > Flavobacteriales > Flavobacteriaceae > Flavobacterium. The sequence continues at coordinate 20,721 of NZ_DASWYK010000153.1, read as the reverse complement.
GTTCAAGTTATCTTTTGCTTTTTAGCGTTTATTACCGTTATTACTGCTTTCTTGACTATTTTCAGCAGAAACCCGATTCACAGTGCCATCTATTTGGTAATTTGTTTCTTCTCGATTGCTGGTCATTATTTACTATTAAATTCTCAATTCTTAGCTGTTGTTCATATCATAGTCTACTCCGGAGCTATTATGATTCTGTTCCTGTTTACGATCATGTTGATGAACTTGAACGAACAACGAGAAGTTCACCGTCCTAGAATTACACGTCTTGGCGCTATTGTTTCTTTCTGTTTAATATTGATTGTTTTAATTACAATCTTTATCAACTCGAAACCAATTGTGGGTGAATACGATTCTACTGGAGAAGATTTCCAATCAATTAAAGTTTTAGGTAAAATTTTATTGGACGAATATATGGTTCCTTTCGAATTTGCTTCGATCTTACTTTTGGTTGCTATGATTGGAACAGTTCTATTGTCTAAAAAAGAAAAATTAAATAAATAATGGGTAATATATTAAATCAAATAGGTATTGAAAACTACATCTTTTTGAGTGTTGTACTTTTCTGTATTGGTATTTTTGGTGTATTGTACAGACGAAATGCTATTATCGTTTTCATGTCTATCGAAATTATGTTGAATGCGGTAAACCTTTTATTTGTTGCTTTTTCAACTTATCATCAAGATGCGCAAGGACAAGTTTTTGTGTTCTTCTCGATGGCGGTTGCTGCAGCCGAAGTTGCGGTAGGATTGGCCATTTTAGTTTCTATCTTTAGAAATATCGGCTCAATTAGTATCGATAATTTAAAAAATTTAAAAGGATAATCAGAAATGGATACCAATTTAGCTTTAATTTTAGTTTTAACTCCTTTACTAGGTTTTCTAGTAAATGTCTTTTTTGGAAAAAGCTTAGGAAAAACAGTTTCTGGTGCAATCGGAACTATTGCCGTGGCGATTTCTTTTGTAGTTTCTCTTTTACTTTTTAATCAAATAACTTCAACTGGAAAAGGAATTCAGGTTACTTTATTTGATTGGATTCAAATTAGCAACTTAAAAATCAATCTTGGATTTTTATTAGATCAATTGTCTGTTCTTTGGTTACTTTTCGTAACTGGAATTGGATCTTTGATTCACTTATACTCTATCAGTTACATGCATGATGATGAGAATATGCACAAGTTTTTTGCGTATTTAAATCTATTCGTATTCTTTATGATTACGCTTGTAATTGGAAGCAACTTATTAGTTCTTTTCATTGGATGGGAAGGTGTTGGACTTTGTTCTTACCTATTAATTGGATTCTGGCATAAAAACCAAGATTACAATGATGCTGCGAAAAAAGCTTTCATCATGAACAGAATTGGAGATTTAGGTTTATTAATCGGAATGTTCATCATCGGATCGATGTTCTCTACATTAGATTATGTAACTTTAAAAACTGCAATTGCTGGAGCATCTAATTTAAACTTACCATTACTTTCTTTAGCTGCTTTATGTTTATTTATTGGAGCTTGTGGTAAATCTGCTCAAATTCCGTTATACACTTGGTTACCTGATGCGATGGCTGGTCCAACTCCAGTTTCTGCATTAATCCACGCGGCTACGATGGTAACTGCAGGTATCTTTATGGTAACAAGATTAAACTTTGTTTTTGACTTAGCTCATGATGTTCAAAATGTAATTGCAATTATTGGAGCTATCACTTCATTGGTTGCGGCTACGATTGGACTAGTTCAAACTGATATCAAAAAAGTATTGGCGTACTCTACAGTTTCACAATTAGGTTTAATGTTTTTAGCATTAGGATTTGGAGCTTATGAAGTAGCTGTTTTTCACGTAATCACTCACGCTTTCTTTAAAGCTTGTTTATTCTTAGGATCTGGATCTGTAATTCACGGATTACACGGAGAGCAAGATATGCGTAACATGGGAGGTTTGCGTAAAGCAATGCCAATTACTTTCTGGACCATGTTGATTTCTTCATTAGCAATCTCAGGAGTTCCATTTTTCTCAGGATTCTTTTCTAAAGACGAAATTTTATTGACAGCTTTCCACCACAGTATTCCATTATACGTTGTTGGATCGATTGCTTCTATCATGACAGCTTTCTATATGTTCCGTTTAATGTTCCTGACTTTCTTCAAAGAATTTAGAGGAACTGAAGAACAAAAACATCATTTACACGAAAGTGGTTCATTAATTACAATTCCGCTTATCATCTTAGCGATTTTAGCAACTTTTGGTGGATTAATTAGTTTACCTGGAAATAGCTGGCTAAATCATTACTTAGCTCCTCTTTTCACAGAAGTGGCTGGCGAAGAACACCATTTAGGTGCAACTGAATATGCTTTAATGGGTGTTGCAGTTCTTGGTGGATTATTAGGAATTTTAATTGCTTACATCAAATACTTTAAACAAGATAATGTTCCAGAATCTGATGAAAACATCACTGGTTTGAGCAAAGTATTATATAACAAATATTATGTAGACGAAGTTTACGATTCAGTATTTGTTGCACCAATTAATAGTTTATCTAAATTCTTTAGAGACTATATCGAGACAGGACTATCTGCGCTTGTTTTTGGATTAGGTAAGTTAGCAAACGAAATTGCTTTCCAAGGAAAAAAATTACAAACCGGAAGTATAGGATTATATCTATTTGTATTTGTTTTAGGACTTTGTGCAATTGTTTCCTATATATTTTTAGCTCAATAATATTATAACTATGAACGTTTCTACTATATTAATTATACTTTTAATTGGTGCATTTGCCACTTATTTTTCTGGTGACAAACTAGCTTCAAAAGTTGCTTTGCTATTTAGTTTAGCAGCTTTAGGATGTTCAATTGTATTATTGAATAATTATAATGCTGGAGAAAACATCAGCGTAATCAACAGCTGGATTACTCAGCCGAAAATTTCTTTCGCTTTAAATGCAGACGGACTTGGACTTGCAATGGTTTTATTAACTGCAGCTTTAACTCCGATTATTATATTTTCATCTTTTGGAAATGAATATAACAATGCTAAAGGTTTTTATGCTTTGATTTTGTTTATGTCATTCGCTATGACAGGAACTTTCTTAGCTTCTGATGGTCTTTTATATTACATTTTCTGGGAGTTAGCTCTTATTCCTATTTACTTTATTGCATTGATCTGGGGTAATGGTGACGCTGATGAACGTAGAAAAGCAGTGGTTAAATTCTTTATTTATACACTTGCTGGTTCGTTATTCATGTTAACTGCTTTCATTTACTTATATACAAAAGCAGGTTCTTTCTTAATTGAAGATTTATACAAATTAAACTTATCTGCTTGCGAGCAATTCTGGATTTTCTTGGCTTTCTTCTTAGCTTATGCTATTAAAATTCCAATTATTCCTTTCCATACTTGGCAGGCAAATGTGTACCAAAAAGCACCAACAGTTGGAACAATGCTTTTATCTGGTATCATGCTTAAAATGGGATTATACAGCGTGCTTCGTTGGCAATTGCCACTTGCGCCAATAGCTGCAAAAGAATACTTATACATCTTTATTGGTTTAGGAATTGCTGGTGTTATCTACGGTTCAATCGTAGCCTTGAGACAAAAAGATTTAAAGAAATTATTAGCTTATTCTTCTCTTGCTCACGTTGGACTAATCGCTGCAGGATCTTATACTTTAACTCTTGATGGTTTAAGAGGAGCTGTTCTTCAAATGATCGCTCACGGTTTTGTTGTAGTGGGATTATTCTTTGCTGCTGAAGTAATTTTCAGAAGATTTGAAACAAGAGAAATTGACGCATTAGGAGGTATTCGTACACAAGCTCCAAAATTCACATCAATGTTTTTAATCTTAGTATTGGCTTCTGTTGCTTTGCCAAGCACATTTAACTTTATTGGAGAGTTTACAGTATTATACAGTTTATCTCAAATCAATATTTGGTTTGCAATTCTTGGTGGAACAACTATTATTTTGGGAGCTTACTATATGTTAAGAATGTTCCAGCATGTAATGTTGGGAGAAACTAATTCTAAAACATTTGCTGATGTTACACTAAATGAAGGAGTTTCTTTTGCAGTAATCATTGCCGTTTTATTATTCTTTGGTTTTTATCCAAAACCAATCACAGATTTGATTACGCCAAGCTTGGAAACAATTTTACAAGTTATCAATAAGAACTAATATTTTAAACAAAAAATAAATTAGGATTACTGTTAAATGAAATCCTAAATCAAAAAGATAAAAATGAATACATTAATAGCTATAACAGGATTGGGTATTTTCTGCCTATTGTTTGAAATTCTTAATTTAAGAAAGGCCATTGTTCCTATTACCATTTTGGGTTTAATAGGTGTATTGGCACTTAATTACTGTGAATTTGGAGCAGAACAAAGTTATTACAACAATATGATAGCAGTGAGCAAGTTTTCTACGGCTTTTTCATCGTTGTTTATCGTTTTGACTATTTTCCTTGTAGCATTAAGCCATAATTTTTACCAAAATCATCCAACGAAAATTTCAGATTATGTTGCCATTAAAGTTTTCTTATTGGCTGGAGCTGTTGCCATGGTTTCTTTCGGAAATTTAGCCATGTTTTTCTTAGGAATTGAAATCTTATCTATCGCATTATATGTACTTGCTGCAAGTGATCGTTTGAACATCAAAAGTAACGAAGCCGGAATGAAATATTTCCTAATGGGATCTTTTGCTTCTGGAATTATCCTTTTTGGAATCTGTTTGATTTACGGTGCTATGGGAAGTTTCGATATTAGTGACATTCACGAAAGTGCACTTTCTGCAGAATTACCGATCTGGTTTCCAATCGGAATGATTTTAATGATTGTTGGAATGTTGTTTAAAGTTGCTGCAGTTCCTTTCCACTTCTGGGCTCCAGACGTTTACGAAGGTTCTCCTGCCTTAACAACTGCTTTAATGAGTACATTGGCAAAAGTGGTAGCAATTGCAACTTTATTTAAATTGGTTTCAGGTATGAACTTAATTGCTTCATTAGAAAACCAAGACCTTTTACACACATTTGAAATTATTGTAGTTATTCTTTCTATTGCTTCTATGTCTGTTGGTAATATTATGGCATTAAGACAAGTAAACGTAAAACGTATGCTTGCTTTCTCTGGAATCTCTCATGCAGGTTTCATGTTAATGACATTATTAACGGTTTCTGCTTCTGCAGGCGTTTTATTATACTATACTGCTGCTTACGCATTAGCCGGAATTGCTGCTTTCAGTGTAATTTTATATGTATGCAGAGATCAAGATAATGAAGATATTACAAACTTCCACGGTTTAGGAAAAACAAATCCGCTATTGGCTGCTGTTCTTACAGCTTCATTATTGTCAATGGCTGGGATTCCAATTTTCTCTGGATTCTTTGCTAAATTATTCTTATTCAATCAAACAATTCAGGCTGGGTATATTGGTTTAGTAATCGTTGCTGTCATCAACTCTATCATTAGTGTTGGATATTATTTCAAACTAATTATTGCAATGTATTCTAAAGAACCAAATCAGGAAAGAACAGGAAAACCTTTTCTTATTTATGCTACAGCTGTAGTATCAATTGTTTTAAATATCGCATTAGGTCTATTTCCATCATTAGTTTTAGACTTATTGAAATAAGATAATTTATAAAATCAAAATAATAGAAAATCCATCAAATTAAGTTTTGGTGGATTTTTTTATAGAAATAAAGAAGAGAAATTCATGTTAAAAATTTCTTCTATACAATTGCACTTCAAAAAATCTCCATATATTTGAGTTCAATTAAATGTATTAAATTATGAACTTTAATTCAAAAAATCCATTTTTAAACAGTAAGCGTTTTTCATCTAATGCTGAACCAAGAACTGAAGTACACCAAGCTCAGATTATTGATTACAATCAGGAAATGACGGTGTCTGGAACAATTAACAAAACAGCAATCTTATTCCTTATTTTATGTGGCGCTGCTATGGTAACATGGTGGATGGCTTTTAATGGAATGAATCCAATGCTGCCTACAATTGGAGGTGCAATTATTGGTTTTATCTTAGTATTAGTCTCTTCGTTTAAACCACAGCTGTCTCCTTACCTAGCTCCTGGATATGCTTTATTTGAAGGATTGTTCATAGGAGGAATTTCTGCTATATTTGAATTAAAATTTCCAGGAATTGTAATCAATGCAGTTGGAGCAACTCTTGTTACGTTCTTAGTTTGTCTTGGTTTATATAAATTCAGAATCGTTAAAGTGACAGAACAATTCAAATCTGTTGTTGTCGCTGCGACGTTAGCAATTGCAACTTATTATTTAATCTCTTGGATTGTTTCAATGTTTGCATCAAGTTATGTTCCTGTTCATTACGGAAATTCTATGATGAGCATTGGTATCAGCGTTTTTGTTATCATTATAGCTGCTCTTAACCTTTTCTTAGATTTTGATTTAATTGAAAAAGGAGCAAGAGAAAAAATGCCAAAATTCATGGAATGGTATGGAGCAATGGGATTAATGATTACTTTAGTTTGGTTGTATATCGAATTCCTAAGACTTTTATCAAAACTATCCAGCAGAGACTAATTGTCCTAAATATAAAATTGAAGCCCTTTTGAGTAAAATCAAAAGGGCTTTTTTTATGTTTTTTATTAAAAATTTTCTACTAAAGAATTTCTAAGAAATTATATCAAAGAAATTCAATAAGTGATGCAAAAAGTCTGTGAATCCCACTGTTTTATAGATATGTAATAAATTACATAAAAATGCAATTTATTACATAATAAGCAAATAAAAACATATATTTTTACACTATACACTTATTTATGTTAAAAATATTAAGAATTCAAAAATTTTACATAAATTCGTGTAATCGATTACAATGAATCGTAAAAACCACAAAAAACCACTTATTAACTTTCTAACTTAAACAACAATGAAAAAAAAATTACTCATTCTAATCTTTTTTTGCACAGTCCTGCAATCATGGGCGCAGCAAATTACCGAAGCTAAAGGCTGGCTTGAATCTGCTTTTGTAAAATGGACACCTGTTTCTGGTGCAGATAGTTATAATGTATATTACACAGGAGGAGGACAAACAAACAAAAAAATTGATAATGAATTAATCCGCAATTATGGTTCTTACTTTCGCGCTGATGTACCTGGACTTTCAGCAGGAAATTATACCCTTACTATTAAACCTATTACAGCTGGAACAGAAGGAACAGGATCTACAACTTCTAGTTTAATGGTGTTGTCACACGATCGAAGTGGTTTTGCCTTTGCCAATTCTCGCATACCTGGTGCTTATAAAGCAAATGGTACTCCAAAAGATAATGCCGTAATAATCTACATTACACAGCAAACCAAAAATACAGTTTCGTTAAATGTTACAGGAGCAACTACAAATCCATGTGTTGGATTACAAACTATTTTGGATGGATTTAAAAAAGGAAGTGATACAAGACCATTAATCATCCGTATGATTGGCCAGATAACTGATTTATCTTATATGTTAAATGGAGATTTAGTCATTGAAAACAAAAAGAATGCTAATGCTTATATTACATTAGAAGGAATAGGAAACGATGCCACTGCAGACGGATGGGGAATAAGAGTTAAAAATGCTTCTAATATTGAAATTAGAAACATTGGAATTATGAATTGCGACAGTGACGAAGCCGACAATATAGGATTACAACAAGACAATGATTATGTTTGGGTTCACAATTGCGATTTCTTTTATGGAAAACCTGGAAAAGATGCTGACCAGATAAAAGGAGATGGAGCATTGGACTGTAAAAAATCAACTTACGTAACTTTTTCATACAATCATTTTTGGGATTCAGGAAAATGCAATCTTTTAGGATTAAGTGAAGCAACTACTGAAGGTTTGTACATTACATATCATCATAATTGGTACGATCACTCCGATTCACGACATCCTCGTGTTCGTTATTATTCTGCTCACGTTTACAACAATTATTACGATGGAAATTCTAAATATGGCGTTGGTTCAACTCTTGGATCATCCGTTTTTGTTGAAGCTAATTATTTCAGAAACTGTAAATATCCAATGTTGACTTCTATGCAGGGAACAGATATTTTTTATGGAACTGGCGGAACATTTTCAAGTGAAGATGGTGGAACAATAAAAGCTTTTAACAATGAAATGAGCGGGCAAACGAGATTTGTAGGTTACAACTCCTCTTCAAATCCAGTTGAGTTTGATGCCTATATTGCTTCGACAAGAAACGAAACAATAAGCAGCAGTATTACATCTAAAAAAGGAGCCAAAGCCTATAACAATTTTGATACGAATTCAAGTATCATGTATGCTTACACACCAGATAGCCCTGAAACAGCCAAAACAAATGTAATGCTTTATGCTGGCCGTATTTCTGGAGGCGATTTTCAATGGACATTTAATAATGCTACAGATGATACATCAGACGCTGTAAATACTGGTCTTCAAACTAAATTATTAAGCTATCAAACAAGTTTAGTTAATGTGCAAGGCGAAACTCCTGCTACACAAAACGGACAAACTTTAACCACCGAAACAGATAACAACCAAACTGTAAGTACTGGCACTGCAATAGAACCAATGATTTTCACTTGGGGAGGAGATGCTACAAACGCTACAGTTACAGGATTACCTGCTTCAGGCATAAGTTTTGTAAAAAATACAACAGACAAAACCATCACAATTTCAGGCACTCCAACTGCTAATGTATCTTTTTCAATTGCCACTAGCGGAACAAGCGGATCACCTGCAAATGCTACTGGAACCATAACTGTTGAAGGTACTCCTGTGACTCCTCCTGGAGATCAAATACACAATTTTACTATATCTGGTACAAATAGTCAATTTTACACTATTAGTGGAAATCTGGCAACAAATAAAGGAACTGTAACTTATGAAGGATTAACTCTTACACAGTGTTTAAAACTTGAAAGCTCGACAAGCATAACTTATACAACGACTCAGACAAGTACTCTAACTTTGGTATTAGTTGAAGCTGCAGGAACCGCAAAAATTGATGGAACAAATTATACTGCAACAGCAGGAATAATTACAGTGAATCTTCCTGCAGGAAATCATACCATATTAAAAAAAGACACCGCAAATCTTTTTTATATGAAAACAACTTATAGCGGAACTTTAAAAGTAGATCAACATACTGAAGTACAACGATTACTTCTTTATCCAAATCCGGTTGCAAATCAAATGCATATTTCTAGTGACAATGTCCAAAAAGTTGAAATCTATAATATGCTTGGAACTTTAGTAAAAACCGTTGAAAAAAATACAGAATCAATTGATATGAGTCATTTATCTTCTGGTCAATACATCGTTAAAATACAAACAAACGACGGCAGTGTTACCAGAAAAATTATGAAAAAATAACCTCAATTCCTCTTTCCAAAAAAAATAGGTTGTCATAAAAAACAGCCTATTTTTTTTATTCTAAAAGTATAAATACTGTACTTTATCTATTCCTATTTCTAAATTCTTGTTGTTCACTCATCTTATTAAATTCTCTGAAAAAACTTTTAATCGTTTCCAGATTAAATATTACAAACAAAAGCATTCCGAGGAAAATAGCAATCCAGCTGTATACCATTTTTACACCTGAAACCTCTGAAGCAACCACGTAAAAAATAATTGTTGGAAATATTGCCACCAATATCGTCAAACCTAATGTTAACATTAAAGGATTAATAAAAAAACTGTTCACTGAATTTAATCCTACCTTTCGTAAAACAATAGCCAAAATCAACAAGCCAACAATTCCAAAAATTATAGTGGCAAAACCATAAATCAGCACTTGATCACTTAGCGCATTAATTTCATGTTCGTAACCAAAAAAAGTATTAAAACTGAATTCCATCGTATTTCTTTTCTTCTGGTGTTACATCAAATAATGACTTCGTTTTATAGCCCAACATTCTAGCTAAAATAAAATTCGGAAACTCCTCTATTCCAACATTATATAAGTTTATGCTATCATTAAAAAATTCTCTTCGATCGGCGATTTTATCTTCCATTTGAGAAACTCTTTTTTGCAATTCAAGGAAATTACTATTGGATGCCAGCGTCGGATAATTTTCTGAAACCGCAAATAAGCTTTTCATTGATTTCGAAAATTCATTCGCATTCTCTATTTTTTCTTCTACTGTTTTAGCATTCAAAAAATCGGTTCTCAATTTGGTCAAATTGGTAAGCATTGCTGTTTCATGTTCCATAAATTTAGAAACGACTTTTACTAATTCGGGAACTTCCTCTGCTCTTTGCATCAAAATAACATCGATATTTCTAAAAGCTTTTTCGTAATTGTTTTTTAAGGCAACCAGCTTATTATAGATTCTGATAAAAAAATTAAAGAATATAAAAATCAGAATGATTCCAGCAATTAATGCGATGGTTTGAATAGTCATAATTTCTTAATTTAAAATAATAAAAAGGAGTAGCAGTGAAATAAAAAATAATGTCGCTAAAAACGAATCCAACAATGGTTTGTACTTATTTCTGAATGAAATACTTCTGGGTATAGCAATACCAAATACAGTATCAGAACTTCCTTTCTGAATAATTGTATCTCCGTTATCCGAGGTTGCATTTCCTATCAAAAGCATATAATCATTAGGTTGTAAATATGTTTCACTGTATCTCATCTTCCCTCCCGCTTGTTTGTCAACACGATCAAAATAAAATTCCAAGCCTTCACCATCAACTACTACAGATCCTGTTTCGTCTTTGATTTTAAACTTTCCAGTTTTACATTCTGTAAAAACAGTGCTGTAAGTTGTTCTTCCATCATCATCACGAGGACTTTCTTTTTCGATTTTATAAAAATAACCTATACACGGTTTACTAAAATAAGGCGAAATAATAGGCTCGATTTGTTCTAAATCACCTTCAACTTCAACCTGTCCCATTGCAAGAGCATTTACTTTAGAGGTCGGCAAAATAGACTGCAAACGCATGAATTTACTTTTATTACTTGGAAAAAAAATACTCTTGATTAGAATAAAACCAGGAATAAGTAAAAAAAGAAGTTTCAGGTTTTCTGTCTTAGCAAGTAGAATAAAAGTCCCGAAGATTCCTGCGAAAACTAAAAGTCCCAACATCTTTTCTTTAAATGTTGTTTTAGGAATATTATGTTTACGATTGAATTTTTCTCTTTCTATTTTTTCCTCTTTACTACTTCTAATACCAGAAAAAATCATTCCGATTATACCAAAGAAAAAAACAGACACAAATAAAAGCAACAGAACCGGAAGTGGCAACCTGTCATCAATAAAAAAACTAACGCCAATTAGCAAAGGACATACCGCAAAGAAAAGCCAATTTGGGAATTTCAAATTGAATAATCCACCAAAAATAATCGTTAGAAACAAGGCAATCCCCATGCTAAAAAGCATCAAAAAAATCAGCATTCCAACATCAGTCTTGTTTTGACCCAAAAACTCTAAAAGTTCATTCATATATTAAAAATTCTTTGTTAGAAGACGATTTCAATTTCTTTAGAAAGTAATCTTCTAATTCTATTTTTCTCTTGATCCGAAATTGGATTATTTCTCAAATCTATTCCGATAAGAAACTGTAATTTATTAATTTCATTTGGAATTTCGCTAATCTCGTTATTACTTAAAGTTAAGAACTTCAAATTTCTGAACTTAAAAATCTCCTCTGGAAACACTTTTAATTTGGAATCTGTCAAATCCAATTCTATCACAAATTCAGGTTTTAGTTTTGCATTTTCCAGATCATAAAATGTTGTTTTTTCTTTCTTCTTCTCTTCCTTATTTCGATTTAAAAGACCTATTCCAGCCAGAATTAATGAGGCGATAAAAAAGATACACAAGAAAGCAACCCACACCGGATCTCCTTGTTTTTCGGTTGTAAAAAGTCTTTGATAAACATAGAATGCCATTCCAAAAAATAAGACTAAAAACAAACCTAAAAATATCAGGCCTAGTAGATATTTTAAAACTGTAAAAATGAGTTTCTTTACATTCGTTGTGTTTTTTGCCAACATAAAATACGCCACTAAACCAAATATAAAAACCCAAAAAACGACCATGCCAATTTTGGCAGTTTCATTACCATTTTCAATAATTGAAAAAGTAAAAAAGGTCGGAAACATCAGAACAAACCAAATTAAAAGCGCCGTCAGTCCAAATGAAAAACAACCTAACTTTTCCCCTTTTTTAGAAGATCTGAGCCATAAATAAGCCAACAGAAAAGATAAAAGCAGCACTCCTATAAATCCGTATCCGAAAGGAGTAAGTCCGGCTAAAAAAAATAAAGTCATTTGTTTTTAAGTATCGATTAAATTCTTGGCAAATAGAAATTAAAAATAAAAATACTACAAATTGAAGCATAAAAAAAAACGCTTTCTCAAAAATTGAAAAAGCGGTCTATAAATTTTAGATTCTAATTTTACAAGTCAAATTTAATTCCTTGTGCCAAAGGAAGATTGGTTGTATAGTTAATTGTGTTGGTCTGACGTCGCATATAGATTTTCCAAGCATCAGATCCTGATTCTCGTCCGCCTCCGGTTTCTTTTTCTCCACCAAAAGCACCTCCAATTTCAGCTCCCGAAGTTCCAATATTTACATTCGCAATTCCACAATCTGAACCTGTTGCAGATAAGAATCTTTCGGCTTCACGTAAATTATTCGTCATAATTGCCGACGATAATCCTTGGGCAACACCGTTCTGAAGTTCGATTGCATTATCCACTTCGCCTGAATATTTAAGTAGGTATAAAACCGGAGCAAATGTCTCGTGTTGTACGATTTCAAATGAATTTTCAGCCTCTGCAATTGCTGGTTTTACATAACAGCCGCTTTCGTAACCTTGACCAGAAAGCACTCCGCCTTCAACTAAAATTTTTCCGCCTTCAGCAACCACTTTGTTTAAAGCAGCTGCGTACATTTCGACAGCGTGAACGTCAATTAATGGTCCAACATGATTGTTTTCGTCAAGCGGATTTCCGATTCGTAATTGTTTATAAGCTGCAATCAAAGCCTCTTTTACTTTATCATAAATACTTTCGTGAATAATCAATCTTCGTGTTGAAGTACAACGCTGACCAGCAGTTCCTACAGCTCCAAAAACAGCTCCAATAACAGTCATTTTTATATCTGCGTCTGGAGTTACGATAATGGCATTATTTCCTCCCAATTCTAATAAAGATTTACCCAATCTACCTGCAACAGTTTGTGCTACAATTTTACCCATTCTAGTGGAACCAGTTGCAGAAATAAGCGGAATACGAGTATCTGCAGTCAATAATTCACCTATTTTATAATCTCCGTTTATCAAACACGAAATTCCCTCTGGAAGATTGTTTTCTTTGATAACTTGAGCAATTATATTTTGACAGGCAATACCGCAAAGAGGTGTTTTTTCTGAAGGTTTCCAAACGCAAACATCACCAGAAATCCATGCTAAAGCAGTATTCCAAGACCAAACTGCTACAGGAAAATTAAAAGCCGAAATGATTCCAACAATTCCTAACGGATGATATTGCTCATACATACGGTGTCCCGGTCTTTCAGAATGCATCGACAATCCGTGTAATTGGCGCGATAATCCCACTGCAAAATCGCAGATATCAATCATTTCTTGAACTTCTCCAAAGCCTTCTTGCAATGATTTTCCCATTTCATAAGAAACCAATTTTCCAAGCGCTTCTTTATTTTGTCTCAATTTCTCTCCAAACTGACGCACAATTTCACCACGCTGTGGCGCAGGAATTAATCTGAATGCTTTAAAAGCTTCTGCTGCGGTCTGAATTACTTTCTCATAATCTTGAGCAGTCGACATTTTTACCGAAGCAATTAATTTTCCATCAACTGGAGAATAACTTTCTAAGATTTCTCCTGATGAAAAATTATTTGTTCCTGTTGATGTTCCTTCATTTATCGTTTTGATGCCCAATTTTTCCAGAGCTTCCTTCATTCCAAATTGCGATGCTATTGTTGTCATTGTAACTTTTTTAGTTAAAATTGTTATATTTTTTAATGTAAAGATATTCTTTTAGAAATTAATTTCAAATTGAAATGAATTCATAAACCAACGTAAATTTAAGGTTATTTCGCAGTATTAACAGAATTCAATCCTTATTTATTGGATTTATTTAATGAAATTTGCACTACTTAATATGAAAAACATGTCCATTTTCTCTCGTCTTTTGCTTTGTCTCTTATTTATTTCAACTACTCTTTTTGCACAAAAAGAAAAACCTTCTTTTCAGGTTGTTCCATTAGGTGTAAAAGGTGGTATTGATGAAAAAAATCTTTCTGCTTATTTGTTAGCACCTACAAACACAAAAGATTTTATTTGTCTTGATGCTGGAACTATAAATGCTGGAATTGAAAAAGCAAGCGAAAACAAAGTCTTTAAGATTTCAACAAGCGAAGTGTTACGCAAATACATCAAAGGCTATTTGATTTCTCATGCGCATCTGGATCATGTTTCGGGTTTAATCATCAACTCTCCTGCTGATTCTTCAAAAACAGTATATGCTACTGAAAAATGCATGGAAATGATGGAAAACCATTATTTCAACGATCAGACTTGGGCAAATTTTGGAGATGCAGGACCAGGTTTTCATATAAAAAAGTATCATTTTCAAACTTTAAATTTAGAGGAAGAAACTTCTCTTTCAAATACAAAAATGACAGTAAAAGCTTTTCCGCTAAGTCATGTTAACCCATTTGAAAGTACAGCATTTTTAATCAAGAATGAAGATTCTTATGCTTTATATTTAGGTGATACTGGACCAGATTCGGTAGAAAAAAGCAATAATCTTCGCAATTTATGGACTGTAATTGCTCCATTAGTTAAAGAGAAAAAATTAAAGGGAATTTTTATTGAAGTTTCCTTTCCAAATGAACAGCCAGATAAGTTTTTATTCGGTCATTTAACTCCAAATTATTTGATGAAAGAACTTCATGTTTTGGAAGATTTGGCTGGAAAAGGTGCTTTAGAAAACTTCAAAATCATTATTACGCATTTAAAACCGCCAGCTAAGAATATCGTTAAAATTAAAGAGCAATTAAAAAATCTAAATGACTTGAAGCTTAAGATTATTTATCCTGAGCAGGGAAAGAAGTTTGAATTATAATATTCTCAAAAGCAATATTCCGTAGGAATATCTCGTCGGTAGAAAAATAAACGTATTTCCAAAAAATCAATCGTTCCTACGGAACGTACATTTAGAATCTAAATTTTTATTCTACCGACCAAACATTCCTAACGGAATGAGCTGAATTCTAAAAAACCCAACAGGTTTTTAAAATCTGTCGGGTTTTCTATTTTATGTTTAATCGCAAATTATTTCTTAGCCACAAATCTAGGATCGGTTTCCATTACTGTTCCACAGTTATCACAAGTTCTTAATTCTTCTGAATTGTAAAAATGTTCGAAATGAGGAAGGAAATCTTTTTCAATATTATGAAGTTCAAAATAGACTTCGTACAATTTATGATTGCAGTTATCACAATGCCAAAGCAATCCATCTGTATAACCAAGTCCAGCACGTTTTCTTTCGATTACCAAACCAATTGAACCTTCTGAACGAACAGGCGAATGTGGCACTTTGGCAGGATGAAGATACATGTCTCCTGCATTTAGTTCCATTTCCTTGCGCTGACCATCTTCCTGAATTACGACTTTTATACTTCCTTCTAACTGATAAAAAAGTTCTTCTGTTTCATTATAATGATAATCTTTTCGGGCGTTTGGTCCTGCAACAATCATTACGATGTAATCGCCAGAATCAACATATAAATTTTTATTTCCAACGGGTGGTTTTAGTAATTGTCGGTTTTCTTCAATCCATTGCGTAAGATTGAAAGGTTTTGCTATAGCCATTTTTTTAAATACTAAATTTTGAAAAGCTAAGTTAATGAAAAGTTTTCAGTCTCAGTCGCAGTATTCAGTCTCAGAAAAACTGAAAACTACGACTGGACACTGCAACTGCGACTGAATACTGCAAATGCGACTAAATACTTACCTAAACTCTTTTACCAAATAAATATAAACTGGAAAATGATCGCTGAAACCGGCTTCCGCTACGGTATTTCGTAACGGATATCCTTTATATGGCCCAGAAGTCTGAACAAGATAAGGTTTATTGAAAATACCAGCTTTCCAAAAACTAAAAGTAGAAACATCAGATTTCAGAAATGTTTCTGTTATTATAATCTGATCGAAAATATTCCAGGAATCCCGAAAAGCAATCGTTCCCATTCCTTTATTGGCCAACTCTTCAAACGGATTAAAAACACCGAATTCTGGAACTTCAGCTTTTTTTCCTTTCGCGCCTAAAGCTATTTTTACACTATTATTTATGGGTCCATCATTCAAATCACCCATTGTCATCACTTTTGCAGCAGGATTGATCTGTTGTAAGGAATCAATAATTTTTCGATTTAATTTTCCAGCCGCTTCCCGAAACAAAGTTGTTGCTTTTTCGCCTCCAGATCGAGATGGCCAGTGGTTCACAATAATGTGTATTTCTTCATTTTCAAGAAAACCCGAAACTAAAAGCTGATCTCTTGTAAAAACACGATTATTATTTTCTTTTTTGATTTCGACTTCATCATCTAAAACTTCCAATTCTTCCTCTTTTTTCTGCATATTCTTTTTATAAATGATTAAAGGAATATTAGAAAATGACGTTGGTCTAAAATACTTTTTCTGATAAAGCAAAGCCACATCTATACCACGTTTATCTGGCGAATCAAAATGAATAATTCCAAAATCGAATTGCTGTAACTTAGGTTCTTTTATTAAATCTTCTAAAACTTCTCTGTTTTCAACTTCAGCACAACCCAATAAAACTGGAGCATTAGCATTTTCAGGAGTTCCAATTTCAGCAATTACCCTTGCGAGATTTTTTAATTTTTGTTCGTATTTTTCTTTTGTCCAATGTTGCGCTCCGTTTGGAGTCCATTCGTCATCATTCGTAAAAGAATCATCTATGGTGTCATACAAATTCTCAAAATTGTAAAATGCAGTGGTATGTATTTTGTATTTTTTAGATTGTGCATTGGCAATAGTACAGCAGAAAAGAAGGAAACTAAAAAGAGAAATTAAATGACGCATAATTATTTTCAATTAAAAAAATTCAATTTATAAAAAACAATTTAATTGTAAGAAATTTCTAAATATTTATTTACTGATTTTATTTTTTAAATTGATATTCTCACGTATCTTGCTACTTCAATTTCTGTTTCAAAAAATGAAAAAATTACTCTCTGTTTGCAGTTTACTTTTAATTTTTAACTTTTCTTATTCACAACAAATCAGCCAATTTGTTGATAGCATAAGAACAAAACATAATATTCCTGAAATTGCCTATGCCGTTGTTTCTTCTGATTCTGTTTTAGAAATTAATGCTTTTGGATATAAAAAAATCAATAGTCAATTAAAGGCTGAATTATCAGACCGATTTCGATTGGGCTCTCTCACCAAAACGATTACAAGCTATTTAGCAGCTATACTGGTTAAAGAAGGAAAGCTAAAATGGGAAACCAAATTTTTTGATTTATATCCAGAATTGAAAGCAAAAAGCAACCCCGCTTATTACGACTTTACGCTAAGAGATTTTATTACTTTTAGAGCACATATTCCGACTTGGTCTTATGGAAATGAAACGCCAACTCGAAAAGAAATTAAAGGTGATGATGCTGAACAACGTTATGAGTTTATCAAATGGTTTTTCAGACAAAACAATACTATTTCGCAAAAACAAGATGTTTACTGGTCAAATCCTAGCTATGTTGCAGCCGGACTTATGCTGGAAAAGGTAACAGGAAAAACCTATGAAATCTTAGTACAAGAATTAGGAAAAAATTTAAATATTGATTTTGAATTTGGTCAACCTAACCTAAAAGACAAAAATCAAACTTGGGGACACGATGAAAATCTAACTCCTGAAAAACCGGCTTTAAATTATAAATTAAACTGGCTTTCGTCTGCAGGAAATATCAATGTAACTCTACCTGATTATTGTAAATTTATCCAAATGCAACTGCAAGGGCTGCAGGGAAAATCAAAACTGTTTACTCAGGCAGAATTTAACTACATGCACTTTGGTCTTTCAGAATTTTCGTTTGGCTGGTATTCAGAACTTAATAAAAATAATGAGCAACAATATTCATTTCACAATGGAAATCCGGGAACATTTTTAACCAAAGTGTATATTTGTAAAGCTTCCAACAAAGCTTTTATTCTTTTTGCCAATATTCAGTCTGAAAAAGCTGATGAAGGATTAATTTTAATTTTAAAAGAATTAGAAACTAAATATGGATGCGCTCCGTTTTATTAAAACCGGAATTAAATAATGTATAATTTTAAGCAAAAAAGAAAAAATGAACATCAAGAGCTTTAAATACTTTCAAAAACACTTTTCTATTTATAAAGTCGCATTTCTTATTTTTGCTTTTCAGTCATTAACTTGTCAATCTCAACAAAACATGATAACACCACCTTATTTACAAAAAGGAGATACTGTAGCACTTTTGGCTACAGCCAGAAAAAATATCGACGATAATTTAAAACCAACCATAGATTTATTGCACAGTTGGGGATTAGAAGCCGTAATTGGAAGCACAATCGGATTAGATTATCACCAATTGGCTGGAACAGACGAACAAAGAGCTGCCGATTTTCAAAAGCAAATGGACAATCCAAATATCAAAGCTATCTGGTGTGTTCGTGGAGGTTATGGAACGGTTAGAATGCTTGATTTATTAGACTTTACCAAATTCAAACAAAATCCAAAATGGGTTATCGGATTTAGTGATGTAACTGTTCTTCACAATCATTTAAATACAATGGGTTATAAATCGCTTCACGCAATTATGCCTGTAACGGTTCCAAGAGCAACTCCAGATGCTGTAAGTTCATTAAAAGCAAGTTTGTTTGGTGAGCCTGTTTCTTATTCTATCAGCCCAAATCCGATGAATCGTTTAGGAAGTGCAACTGGAGAATTGGTTGGCGGTAATTTATCTATATTATACAGTTTATTAGGTTCTCCATCTGCAATTGACTGTAGAGACAAAATATTATTCATTGAAGATTTAGATGAATATCTGTACCATATTGACCGTATGATGATGAATCTTAAGCGCAACGGATGCATCGAAAATCTAAAAGGAATTATCATTGGAGGCATGACAAGCATGAAAGACAATGAAGTTCCGTGGGGAAAAAATGCTTTGGAAATTATTGATGATGTCACGAAAAAATACAATATTCCAGTAATTTTCAATTTCCCAGCAGGACATATTAGAGATAACAGAGCTTTAATTATGGGAAATACCGTTTCTGTAGAAGTTACCTCAACTGGAAGTACGGTTACTTTTAAAAGATAATACTATTCTATTCCTTTTTTAAGGAAATCTAACAATACCACATAAATATCGCAAAGACGCGAAGTCGCAAAGTACAGTTAAAACTTTGCAACTTCGCGTCTTTGCGTGCAAAAAACCTGAAACCTGAAACTTGAAACAAAAAAATGGCAGAACATAATGACTTAGGAAAATTAGGAGAAGATCTTGCCACGGCATATCTTGAAGAAAATGGATATAAAATTCTAGACCGAAACTACGTTTTTCAAAAGGCAGAAATAGATATAATTGCTCAAAAAGATTCGATTGTTGCAATTATTGAAGTTAAAACTCGTTCAAATTTAGATTTCGGTTCCCCAGAAGAATTTGTAAAACAAAAAAAGATTCAATTACTCATAAAAGCAGTAAATGCCTACATAAACGATAGGGAAAAGGATTTTGCTGAAGATTTCGAAGTGCGATTTGACATCATTGCCATCCATTTAACCTCCGAAACTACTGCAATTGAACATCTTACTGATGCATTTTATCACTTTTAACATATTTTTTTATTGTTATAATTGTAACAATTTGTTTTTTTATTTATATTTGCAGAGATTTATAACATCGCAATGTTAAATTAACAACCAACCGAATACACAAAAAAAAAAAAAAAGAATTATGAAAACTGTTTCTTCTATTGTAGAAAACTACATTAAAACAAAACCATTTTTATTGAATGCCCTCTCACTCGGAATTATTAACCTGACTTCACTTTCGCGCAATATTATGACCGAATTAGAAAGTGAGTTTGGCAAAGAAGTAAAACAAGGAGCTGTTGTAATGTCTTTAAAACGACTGACAGAAGAACTGGATTTTAAATTGAACCACAAAATCAATAAAGTAATTAAAAATATTGGTGAAATCACAGTTCGTTCTGAACTTACAGATTACACTTTTGCTGCTTCAGAAACTGTTTTAAACAAACAAGCAGATTTAATTTCTGATATTAACGCTTTATCTGATATTTTTTATACCTCCTCTCGTGGTGTAAACGAAACCAATATCGTTGTCAGCAGCAGTGTAAATCATTTAGTTGAAAAACACTTTATGAGAGAAAAATTAATCCAGAAATTAGATAATTTAGCTTCAATTACTGTAAAATTACCAAAAGAAAACATTGTAGTTCCTGGTATTTATTACTTCATTTTCCAGCGTTTGGCTTGGGAAGGAATTATTATTAATGAAGTAATTTCGACTTCTAATGAATTTACAATTTTAGTTGGAGAAGATCAGGTTGATGTTGCCTTTAAAGTAATTAAAGACCTGAAAAACTAATTCAGAAATCAACATTTACGAAATCAAATTAGAGTTTTTATACAACAAAAATCCTCTTA
>NZ_DASWYK010000152.1:0-13139 GCF_036405015.1 Flavobacterium sp. | reverse complement strand
TTTGCAGCATGCATTTGTATTTGCTTGCCTGCGCATTAGATTGAAGAGAAAATAAAAAGATAAAAGCACTTGTAAGAGCAATTTTGAATATTGATTTCATGAAATTTATTTATATGGATTGGTAATTCAAATTCCAAAAACAATCAGGATTTGGAATTTCAAATATTGATTATTTATTTATTTTAAAAACTCAACTGAGATGTTATTTTTAGTAAGGAGTTCGTTTTCTTTAGCTAATGCATAAGCTGTTTCGTCAAACTCAGTACTGATGTCTTTTTTTGCTCCTGCAGAAACAAGATATTTTAAAATTGCATCATCTTTAGAAGTCATTGCAGCTCTGTGTAAAGCAGTTAAACCATCTTTATTTTTAGCATTAACATCTACTTTTAAATCTGTTATTTTTTTCAAAAGTGAAACATCATTTTTGGTAATTGCTAAATGATATAACGTATTGCCATCTTTTTGGGCAGTTGCCAGATTAAGGCCTTTGTCCTGAAGTGATTTCGCTTTAGCATCAAAAGGATCTGTTGTTACTTTTTCTCTTCCCGCAGGTCGATAAGATTGCACTAGATAAACACCTAAATTGTTTCCGTCTTTATCTTTTACATTTACATCTGCACCTTTTGCTAAAAGTAAGTTTACGGCCTCAGGTGAACCATATCTTACGGCATAAGTCAAAGCAGATTCGCCTTTTAGATTTTGAGCATTGATGTTTTTAGCTTTTGAAAGGAAAAGTTCTAAAACAGCAGTTTCTCTTGCAGCGGCTGCAGCCATTAACGGAGTATTTCCTTCTTTATCAGCTTTGTTTACATCAACTCCTTTTGCTAAGAAATATTCAACAATTTCTTTCTGATTTGGTTTTCCTGCTAAAATATGCAATACATTTTGTCCCGCTTTATTTTGAGATGTAGCTTTGATTTTTACTTCTTCAACTAAATATTTATAAGTCTCCAATGTATTGGTTTCTCTACGACTTCCTTGTGCTGCAATCAAAAGTGCATTATCATTTGGTTTAATGCCTTTTTCTAAAAGTTTCTTTAAAAACGGAATATTACCTGATCTTGCAGCATAAGTAAAAGCAGTATTTCCTTCATTATCTACATCTTTTAAAGACATTCCTTTTGTAGCAAAATATTCTGCAGCCTTTAAATCTTTATCAGATGAAATTGCTAATAATAAAAGATTGGCACCGTTTGCATATTTTTTCTTCGAATCTAAACCAGCTTTAAAAAAAGCATCATACATTGCAGGAGTTGATTGACCGTTTGAAGCTGCGAAATCTGCAGGAGCAGTTCCGTGACTGTCTTCAAAATTTACGTCAGAACCTTTTGAAATTAAATATTCAACTAATTCAGTGTTGCCTCTGTAAGCTGCCCAGTGTAAATAAATACGATTATCGTGAGTTAATTTGGTGATTGAATTTCCTGGCTGATCTAATAAAAATTTTATAGTTGCTATAGGTGCATCATTATTGATGGCCAAAGTAGTAACATCAAATGCATTTATATTGGCTTCAGCAGGATTATTTCCTTTTGCTATTTCTGCTTTAACAGTTTCTACGTTTGGAGAATTTTTCCAGAAAGATTGTTCTAACAGTGTGTTTTTTTGCTGTGCACTCACAAAAAGAGTAGCCGCAAAAGCAAAAGAAACGAAAAAAATCTTTTTCATAATATGCTATTTATGGTTATTGAATTGTACAAGAGTTAATTTACTTTTTGGGATTTTCAATCATCTATTTAGAATAATTAAAAATAAAGCAAATGTAGAAATTAATATTCTTTAACCAATAATAATTTGATGTTAAAAGAGATTTTTAGTACGGTTTTTCCAAAATTTAAGAATCGCTTAAGCAGATTTTAATTTTTATTTAATGTTATCTTTTTTATAAATCGATTTTATTTTAGGACAGACCTGAACTTAGATGATCAAAAAGAGTGTCATATTTGTCACCAAGCTTTTTCTTAAGACGTTGTTTTGACTTTTTTACGGCTTCGTTTGTAATTCCTAAAAGTTCCGCAATTTCATTGTTACTGAAATCAAGTTTTTGAAGCAGTAAAATTCGTTTGTTGGAGTCGGTTATTTCTGGAAAATCTTGTTGAAGCAACGCATAGAATTCAGGATATTCTTTTTGAAATTCTCGTTTAAAAATATTCCAGTTGCTATCTGTCATTAAGTGTGATTCTAACAAAGCGCTGAGTTTTCCTTCTTGCTTTTCTATATAATAAGAAGATGATTTCTTAATATTTTCAATCTCACTTTTGAGATTTTTGATTTGACTATTTTTTTCTTTTAAATAATCAATTTGAGATTTAAGATCTTCGTGAACTTCTGTTAACTTTTGTTCTGTTTTAATTTTTTCAGATTCTAGAGATTTTACTTTTTGTTCGTACTGAAAATGTCTGTTTCTGTATTTTTTTCTGAAGTAAACAAATACTAATAAAACAATACAAGACAGCATTGTAAAAATAATAATGTAGAAGTTTTTTAAAGTCGACTCGTATTTGATTACTTTTTTTGCTTCATCAATATTTTGTTGATATTTGTTTTTTTCGATAATCCAATTGGCCTGATTAATTGCTAGATCGCCGTCTTCATTTTGAAGGGATTCTTCCAAAACAACCATTCTTCGTCTTAAATCTAATTCACTTTCAGTGGAATGCTTTAGTTTTAGAATTTGAAGTTTTAGTTTTATAATTTGTAATTCTGATTTTTTAAAGTAGGATTTTGATACCGCAATACTTTCGGCTTTTTTCAAAGATTCTAAAGCTTCTTCAAGGTTATTGTTTTTGAAAAATAATTCAGCCAGAAGAATAGAAGCATACATGGTATTCTGATCACTTTTTTGTTGTTCAGAAATCTGAATATCGTTTTTTAAGAGTGCAATGGCAGTTTTAAAATCACCTTTTTGCTGAGAAATTAAAGCTAAATCTCCGAGTGATTTGGCGTAACGCACTTCATCATGAATCTCTTTAGATAATTTGGCCGTTTTATTAAAATAAAAAGTAGCCATTTTGTAATCGCCAATATGAAAATAATTTATTCCAATTGCATTAATGATGGCTGCATATTCTGAAGATTTTTTTGAAGCAACATTTTCAGCAAGCTTTAAATAATGAAGTGATTTTTTATAGTCGCCAAAAGTACTTAGTATCCAGCCAATTTTTTTATACGTTTCATCGGCCTGAATAATTTGTTCGGTTGGCAAGCTTTCTAGTTTTTCCATTATTTGTAATAGAAAAGGAGTCAACTTGATATAATCTCTGTAATAATATAAATAGTTGATGTAGTTGAATTTTGACCAGATTTCTAAAGAGATGTCTTTTGAGATCTTTGCTTTTTCAATAGCGTTTAAATAATAGCTGTCAGAAGTTTTATTGATTGCATTGTAGAAATTACTGTAACCGTTTGCTAATAAACCCTGATAAACAATCTGATATTTTGGTAATTTGTTTAAAGGATTAAGATACTTTTTTAAAGTTATGGTATCTGAACCAAAATCCTTCTCCTGAAGTAAAACAGATTCAATATCCTCTAGGTAATTTTTTGAAGAATTAATTTTTAGTTCCTGAGCATTTGTAACCAATGCAAAACAGTATAGAATAATAAAATGTATTTTTTTGGCAGACATTAAATTTATTTTGGCGAATGAAATTGTACAGTAAAATTAGTGAAAAAATAGTTTTTGTTTGATAGCGTTTTCTTTAAAGTGCTGATTTTTTAGAAATTAGATATATAAATGTCCCCCATTTGTCCCCTTGTTAGAATGTCTTTTTTGAAAGTTTAACTTTAATTTTGATCTCAGAATATATACTGCAATTTAAATTATTCCTAAAAGAAAAATTCAGGTATTAATACGCTATTTCTATAGTTTTCGATTTTAATTTCCTTAAATAGGACAATTCCCTTTTCTATCAACTAAAATTTAGTCTATGAATAAAAACTACTCTAATAAGCATAAAAGCATCTTTATCCATTTTTTATTAATTGTTTTTTTTGTTAATCTTTCAGCTGTAAGAGCACAACAAGCCGCTGTTGCAGTTGGAGGAGAATCTTCTGGGGCGTCGGGATCTGTAAGTTTTTCTGTTGGACAGGTATTTTATACATCGGCAATAAATAATACAGGAGGTGTGTATAGAGGCGTACAACAACCTTTTAGTATTGATGTCGATTTAGGAATTGATCGTCCTGAAATTGATCTTTCTTTTCTGGTTTATCCCAATCCAACAACCAATTTTCTGATTCTGAAAGCTCCGGAAAATCTCAGTAGCAATCTCAACTATCAATTGTATGAGCTATCAGGAAAAAACATATCTAGTAATAGAATAGTAACTAATGAGACTATAATTGACTTTACAAATCTACCAAGCGCTGTTTACTTTCTTCAGGTTTTAGAAGGAAATAAAACAGTCAAAAAATTCAAAATAATTAAAAACTAATCGATCTAAAATATGAAACAGCTTTACTTTTTTTTGCTAGCGACACTATTTTTAACAACTGTAAAAGTACAGGCGCAGTCTGGCCTGAGCTATCAGGCAGTAGTTCGCAATAGTTCTAATAAACTTATCGAAAACAGTCCAATCGGAATGAAAGTTTCTATTTTGCAAGGAACAGAAACAGGATTGGTGGTGTATGCAGAAACACATCGTCCAACTTCAAATGCGAATGGTTTAGTGACTGTAGAAATTGGAAATGGTACAATAGAAGCAGGTACTTTTTCGGGGATCAATTGGGCAAATGGACCTTATTTTGTAAAAACAGAAACCGATTTAAATGGTGGTAGTAATTATACTGTTACAAGTACAAATCAGTTTTTGAGCGTTCCGTATGCATTGTATGCTTTAAATTCTGGAAGTTCAACAGCAGGTCCGCAAGGAATTCAAGGAGTAAAGGGAGATAAAGGAGACAAAGGAGATCAGGGAGCAATTGGTTTAACTGGTACAGTCGGTGAAAAAGGAGACAAAGGTGATCAAGGAGCAATTGGATTAACTGGCGCTACTGGTGAAAAAGGAGATCAGGGAATTCAAGGAGTACAAGGAATTCAAGGTTTGCAAGGAGCAAAAGGCGATCAGGGAACAATAGGATTAACTGGACCAACTGGCGAAAAAGGAGATCAAGGTATTCAGGGGATAGCTGGTATTAAAGGTGATAAGGGAGATAAAGGAGATAAAGGCGAAAACGGTGATGTCGTTTTAAATAATGTTCCCAACTTAAAAGTAAATTTAGCAGCTACTACAGTTCCCGCGGCGACAGATGATACAAGTAAAGGTTATACCATAGGTTCTAGATGGATTAATGTTTCGACAATGAAAGAGTACGTATGCGTAAAATCTGATTTAGGAACTGCAGTTTGGGAAATAACTACACCAACTCAAGGTAATCTTCCAGTAGGAACTGAAGGTCAGTTTTTATCGTATAAAAGCGGTAACTGGGTTGCCTCAAATTTGACTTTGACAAGTTTTTCAGGGATGGCTGGAAGTAACGTGCCTATTAATAATTTGCAGCCTTCTTTAGCTTTGAATTTTCAGATTGCTTTATATGGAATATACCCATCACGTAATGGAGCAGACCCATTTATTGGAGAGATCATATTAACTCCCTACAATTACGAGGTTAGAGATCATGCTTCGTGTAATGGACAGTTACTATCTGTTAACACAAATTCAGCTTTATTTGCATTGCTAGGAACCGTTTATGGCGGAAATGGAATGACCACTTTCGCTTTGCCTGATTTGCGAGGAAGAGTTCCGGTTCATATGGGACAAGGTCCAGGATTACAGCGTTATGAGCTAGGACAACAATCAGGTACTGAAACTACTACTTTATTGCTTTATAATATGCCAGCACATAATCATACTATTACAACGACAGTTAATCCGAATTAATTACATGAAAATATTTTTTTTAATTTACTGCATTTTTTTTAGTAGTTTTCATGCTTTACCTGCGGTTTCGGCTGCAGGTATTTTTAGCAATAGAAATGCCGCTGATTCTATTAAAGATTCGGATAAATCTAAAAATGATTCGTTCTGGTATTTGGATGCTATTGGAATTCGTCAAGTTAAAAAAGAGCGTAATGTTACAAAACCGATTGTTATTGCCGTTATAGATGATGGCTTCCGTTTGACACATTCAGAAATTGCTCCGTTTTGGTATCAGAATGCAGATCCTAAAAATGATTATGATGACGATGCAAACGGATATAAAGACGATACAACAGGTTGGGATGTTTCAAATAATGATGCCGATGTTCGTCCGCCAAACAATAAATTAAAAACGTACTATCACGGAACTTATATTTCGGGAATAATTGCTAAAACATTTAAAGGATGTTATGGCGAGAAAGCGTCAGATTATTTCAAAATTCTTCCGATAAAAGCAATCGAAGATCGCGCGCAACAAACGTATATAAAAGATGGTTATAAAGCTTTTGAATATGCGATTGCCATGAAAGTTGATATTATTTGTTGCGCTTGGGGAAGTAATGTAATAAAACCTGAAGAAAAAGAATTAGTCAAAAAAGCAATAGATGCTGGAATTGTGGTAATCTCAGCAGCTGGAAATTTTTCGAATGCGATGGATTATTATCCTGCTTCATTAGAAAACGTTATTGCAGTTGGAGCGGTTGATTCTTCAAATAAAAAAACAGCTATTTCTAATTTTGGAAAATTCGTAGATGTTTCAGCGCCTGGAGAATCTATTTATGGAGCTTCTTCTACAGACGATAATGGTTTTATTGAAAATAAAGGAACTTCGCCCGCAACCGCAATCGCAACAGCAGCTACAGCATTATTGAAAATAAATTTTCCCGAAAAAAGCAGTGTAGAAATCGAAGAGATTTTAATGGGAACATCACTTTCTAATCAGGATTTGAAGTATTCTGGGAAATTAGGAGCAGGAACAATCAATTTTAAGAATATAATTGATTTTATAGAAAACGATAAAAACGTTTCATCTCTTTTTGATTCGGCAAAACAAAAAGGTTTTATCACTTTCGAAAATGAGAAAAAAAACATTCAGAATTGGAAAATTAATCCATTAGGAGATAATCTGGGAATTGCTTTTAACTTAAAAGAAATAAAAGGTGATTTTAAAAATGCCATTTTGAGATTTAAAAGTGGTAATCATAATCCGATAGATATTAAATTGAATGAATGGAAAAAGGATCGTCCGGTTGTAATAAGCAATCCAAATGCTGATGTTGAATTTATAGCAAACAACGCATCCAAAAAAGCCAGTTTTAAATTGTTTTATGAAGTTTTACCATTGGACAGAAGTACAATGTATTGCAGTGGAAAAAACTACATTACGGAATTGAGTGGGGAAATTAGTGACGGAAGCGGTCCTGAAACTAATTATGCCGAAGAATGCGATTGTAAATGGCAGATTACTGTTCCAGAAGGATATCGAATTTCGATCGCTTTTACAGAGATGAATACGGAAGAAAAAATAGACAATGTTTTTTTATTTGATGGAGAATATGCTATTCCTGAATATGCTATTGCACGATTTAGTGGTACAACTTTACCCCCAATTGTTGTATCCAGAACCAATAAGGTTTTGATTTGGTTTAATACAGATGGTAAAAACAATATGAAAGGCTGGAAATTGATTTATCAGGCCGTGAAGATTTAGTCCAAAACTACTTATTTCCAATGTAAAAAGTCTGTTCTTAGAGCAGATTTTTTTTGTTTGCAGTAATGACTTTAGTAGTGGTTTATTTAGTTTGTTTTATCTCTTAAATTTTGCAATTCTACCATTGTAATTTTCTTTTTCTGACGTTTTTCAACTTTAAATTTATTTTGATAAGAATTAATAGCAATTAGAACGTTTTTCAAGTATTTCCAAATAAAAATAATGACGCTAAGAAAATGGTTGTAATTGTAATGGGTTGTTTTTAAGAAAGTTGTATTTTATTTTTCAGAAAATGTGAAGATTTGTTATTTAGAATAATTATTAATAGATGACGTTTTTTTCTTTTAAATTGAATCCTCAAAATGTTGTTTTTCAAAATGACCTGTTGATAACTGTTTTGGAGATTGCATCAAAAATGATGACTTTTTGATGTTGATAACTTAACATTAATTTTTAGGAAATACCTAGTTCATTGAGAATTACAAGACATTGTTTTGGTGTTGATAAAATTTATATGATCTCCAATTTTCGAGGTTTTAAAACTGTTGATAATTGGATGGATTTTTAACATCTAAAACTAGACAAAACAGGAACTGGAGGTTAAATTTGTAATTATAGAAATCATGCCAATCCGACCCCAAATTTGCGCACTCGTTTTTCTATGTCAATTTTGTCACTTAAAACTCTATATATATGTCAATTTTCGATAAAAGAATCAATTATAAACCTTTCGAGTATCCGGAGGTTCTGCAATTTACCGAAGCAATTAATAAAGCTTATTGGGTACACACTGAAGTAGATTTTACTGCCGATACACAAGACTTTCATGCACATTTAAATGTTGCCGAGAAAACAGCCATCAAAAACAGTCTATTAGCTATTGCACAGATTGAGGTAGCTGTAAAAAGTTTTTGGGGAAATATATACGAGCATTTTCCAAAACCAGAATTCAACGGATTGGGAACTACTTTTGCAGAATGCGAATTCAGACATTCTGAAGCATATTCTCGTTTATTAGAAGTTTTAGGATATAATGATGAATTCGAAAGACTTTTAGATGTTCCTGTAGTTCGCAGACGTGTAGATTATCTTTCGAATGTACTGAAAGATACTAAATCTCAGGATAATAGAAAATACATGGTTTCGCTGATTTTATTCAGTATTTTAATTGAAAACGTTTCGTTGTTTAGCCAATTTGCGATTCTATTATCATTCACAAGATTCAAAGGATACATGAAAAATGTGAGTAATATTATTGCATGGACTTCAATTGACGAGCAGATTCATGCCAATGGCGGAATTTACATCATCAACAAAATCCGTGAAGAATTCCCTGAATATTTTGATGCCGACACTTTAGAATTGATTAGAGAAACGGTTAGAGAATCAATTACTGTTGAAGCAGATATTCTAGATTGGATTTTTGAAGATGGTGCTATAGAAACCATTAATAAAGAAGATTTAGTGAACTTCATGAAATTTAGAATTGACGAAAGTTTGAAACAAATCAATATCGAAACTATTTTTAATGTTTCACCAGATGAGTATTCAAAAATGACTTGGTTTGAAGAAGAAGTTTTTGCAAACAGTTTAGACGATTTCTTTGCTAAGCGCCCAGTTGAATATACAAAACACGATAAAAGCATAACAGCAAACGATCTTTTCTAATACAAGCCCAGAATACATATGAATACGATAGACACAAACCCAGCAAATAATTTTGAAACACAAAACGATACCAAAATGTGGTGGAAAAACTCTGAAAGTGAGCAGATTTTAAACCGCGGATATCTTTTGAAAGGAGAAACAGTAGAAGGTGCAATTGACAGAATTTGTACTGCTGCTGCAAAAAGACTTTACAAACCAGAGTTGAAAGAGTCTTTTATGGAAATGATCGAAAGAGGCTGGATGAGTATCAGTTCGCCGGTTTGGGCTAATATGGGAACAGAAAGAGGATTACCAATTTCTTGTTTTAATGTTCATGTTCCAGATAAGATTGAAGGAATTACACATAAACTTGGAGAAGTAATTATGCAGACTAAAATTGGAGGTGGAACTTCTGGTTATTTTGGTGAATTGCGTGAACGTGGAAGTGCTGTAACAGACAATGGAAAGAGTAGTGGAGCGGTAAGTTTTATGAAACTTTTTGATACAGCAATGGATACGATTTCTCAAGGTGGAGTTCGTCGTGGTGCATTTGCAGCTTATTTAGATGTAGATCATCCAGATATTGAAGAGTTTTTGAAAATTAAAAGTATCGGAAACCCAATTCAAAACTTGTTTACCGGAATCTGTGTACCAGATTACTGGATGCAGGAAATGATTGACGGTGACGCCGAAAAAAGACAAGTTTGGGCTAAAGTTTTAGAAAGCCGTCAACAAAAAGGATTGCCTTATATTTTCTTTAGTGACAACGTAAATAAAAATAAACCACAAGTTTATAAAGATCAGAATTTAAGAATTAACGCAAGTAACTTGTGTAGTGAGATTATGCTTCCGTCAACACATGACGAATCATTTATTTGCTGTCTTTCTTCTATGAACTTAGAATTATATGATGAATGGAAAGATACTGAAGCAGTAAAATTAGCGATCTTTTTCTTAGATGCTGTTCTACAGGAATTCATAGAAAAAACAGAAGGTAACTATTATCTTTCTGCTGCTAATAAATTTGCGAAAAGACACCGTGCACTTGGTTTAGGAGTTT
Organism: Flavobacterium sp.; assembly: GCF_036405015.1. Classification (GTDB taxonomy): domain Bacteria; phylum Bacteroidota; class Bacteroidia; order Flavobacteriales; family Flavobacteriaceae; genus Flavobacterium. The sequence goes on along the minus strand of NZ_DASWYK010000152.1, from coordinate 2,800 downwards.
TAGGATGGCATTCTTATTTGCAAAAAAACATGATTCCGTTTGAAGGAATGGAAGCTAAAATGAAAACGACAGAAATTTTCAAACATATTAGTGACAAAGCCGATAAAGCAAGTCAGGAATTAGCTAGAATTTACGGTGAACCAGAATTGTTAAAAGGTTACGGAAGACGTAATACTACAACAATGGCTATTGCTCCAACAACTTCATCTTCTGCTATTTTAGGGCAAACTTCGCCAGGAATTGAACCTTTCAGCAGTAATTATTACAAAGCTGGATTGAGTAAAGGAAATTTCATGCGTAAAAACAAATACCTTAAAAAACTTCTTGAAGAAAAAGGTCTAGATAACGAGGAAGTTTGGAGAGGAATTATGCTAAACGGAGGAAGTGTTCAACATATGGAACAATTGACTCAGGAAGAAAAAGATGTTTTTAAAACCTTTAAAGAAATCAGTCAATTAGAAATTGTACAACAAGCAGGAATTCGTCAAAAATTCGTAGATCAAGGACAAAGTTTAAATCTTAATATTCCGGCAGAATTGGCTATTAAAGATGTTAACCGTTTAATGATCGAAGCTTGGCAACAAGGAGTTAAAAGTTTGTACTACCAAAGAAGCCAAAGTGTTTCTAAAGAATTAGTAACAAGTCTTGTTTCTTGTAGTAGTTGCGAATCATAAAAATTTAAAGCCGAATCCTTTTAAGATTCGGCTTTTTTATTGGATTTAAACACATAGAAACATAGTTTTTCTTTCTTTAAAAAGGGATTTGAAAGAAACTAGTTTCTAACACATAGTTCTCAAACTTCCGCCAGAACTATGTAAAAGTTTTAAACTTTGACATAGTTAATGAGAACAGATTTATAAAGATTTATGCAGATTAAGACAGATATGAATTGCCTCCAGCTTTAGCTGGAGGTGCAGAAAGCGAGTAAGAAGGCTTTAGCCAAATTCAAAGTTTGGCTAAAGCCTTTTAATGATTTAAAACAAAAAACTCCAGCTAAAGCTGGAGGCAATTCATGTTAAAATAAAAATTAATTAAATTCGTGAAATCGTGGCTAAAAAAAGATTAAAGCTTAGACTTCAATCGACTCAACGTTTCCTGAGAAATATTAATATAAGAAGCTACAATTTTATTCGGCAATCTTTTCACAATCGTAGGATTTATTTTCAAAAGCTGATAGTATCTTTCTAAAGCATCCATAGTGGTAAATGACATCAAACGATTAGCATTATTCACGTAAGCTTTCTCTAGATAATTGCTATAGAACTCCCGCCATTGCGGAATAATTTTCATTAAATGATTAAAATCTTCATGCGAAATAGTCAGCAATTCTGATTTTTCAATCACCTGAATGTTTTCAACGGATGGTTTTTTGGTTATAAAGCTAACTAATGCAGTTGCAAATTGATTTTCAAAAGCAATATATCGCGTAACATCTTTTCCTTCTTCATTGATGAAAAAGATACGAACACAACCTTTTCCAACAAAAAATGTCTGCTGACTGATTTGTCCTTGAGCCAAAAGCAATTCGTTTTTAGTTTTCTTTAAAGGTTTAAAATAGGAGAGAATCGTGTTTAAATCTTCATCAGAAACTTTAATACTTTTTTTGATGTAATTACTAAGCTGTTCGTATATCATTTTTAGTTATAATCTCTTACGAATTTACGGTAATAGATAATATCTTCAATAGATAAAACAATTAAATCGTGTTGTTGAGCAAAACTAATAATTTCGTTTAATTTTGCCATTGAACCGTCTTCGTTCATTAATTCGCAAAGGACAGCTTCGGGTTGTAAACCAGCTAATTTCATTAAATCAACGCTTCCTTCAGTGTGGCCGCTTCGTCCTAAAACGCCATTATCGTTTGCTCTAAGTGGGAAAATATGTCCGGGGCTTGCTAAGTTTTCTGGTCTTGCATTTGATGCAACTGCAGTTTTGATAGTAGTAATTCGATCCTGTGCCGAAACTCCGGTTGTAACTCCTTTTTTAGCTTCGATTGTTATGGTAAAAGGCGTTTGAAAACTACTCGTGTTTTCTTGTACCATGTATGGAAGTTGCAATTTATCTGCTTTTTCATTGGTTAAACAAAGACAGACAATTCCGCTGCATTCACGAATCATTAAAGCCATATCTTGAACACTCATATGATGAGCAGAAAATATAAGATCTCCTTCATTTTCACGGTTTTCATCATCAGTAACCAAAACTCCTTTTCCGTTTTTAAGTTGTTCTAATGCATTTTCGACGCGCTCTTTGCTTGTAATTCCAAATTGCATCAACGGACTTATTTCTGTACTTATCATTTTATCATTTTTAAAAATAATTGAAAATCAAATGTACAGTTGTCTAGAATGCAAAAGTTTGATATAAGTCAATAAATTAGGTTTGTTTTAAAAAAGAAAACCTCCAAATCAGTTATAGAATTTGGAGGTAAAAAAATGAAAGTTCTTTTTTAAAATTTAATAGCTAAAGAAGCTTTAATCGTTCTAGGTGCTTGCGGATTTAAGAAATCTCCCCAATACACTTCGTTTGTAAGGTTATCAGCTTTTATAGCAAATCGATATCTCGCTTGTTCGTAGAATACAGAAGCATTTAAAAGATGTACACCTGGAATAACTATGTCATTTGATGAGGTTAAGAAACTGACGTCTCTGTAATTTCCTCCAAAACCAACTCCAAGACCTCTCGCTTTTCCTTGTTTTGCTGTATAACTTATCCAGTAATTAACTGTGTTTTTTGGCGTGTAAGCAACGTGTTTACCTGCATCTGTTCCGTTTAGGAATGTAGCATCAAGATTTGCATA
>NZ_DASWYK010000151.1:0-23127 GCF_036405015.1 Flavobacterium sp. | reverse complement strand
TCCTCCTTTCAGAAATAGCTTTCATAAAATAAAACAGACTTAAAATTTGCAGTTTTATTTTCTTTACATAGTTGATTATAAAATGGATAAAAACAAAAAAAGCTAAATCAACTTTTAATTAAAGAAATTATATAAACCCGCCTGAAAATTCTGTAATTAAAAACGAGACAATGAGTTCTATTTTTGAATATATAAGTAAAAAACAAATTTGACAACTATATAAATTATGAAATCACATACAGCCTCGTTCACTAATCTTATTTCCGTTAAACCTTTTAATAAATCCTCTAATGCGAATTTGATAGATGCAGAATTTTATTCTGAAAATCAGCAAAACTCACAAGTATTGGACTTATATCTTAAGTATGATGATGAACCAGACTTTGACTGTGAATTTTTACAAGACATCACACATGATTCCAACGAAAATGTAATAGATGTAGACTCTGAAGAAGACCTAATGGATGATTACAATGATGACCAATGGGATGCCGAAATTTATGATCCTTATCTTGAATCTACTTATTATTAATATATGCTAGTTTCTGTAATTTCTACTCAAAAATAGATCATTAAAAAATACAATAAGAGCTGTCAATTGACAGCTCTTATTGTTATAATCAATAACCTCAGCTTATAACTTATGGGTTAATAATAAATATAGCTGCAGAAAATTAACTCATCTGAAGTTATGATACTGAGAATCATATCAATCTATTTTCTTAAATAAAAGTTATATTTTCTAACAATCAATTTAAATGAATATTTTTTCATTTAACTTTACTATATGAGACCTTTAGATCCCGATAAAAGAGAAAAAATTTTAAAGTCTGTCTATACGCTTACAGGTAGACAAGGACTGGCAAGCGTTAACATTTCAGGTATAAGTAAAATAGCAGGAATTGCAGTTGGGACATTGTACATCTATTTTAAAAACAAAGAAGAGGTTGTACAACTCGCCTATGCCGCTGTAGAAGACAAAATGACTCAGGTCATGTACAGCAATTTTGATATCAACAAGCCTATCAGACAATCTTTTAAGCAAATTTATATCAATATGCTCAACTATAGACTGCAAAACTATGATGAAACTGTATTTATAGACCAATATCAGCAGTCTGGCTACATTCAAATTAATTTCTCTAAACAACTAGCCGAGTATGAATCACAGAATAAACCACTGTATGATCTTATAGAAAAAGGTCAGCAGGAAGGAATTATAAAAGCAGTGGATGCTATTATGATTATCAGCTTTTTTGACGGAGCGGTTCGGTCTTGTTCTACAGGAATCATCCAAAAGTTGTTTCCATTAAATCAGAAGCTCATAGATGACTGCTTTGATATGGTCTGGAGAGGAATGAGCTAAAAAATTTAACTTTTAAATGAATATTTTTTCACTAATAATTTAAATACTATATATTATGGGCATTTTTAAAGACAAAACCATTATAATTACCGGAGCTGCAATGGGGCTCGGACTGGCTGCAAGTAAAGCAGTGGCATTAAAAGGAGCTAATCTTGCTCTGGTAGATTACAACGCTGAGGCGCTGGAAAAAGCAAAAGCAGAAATCCAGTCCGCTGTGGCAGAGGCAAAAATCATCACGATAACTGCAGACGTTTCAGACGAACTAGCTGTTAAAAGCTATGTAGAAAAAACAGTTGAAGAGTTTGGCCGTATCGATGGTTTCTACAATAACGCTGGTATTGAGGGAAAACAAGCATCAATAGTAGATTATGACATCAATATCTTTAAAAAAGTAATCGACATCAATCTTATGGGTGTGTATTACGGATTAAAATATGTGATTCCGGTAATGCAGAAGCAAGGTGGCGGAAAAATTGTAAACGTTGCATCAGTTGGCGGAATCAGAGGTGTTATCAATCAGATGCCTTATGTAGCTAGTAAACATGCTGTTTCAGGTATGACCAAAAATGCAGCGATTGAATATGGTAAAGATGGGATATATACCAATGCAATTGCACCTGGAGCGATCCTTACTCCAATGGTAGCAGAAGCTTTCAAACAAGTAAATCCTGCAGACCCTAAAGCTGCTGAAACCACCTATGCACAAAGAAATCCTACAAGAAAATTAGGTAAACCCGAAGATGTGGGCAGCCTTGTAGCCTTTCTGCTTAGCGATGAATGCCAATATGTAAATGGGCAAACCATTGCAATTGACGGAGGGGAATCAAACTTGTATGGTAATTCATAAAACATTCTTTTAAAATTTATAAAACGGATTATTGCTTGTCTCTAATCCGTTTTTTAATATATAAAGATCCAACCGTTTAGGAATTCCTGTTTTTTCTTATTTCTCAAAACCGAAATTTATCGTATTTTTATAAATGGTGCGCCTTTTATAAAACAAGACTCACAATACTTCATTTAAAGGAATATCAATAAAAAAGATTAAAATTAATAGTATAAAAATGCAGAAAATAGAAAACAAAATAGCTTATATCACTGGCGCTTCTAAAGGTATCGGTTTCGGAATTGCAGAAGCTTTAGTCAAAAACGGTGTAAAAGTAGCTCTTTCAGGAAGAGATACAGAAGCACTTGAAAAAGCACAGCAAGCATTAGGAAGTCAGAACGTATTAGTATTGAAGTCGGATGTCAGAAATTTTGACGACCAACTTAAAGCTGTTGAGCAGATTGTATCAAAATTCGGAAAACTCGATATCGTAATTGCTAATGCTGGTATTGGGAAATTTGCTCCGATAGACGAAATGTCACTCGAAGATTGGAATGCCATGATTGATACCAATCTTACAGGCGCTTTTCATACTCTTAAGGCAGCATCTGCACAATTGAAAGAAAACAAAGGCTATTATATATCGATCGCATCGTTGGCGGGAGCCAATTTCTTTGCTAAAGGCGCTGGCTATAACGCCTCAAAATTTGGACTAGTTGGTTTTACCCAAGCTGCCATGCTAGATCTGCGTGATTATGATGTAAAGTGTACTACAATTATGCCTGGTTCAGTTACCTCAAATTTCAATGGTCATATGCCAAGCGAAGAAGATAAATGGAAAATCCAGCCTTCTGATATTGGTCAGATGGTGGTAGATCTTTTAAAAATGAATCCTAATGTGCTACCGAGCAAAATAGAAGTTCGTCCGACGAAAACTAAATAATTTTTTTTCGATCTAAAAAAATGGCTATAATGCACTGCCTCTAAAAGTTAGACACTATTTGAGGTAGTGCTTATTAAGACATCACCGCAAATTCATTAGTATACCTCATTTTATTATTTCTGGATTGTTTTGTATTTACTGATTATGAAATTTTTTCTTCAAGAACTTTTCTAAAATAATCTTCTATTCAAAAAACCATCACTTTAAAGGATAAATAATCCTTTTTCGCTTTTAATTAAAATTATAAGAGCTATAGAACTAGTTTTGGAACAATTAAATTTGAGTCTAAATTTTTCGTATGTTCTCCATTTTTAAAACAAAACATTATTTAAAAGATATACTGCCCAAAAATTACATTGACATTCATAATCACTTGCTTCCAGGCATAGATGACGGAGCCAGAACAGTTGAGGAAACTACTGCACTTATTGCTGATATGAAGACTTTAAATATTCATAAAAGTATTGCCACTCCCCACACCTACTCTTCTAAATGGAACAACACGTCCGAAATTATAAAAGCGGCTTATGAAACTGCCATAGAAGATAACGCTAATCGTAGCTTTATAAAAAAATATGCCAGCGAATATATGCTGGATGCTTCTTTGATGGAAAAAATCAAAAATGAAAGATTACTATGCATTGATGATCATTTTCTGTTAATCGAATTCCCTTTATTTTCAAATCCTTTTAATTTGTACGAAATGCTTTTTGAGCTTAAAATTAGGGACTACAAAATTATTATTGCGCATCCAGAACGGTATCTCTATCTACACGATTCCATTGAAAAATATGAAAAATTAAAGGATTTTGGTGTTTATTTTCAGCTTAACCTTCTTTCATTAACAGGTTATTATGGCAGAAACATTTACAAAAACTCACTTCAATTATTGGAAAAAAACATGTATGATTTTACTGGTTCAGACATCCACAGTAATGCTGAAATTAACCAATTTGAAACTACACCTCTACAAATTCGCACTAAAAGCAAATTAGATCAGTTATTATTAAATAATAGCATCTTTCTAAAATAAAAAAAGCTGTTTTAATAACAGCTTTTTTTATTCCAATTTCAAATAAGAGACTTTATCTTCTATTCTCTATTTCTCCACTTTTCGAACCATGATTTCTTAACATTTTCTCTCCCGTAACCGTAAGCATAACCATAATTGTAAGCATATTTATAACCATAACTGGAGCTGAAATTAATATCATTAATCACATATCCCATGTTAATCAGTTTTTTATCTTTATTTAGCTTAAGAGAATAAGACAACAAATTTTTTGCTGTAATACCAGAACGCAATACAAACAAGGTCGTATCAGCATATTTTGAAATCATAAGAGTATCGGTTACCAATAAAGTTGGCGGAGTATCAAAAATGATAAAATCATATACTTCTTTTACCTCATCAATAAAGTTTTGGAAAACAGGACTCGATAATAATAAGGTCGGATTAGGCGGTATTGTTCCTGAAAGTAAAATATCAAACGGAAATCCTGCATTTTGATTACTTAAAACCAAATCACGCCAGTTCAAAGAATTATCATGCAGATAATTACTAAATCCCGCATTTTCTTTCTGAATATGTTCTAAGTGTCTGTGCAACTGCGGATTTCTAAAATCAGACCCGATTATGATGACCTTTTTATTGAGATTGGCATAAGCCGATGCCAGATTAAAAGAAACAAATGTTTTACCTTCTCCTTTTATTGAGGAAGTAACAAAAATGACCTTACCTTTTAAAGAAGATGGTGTAATAAAATTGGTATTATTAGCCAATGTTCTAAAAGCTTCCAGATTTTCATTTTCAGAATCTTTAGTCTCTTTTAATGATGGAAGCTCTCCCAAAATAGGCAGTCCGTTACTTAAATTTTCAACATCTGCTGAATTATATATTTTGTTGTCTAATTTAAAAATAAGAAACAAAATTCCGAATGGAATGAAAATACCGGCAAAAAACGCAATCAATATAATCTTGCTTCTTTGTGGAGAAACAGGATAAATATCTGTTATCGCATAATCTATAATTTTAGTATTGGGTACCGTAACGGCAAGATTTATAGAAGCTTCTTCCCTTTTCTGAAGCAGCAATAAATATAAGCTTTCCTTTAAATTCTGCTGACGTTCAATGCTTCTTAGCACTTTTTCTTTCTCTGGTAGAGATGCAAAACTTCCTTCAGCAGCCTTTTGAGCAGATCCGCTTTGAGCGAGTGATGTTTTTAACTGCTGATTATATCCTTTTATTGATTTAATGATATTAGCTTTCAAATTCAAAAGGGTTTCAGAAGAAAGTTGTAGAGATGGATTGTTATTCCCTGCACTAGTTTTCATTTTTTGATACGAAAGAACGGCAGCATTAAAATCAGAAACCAGTTGATTGACTCCTGCATTTTCTATTCCGATATCAGAAGGCAATAATTCAAATGCTTGCTGCGACTGGACGCTTTTCATAAGCAAATCAACCAGTAGAAGCTGTGATTCTATATCAAATGAAGCCTGTTCCTTAGCTGTTTTTTGTAAAATACTTGAGCCTGCATCTTCTTGGATAAAACTAAGGTTGTTATTCTTTTTATATTCTTTTTTGGAGCTTTCTATAGAATCTAATTCTCTTCTGAGGTAAACAAAACGATCATCCACAAAGCTGATGGTTCTTCGGGAGACTTCTTTTTTATCGGTTATACCATCTGCTTCAAAAACATGAATCAGATCATTGATAACAGACTCAGAATGAGGACCGTTAATTCCTTTTAATGAAATAGTTAAAATATCACTGTCTTTTCCTTCAGCATCAATCTCAAAAGCACCGCTAAGTTCCAAAGCAGTCTTTTTAAGAGGCTTTAAAATTACATTAAAACTCTTATCTCTACTTTTAAGAATCATTGCATGAGATACAGGAGTAATCTTTATTGGTAGATTTGTTTTTTTACCGTCGAATGTAAATCCATTAATGGTAAAAATTTCTCCAGACAACATATCCTGAACTTTATATCCTTTTGCTGTTACCGTAATAGTATATTGCAAAATACTGCCCAAATCAGACATATCACTTTTATAAGCAACTATAAAAGGTGGATTATAAACCTGTTTCGATTTGACAGTGGAGATAAAGAAATATTCTACATTCAGATTTAAATTTCTAACGACCTGCTCTGACAAATGCACCGATTTAAATAAAGCAATCTCATTCTCCAGATTAATTGTAGATTTATTAAACAACTTAGAAACATCCAAACTAAAATTCGAATTTTCCTTATCATTAAGCAGTTTAACTTTGGCCTCAGATTTATAAATAACATTAGCATATCTTAAATAAACAAAGGCACAACATACAGAAATGATGATAGATAATATAAAAACAGGCCAGTATCTAATATATTTACTTATAATTTGTTTTAAATCTACAGGATTTGTTTCTTCTGTGAGATCGAAAAATTCATTTTTATCAGTATTCATAAAGTGGCTTATCTTGTAATTAATATTATAGAACTTAGTATTAAAGAAGCAATAGTAAGTATGGTGCTGGCATTTCCAATATAACCTGCAGTTTTTACTTTTGCATTATTCGGATTGACAACCAATACGTCATTCTGGCGAACTTGATACTCGTCTTTATTCATCCAGCTGGCTGTTCTAAGATCAACATGTGTAATGGTTCTTTTTCCATCCGATTCTCTAATCAGCAGTATATCATCTCGTTTTCCATTAATGGTAAGATCTCCTGCATATCCAAGCGCCTGAGGAATCGAAACTGATTGCTCTAAAAAGGTATAAGTCCCTGGTGATTTCACTTCGCCCAAAATGGTTACTTTTGCATTAAGAATTCTTACTGCTACTGAAGGATTTATTAAATGTCCCCCCTTTTCAAGCTCCGATTTAATTTTTGTTTCTAGATCTTTTACCGATAATCCTGCAGTACTTATTTCTCCCAACACAGGAAGCACAATTGTTTTCTCTGGAGAAACAAGATAACCCTGTACTTTTAAAATATCGATTGTACTACTGACACCCACGGTACTTGGAGTCTGGATGTTGTAAGGTAGAGCTGTCTCGGGTACCAGAGCACCAATCCTGATGCTAAGGATATCATTTGGTTCGATGGAAACCGCTTTTAAATTTGTTGTAACTGAAGCGTAATCAGCTGAATCCTGAAAATAAATAATATCCTTTTTAGAGGCACAGGAGAAAAATAAAATACTAAAGAGTATTACATAAAATAATCTATTCATTAGATCTTGGTGTAAATTTAAAAATTCAAGGCATTTTGGAATGTACTGTCTTTCAAGTACCTAAAAATGAAACTAAAGAGAATCCGTCAATTGTCTGGATTCGTACTGCGTACTTTTCTGTACTTTCATTTTATCATTCAATTTAGACAATCGGTGCAGCTGTTTTTTCTGCACTTTATCTTTAACATAATATCGGTACAATTCTTTTCCGATAAAAAAACCGGCAATTGAGATTCCTGAAAGAAATCCGGCTGCATAATAAGTCACGTTCATAATTATTTAGTTTTTAGTTAAAAAGCATTTTCATCTCCTTTCAGTGTTAGTACAACTGTAAGAAGGCATATTTTTAAGTCTTTTATCAGACTCCAGTTTTGCAGATACTCGATGTCTGCTTTAACTCTTTTCTTCATATCAGAGACTTTTTTAGTTTCTCCTCTATGTCCTGAAATTTGTGCTAAACCAGTAATTCCCGGTTTTACAAAATGACGCACCATAAAATCATTAATCTGGCTGTTGTAATCTTCCGTATGTTTAATCATGTGTGGACGTGGTCCTACTACACTCATGTCTCCTTGCAAAACATTAAAAAACTGCGGAAGTTCGTCTAAACTTGTTCTTCTGATGAACTTTCCTATTGGAGTTACACGCATATCACCTTTCTTAGCCTGAACACTGTCACTATCTGTATTAACAGCCATACTTCTAAACTTGTAGCAATAAAAAGATTGATTTTTTTTACCTGTTCGAAGTTGTTTGAATAAAACAGGTCCTTTGCTCTGTTTTTTTATAATGATCGCCAGAATTGGATAAAGCCATGATAAAACAAAAGTGATAACCAGAAGACTAAAAACGATATCAAAAACTCGTTTTACAAGTCTGTTATAAGCATTTTGCAACGGTTCATGTCTTGGACGAATGATGTGAAAGTTTTCATAACTGGTACTACTGAAGGAGAATTTAGAAATAGATGAAAGATCTGGTACAAATTTCAATCGGATGCAATATCGATCTGCTAGTTCAAAATAAGTATTCAGATCATCAATAAATTCCGTTTTTACGACAATGTATAATTCCTGAATTCCTTTTTCTGAAGCGCTATGTATGATATTTATAAGAGCATGATTAAAAGAGATTTTATCAACCGCTTTATCTTCATCGGCATCGTTGATGATACCCAGAAAATTAAAGAAATAAGAGTTGCTTTCTAATTTTGATGCCAACTGAATACTCGTTGGATTAAATCCCCAGATTGCTACCGTAAAAGGCTTTTTAACCCAGCTTTTGATATTATTTAAGACATAGGTAAATCCAATTCTTGATAGTAAAAGATAAAAAAGCAGAAAACTAAACTGTAACGTACTTGCATCTATACTCATCTGATATTTCTTTAATCCCTGAAAAAGTATAATACAACTCTGCCAGAAAAGAAACTGACATAAAAAAACACGCCAGCTACTGCGATAAAAAGCTGGTAAACTAAACACTGTATCAAGTCTATATAAATTAAAATATAAAACTGCCAGTATCCATCCGGCTGCAGCAATAAGATAACTGCTGGTGGCAAAAGTCGAAGTCCATTCTACATTAGCATTTGCTGCAAAATGGAAAAAGAAAAACACACTGGCAGCTACTGCACAGAAATCAGCTGCCATACTGCAAAAAATAAAAGTAAATTTATGTCTGTTACGCATTTTTATTAAAAAAATAATGATTTAACTTCTTGAATACTAAAGCACAGGCACCACCGAAAATACCTCCGGCTATTCCAAAAAAGATATCCATTGTATCAGGATGCCTGTCTGATATAAAAAACTGTCCTGCTTCTGCGGCACATACAATGACCGCACAAATAAGAACAGTCTGTAAATGCACAAAAATCATTTTATTGTATGGGTACTCTAAAGCCGATTCTAACAGTACTTCACATAAAAATCCTAAGATCACAAATGGAACTGCCGTGCGGAAATTCAAATATTCGTTAGTCCAGTCTATAATAATCTGAGGCAGATAGGTTTCTGTATTTAGATTGGAAGACGGAAGCCAGGAATAATAAAAAATACCAGCTGTACATATTAAAAACATTACTATTGTAAGCACTTTACCATTGCTTTTACAATTACTACTACTCATTAAAGGGGGGATTTTTTATAAAAAATTTTAAACTAAGTACTGTTTTAATGCTCTGAGCTTTTTTCTGAATACAGCTCTAAAAGCAGGAAGACCATGATAACTGTAAATACGGTAATCTTCATAAAGTACTTCAAGTGCCCGACTTCCTGATGTACTTAATCCGCCCATTCTCATTTTTACCATATAGGAATTCAGATAAGCCAGATTTATTTTGCTTTTAAACAAATAGCGCAGTAAAAATTCAGTATCAGAAGCTATTTTAAAATCAAGATTATAATAACCTAGTTTTTCTATTACCTCTTTTTTAAGATAAACCGTAGGGTGCAAAGGCAGCCAGCCCGATTTTAGTTTTTTGTAATTGTATTGTCCTCCTATTCTGTCGCGTACAATTTTTTCATTTGCATCGTTGGTAACATAAACTCCGTCACCATAAATTCCGTCATATGAGGGAGATTTTTGAAAAAACTCTACGATTTTTGAAACTACTTTAGTATCATAAAATTCATCATCTGAATGCATTAGTCCAACAATTTCTCCAGTTGCCATTTTAAGACCTTTATTAATCGCGTCATACATTCCTTTATCTGGTTCAGACAAGAATTTGCTTATTTTTCCTTCGTAAGATTGAAGAATTTGCTTGGTACCATCTGTTGAATTTCCATCTATAACAATGTATTCGATGTCAGGATGATCCTGTAATAAGACGCTCTCCACGGCGTTTGCAATGGTTTCTTTTCTATTGTAGCAAATAGTAATAATAGAAACTTTCATGATTGTGTTTTTAATTAATTAGAAAATTTGAAATAAGAAGGGCTGCGCCACAACTTATTTGTGCCGAAAAAAATCTTTTTTAATAGGAGAAATGGAGCGTATTGTTTTATCTATTCATTGGTATCATTACCTGAATAGATGTTTTTTTTTATTTTATAAAGGGATTATTATCTTCTGAAATAGGAGTAGCGAAACAAGAAAACTGTTTACCATCGTTCTTTTACCAATTGAAGCGGATTACCGCTAAAAACTCCGTTTTCAGGTAATGATTTGGTCACTACTGATCCTACAGAAACAATAGTATTGATACCTATTTTAACATTGGGTCCGACAAAAGAAGATGCACCTACCCAGCTTCCGTCTTCGAGTACTATTACTCCGTTTCTATAGGGCATTGTAGGATCTTTATAATCATGATTTCCGCCACAGACAAAAACTTTTTGACTGATGCAAACATTGTTTCCAATGGTAAGTAATTCAAAATTTAAAAGAAAAACTTCTTCGCCAATCCAACAATTGTCTCCGACAATTAATTTCCATGGAAAATGAATATTAACTCTGGGTTTTATTACGAGTCCCTTACCTACTTTTGCTCCAAAAACTTTCAACAAAAACACTTTGAATTTTGAAGGATACGGAATAGCCGAAAGAAAGAACACCACTTTTGTTACATACCATAACATCTCTTTTACTTTAGATGCTCCTCTGTCGAGACCGATTTCTGAGTCAAATAAATCTAAACGTACTTTTTTCATAATAATTCAAATTAAATATGTTTAATAACTTTAAAAACTTTTTCTGCAAACTGAGATTCTGTAAAGTAAGACTGAACATATTCTCTGTTTATATTACTGTACTGATCAACACACTGTTCTAAATTTTCATTAATTTGAAGTAGTGTACTGTAGATACATTCGGGACTTTTTTGGGGAACAAAAAAACCGTTCTCTGTACTTACGATATCTGGAATTCCTGAAAACTTAGTTGTCACAATAATATTTCCTGTGGCCATAGCTTCGATCAGAGAAATAGGTTGTCCTTCCATGCGGTAGTAAGTAGGCAGAACAAAGACATTAGATTTTTGAAGTAGATCAATTTTAGGCTGTCCAGATACGACACCATGATATTTGATAAAACCTTGCAATTCTTTAAATTTATCATTTATGATCACCTCAGATTCGTCTTCAATTTTACCTGCTATATCTGCTTCAAAAGGAACTCCTTCATTTTTTAATAAAATAAGACAATCCAAAAAATCGATAATACCTTTTTCTTCCATCAGATTACTTAAATAAAGTAGTCTGAGTTTGTCTTTAGGTTTAGCGTTATATTTTTCCTGAACTAAATCATCTTGTGCAAAATTCTCAGCTTTGAAAACTTTTTTAGCTGGTAGAAGTCCTTCAAAATTGGTTCGCAAAGAATCTGAAAGCACTATTCCTGCCGCTGCTTTTTTGATGTAATAAGAAAAAAATCTCTTTTTTAATCCTTTCAACGATTTATATTCATTCCCAAGATGATTTCCATGAACATGAATTATGTAAGGTCTGTTTTTCAGCAGACAGTACACATAAAAAGGCATGTATTTTACGATACCGAAAAAGGTTTGTCCGGGAGTGGTATACACAACATCTGATTTCGAAATCGTAGATAATTCTTTGTAAACCTTTAAAAATGAAAACACTTTACTGAATGAAAAATTCCCAACATTTTCAGAAGAGATATTTTTTGAACTCGTATTTATAGTCTTAATTGAAATCTCGTTCTTTAGATTTAACTGTTTCAAAAGAATCTCATTGGCTAAAGAACAACCGTTAATAGGTTTTGGAAAAGGGCCGATAATAAGTAGTTTCATCTTTATTATTTTCTATCTTTTTGTACAAATGAATTTGTAGTTTGTTGTTCCCACTTAAGGGCTTTTTCGGTTAATTTTCCAATAATTTGGGCTGGGTTTCCAATCACAATAGCATCTGAAGGAATGGTTCCTCTTACCACACTTCCTGCTCCTATCACAACATTATCTTGAATAATTGTTCCCGGCATAATCAAAGCTCCCATTCCTATAAAGACATTTTTTCCGATGTGAATTTCTTTCTTGAAAGCAAGATCTGTCTCTGGTTTTTTACCCAATGCAATAAGACCAGTCGTCAGAGAATAATCATGTGTTAGCAGTATTACTTTTTCCGAAATCACAACACGTTCTGATAAGTAAATTTTATTAAAATCATCAAACCTTACTTGAGTTGAAATATAACGCGGCATTCCGTTCATCTGAACTCCAGCCAGTTTTAGAATGAAATTGTATCCTTTCATATACAATCTGGGCATTCTTCCATCAAAAGGTTTTAAAAGTATTTTACCAATATGAAATGCTAATTTTACAAACAGCCTTCTGATCATAATTTTTTATTTATAATATTTTGTATTAAACCAGCAGTATATCGAAGTTCGCCGGTCCTGAAATAGAACAGTACAATAATGATATTCGGAACTATAAGAGCCGTTATTCCCTTGCCGATAAAACCCGAAAAGTTGTCCGAAAAGAAAGATTGCAAGCCAGTTACTATTCCGTAACAAATAATCAGAACTGCTGTATATTTAATAAGGGTTATATAGTATTGTGTTACTTTTTTTTGAAAACCATATTTGAAAACCACATAAGGTTCCCACCAAATATTGGTTGTGAGGTTACTGATTATGGTAGCTGTAATAACAGATTCTACTCCCCATTTTAAGACCAACAGGAAATAAAATGAAAACGATAAATTGACAACTGCTTCAAATAAAGACTTCCATTTGATTGGCCAAAACAAGCCTTTGGCATCTATAAAGATTTGAGAAGTCATTCTCATACGATCCAGATAGAAATTAAAGGTGATTAATAGTGTAATTACTGCTGAAAAAACATACTCTTTGCCCCAAATCAGACTGATAAAAGGATTGACCAATGTGCTTAAAGCTGTAAAACAACAAATAGCAAAATAGGCATTGATAAAGAAGAGCTTTTTAAAAAATTGATGTGCCTCTTCATTTGACTTTTGTGCAGCAAAATTCCCTACACTTGCCGTTACAGGTAACATAATCTGCATAAAAACAATTCTTATCGTATTTGTCAACAGTAAATAATTAGAATAAATTCCCATTACTATAATTCCAGCAAATTTGGAAATCAATAAATCATCTACTCCTGTTATTACGACAGATCCTAACTTACTGAATGACATTGCAAATACATTTTTTTTCAATGCATCTTTGTCAATTTTGTCAATTTTCTTGTCCTTGTGCGAAGCCAGAAAAGGAAATAACCGATCTGCTTTTTTTGAAATAAAATAGTTTCCTAAAAAAGTACAGACAATCTGAATAATCAGAAAACTTAGAAAGTCCCGAAATACCAGTAATGCAATGATCTGTAAACTTCCTTTAAGTAAATTAAAATAAAGCTGGTTTAAGGAATCAATATGTCCGTTTTGACTCGCTATAATCAACGATCTTTTGTAATTAAAGAAGTAACTTACCGAAGTATTTAAAAGATACAGCAGATAAATTATCCATAAAGCAGGCAGTTCTTTGGGCAATTCTGATACATCACTTATAAAAAAATCTAAAAATGGAATTAAGATTAGACCAGCCAGAAAAATAAAAGTGCCAATTCCTTCATACACTTTGGCGTAATAATTCATCAGTTTTGCCACCTTGATTTCGTCATGTACTGCCAGTGGCGAATACATTGCATAAATAACCGCTGTTCCAAAACCTATTTCTGCAAAAGACAATACGGAAAGTATATTGGTAAACAATCCGTTAATACCTAAATAAGCTGCTCCTAAAGTTTTTATAAAGATGGTTCGTACCGCAAAATTTAAAACAATTGTTGCGAGCTGTCCTATCAAAGCTGCCGCTGAATTCTTTATCGAACTGCGGGTTCTGTTTGTTGTCATTAAAAACTAAAAATTTTAAAATCGTATTATTTTTCCCAATGGATATCTCTCTTTACCATTACTGCTGGAACACCACCAATAATTATATTGGGCTCAAAGAATGATCTTGTTACAATTGATCCCAAAGCAATAATGCTATCATCTCCTATAGTAACTCCTTTAAGAATAAATGAATAACTGGCTATCCAGACATGGTTACCAATCTTAATGGGTTTGTTTTGATTGATTACTTTATTTTCGTGATTATAAACAGCATGACCATCTCCATCACGAATATGAATATTCCAGCCTGCGAGTATATTTTTGCCAAAAGTTATGGAGGTATTGCTCGCACAAAAGAAATTCTGATTTGCTGTAAAATTTTCACCAAAAATGATTTTTCCTTCATTGTCTGCTCTCAGCGAAACTCCTCGGGCAAAATGTGCTTTTCCTTCAAAAATTACTTTGCAATGTTTTTTGATGATCCAGTAACTAAAGCGGTTGCATTCGTTTCCTTCAGCTCCTTCACCCCAGCCCAACTTAATCATTCCAAATTCTGCTTTCGCATTTAATACCACTGTATTTCTGTGTAGCGAACCTAATTTAGTTCTGTAATCGACCAGTATTGGAAGTTTAAAAGCTGTTTTAATTTCAAACAAACAGAAATTAAAATAAATGGTTTTCGGCAGGCTTAGACTTAAGCGAATTATCTTTTTTATTAAATGAATCATAACTGCTTGTTTACCGTATTACATAATTTAATTAAGGCATCTCCTGCGTTGGTCCAGCTGTATTGTTTAGCATTTTTATATCCTGCTTCTATCAATTCTTTTCGAAATTGCTCATCAAGAATAATACGTTCCATTGCCGCTGTAGTTTCTTCGATTTTAAATGGATCTACCAAAACAGCAGCATTTCCAGCAACTTCTGGCATAGAAGAAATATTAGAAGTAATAACCGGAGTTCCTGCTGCCATAGCTTCTATAATGGGAAGTCCAAAACCTTCATAAGAGGAAATAAAAGCCATTGCTAAAGCCAATTTATAAAGGGCAGGTTTGTCTTCTTCATCAATGTAAGGAGTAAAAAAAACCTGCTTTTCTATATGAAGATCTGCTGCTAGTTTCTTTAATTCTTGATTTCCCTGAGTGATAACAAGACTTACTTCTTCTCTAATATCAGTAGAAAGCAAAGCATAAGCACGAATCAGATTGTCTACATTTTTATGTTTTCTGATGCCGCCTAGATAAACTACAAACTTATCTGGAAGCTGATACTTTTTGCTTATTTCTTGAAGCTTTTCCGCTTCTATTGTTTTGTTATACAACTCAAAATCAACTCCATTAGGCACTACAAAAATTTTATTTTTATCATATAAAAACTCCGAAAGAATATCTTTTTTAGATGCCTCAGAAATGGTAATCAAATAATCTGAATGTTTAATTGCATAAGCAATATCATTATGATAATCTGACTGAATACTGCTGTTTTCTGTTGTTGTTCGTAAAGGGATCAAATCATGAATCGTTGAAATTACAAGACCTTCGTAACGAACTCTTGGTATTTTATAAGTCAGAAACAAATTGATAGGTGCCGAACTTGCCGCCATGGCGTGATAATAAAAAGGCAGAGGATTTTTTAATAATCTTGAATAAACAGCTTTAGCAGGAATTCTTGAATATTTTACAGGAAAAGCAAATCGTGCCAAATCTTTTTCTTTTACACCTCTGACAAAATTAAAACAGCCCGAAATGCTATATGATTTATGTTGGCTTAGTTGTTTTATTAACTTATTGGCAAAAAGTGCAATTCCAGATCCTTGATTGTTTACTGGCTGAAGGTTTATATTTATTTTCATGATTAAATTGCTGGTTTAAGCTGCTGATAAAATTTTTCATAGTTTGCTGCCGCATCAGATCTTTCCTCCCAGATTCTTCTTGAGTTCAAGCACATTTCGTCGAATTGTTCTGCTTCCATTAAAGCTATTTTAGAAAGAATATCAACCAATTCTTGAATAGCAAAGTCTTTATCCAATAAAAATCCATTTACTTCATTTTCAACTATCTCAGCTGTTCCTCCTACATTCGTAGCAATTATTATCTTACCAAAAGACATTGCTTCCATAATAGAAACTGGCACTCCCTCATTTTCACTCACATTGATAAAAACATCATAAGGTTTAACAGCATAATGCTCAAGTACCTTTTCATTACTGTAAGCTCCCATTAAAGTGACCGAAACCAAAGGATTGTTGAGCTGTGCTACTTTGTTTTTTATCATTTCAAATTCTTCTCCATCTCCGTAATGCACCCATTCTGTTTTCACTGATAGCTTTGAAACTGCTTCAAGAATAGCAGATACTCTTTTAACGGGTCTCATCCAAGAACAAGAAACTAAACGAAGTGTATCGGTTTTAGGAAAGATTTTTACTCCTTTATCTAAACAGCCTAATCTGGATAATTTTAATTTTTCACTGTATGTCGGATACCAATTTTTCAAATACATTATTCCGTCATTTGAAATTGAATGTATTTCATTCATATTCGATAAAATATATCTTCTCATTGGTAAATAAAGACCTGCATCAGCGTATTCATAAAGGTCAAATCTGTGGCATCGTGTTATTTCTTTTTCAATATGAATGCTATTTTGGAATCTCTTTTTTAATTCAATAATGACAAAAGCACTGATATGCATCCAATAAGAATATAAGGTGATATCACAATCTTTATATTTTTCTTTTAGAATGCGATCCAGAGTATTTAAAGTGTTGTGCGCGATAAACAGAAAAAGAAACAGCTGTTTGATATTTCTAAGAGTAAATCTGGCCGTACGTGCTAAAAGCCACAATTCTTTATACAATTTTGAGTCTGTAAGAGTCTGCAGAAGGAGTTTTGGAGTTACCTGCCAGCTTTTATAGGAAAAGGCACTGTTATAAAATGTAACGTTCTCTTTTGGCTTTTTATAAATGATATCCTGAGCTGTTTTTGATCCGTTTACCAAAATTGGGAAACAGATAATTTCATCAAAACCCACTGCATATTCTAATTCATTAGACAAAAAATCCTCCGATTTCCCATAAGGAAACTGTGTATTTACTACAAGGAGCACCTTTCTTTTTATATTATCTGTATGGCTTGTATTTTTCATTTTTTTAAACTGCAGATCCTCCTGCTGATGTATAGTTCAAGTTTACTCTTGTGAAAATGTCGGCTTTTTTATATTGATTGATTTTTGAAATTCCCATACGGTTTACCCATAAGACAAACCAGTAAAAAAGAATGTATTTACTCCAGCAGAAAATAATGGTCTGAAGGCAATAGCAATGTACAAGTCCCATAAGAATGGACATCCAGATATACATATACTTATAATACAGATCTTTGACCACTTTAGAAGCCGCTTCCATTCTGACTAAAAGCATAATCATTATATAATTTCCCAAAATAAGAACTGGCCAACCCAGCATATTGCCTCCAATAATTAAAAAGCCACCAGACAACGACAACATTTGTCCCCTGTCATCTCTTTGTTTTAATGAATCTTTAAAAATATCAGAGGAAGAACGCAACTCTTTCAGACTGTTAGAAAGCGTTTTAAATCCAGGAAGATCCGATAAACCCGAAAAACCATCTGAAAAATCTTTAATTAAAGCTTCATTTGACTTCACTGTACTTATACCAATCGAAGCTTGATAAGAACGTGCAACTGTCCAGAGACCATTGGAATATTCTTCTATAAAATTTGACGTTACTGCATTAGAATCCTGGGTTTCAAAAGTACCTGCATTATCCTCGGCAAACTGTTTATTCATGTAAGACAGAACCATAATGATGATGGCAAAAGGCAATAAAATAGCTAATATTCTGGTCTTTAATTTTGGATAACTTACAATTAGAATGGTAATTGTAGCAATTGCTGTTTCATAAATTAACGAACGGTTACTTCCGAAATAGGATATAAAATTAAAAACAGCAGCGGCAACTCCTAAACTGAAATAGAACTGAAAACCTGCTGTATTTCTGCTGTATTTTTTGGCTTCTACAAGCAGTAATATGAAAACAAAAATCTTTAAACTGTTAAAAATAGTCGCATCAAATACAACAGCAACTTTAGAAACCGATTCTTTTAATGCTAATATGTTAAGACCAGGCATCCAAGAATTTAAACGAACTAAAAGAAATAAAAAATATACAATCAGTATTCTTTTTCCATAAGAATTAAGAGGTAACTGTTGACATGAAATATCTTTCTTCTGGTACTTTTTTATATAAAAAGGAAACCATCTTTTTATAACCATACAAGCAATAAAAAGTTCAACTGCATAAATAAAAATAGCCGTTTCGTATGAAGCTGCTTTGGCTTCTGGCATTCTGAAATTCAATTTTCCTTCTGAAAGCGTAATTAAAAAAGGTTGTATAATATATCGGACAAAAACAATACTGTAATAAATCTTCAAGCCTATTCCCTTTTTATGGTAACGCAGTATAGTGTTACCAAAAATCGATACACAAACGGTAAAAATTAAGGGAATCAAAAACAGCAGTTCAAGACCATTTCGCGGAACCGGCTGGTGATAGATATAATAGCTATCTACTATACCTAAAAGAGCCAGTACAATTATAATGTAATTAAGATTCTTCAAACTAAACCTCCGCGTTAAAATATTCTATAACTCCCTGAAGCGTAACAGACATATCGCATCTTTTTTGTGAAGCAGAACGGATTTTTTCTCCAATAATGATCTCTGTATTCTGATACATTTTTTTATAAAATGCAATAACCTCATCTATTTCAACAGGAGTTTCATCTGCACTAATCTGATGAACATATTCTGCATTATCTTGATTCGAAAAAGCATCAACAGCATAAGAAGAAATCATTGGCAAACCTTTAGCTGCATATTCTTTTGACTTTATTGTACTTTCTGTTTTTAATCCAATTCGGTGAATGGCAATGGAGTTTACAGCAATATCTGCTTTCTCATACAGAGCATCCAGATCACTGCCACTTTTAAAACCGTAAAATATCACATGCTTTTCTAAACCATATTGCTCTACAAGTGCTTTATACTTATTGATCTCTTCTCCTTCTCCAACCAAATGATAGACTATATTCACATTACCTCCATTTTGGTAATATGTTTTAATTCCTTCAATCAGCCTATCATATCCATGACAGCTCATCGTAAGTGATACCGAAATCAAATGTATTTCGTTTTCATTGTAGACTTTCTGCTGTACAGGAATTACATTCTCGTAGATAATACCATTCATCGTATTAATCGTATTGATCCCAAAAATCTTCTTATCACTTGAATAAGTGACAATTCTGCCAGCATAAAGTCTCAGCAAAAAATTAGACGAAGCATCCATTGCGTAGCGTAGCTTTCCTCCTTTCCATTTCAAAAGCTCATGTCTGTAAGGAAAAGTCGGGATTTCGATGGCAATCTTTCTTGCTTTTCTTTTTAATATTCTAAGAGAATTTAGAAACAAAAAATCGCAAAGATGATATCTCGTGTAAATAAAACTATAATTATTAACCGATAGTTTTTGATTGATAAATGAATACATTTTAAGTCTTCTGTTTGCCTTATCAAGCGGTATGGTTTCAAAAAAATCATTATTAATGTAATAAAGACAATCAGGACCATAAGACAACAATGTCACATTATAAGATTTAGTAAAAACCTTATATTGATTTAGTATTTTTTTAGACACTCCATTCAATTTCTCAAAATCAATTATCACTGGTGCTATATACAATAATTGCTTCATTTCTTTCTAAAAGTATTATTTTTAATAAATGTTGAGTGTACGTTTTCTTTTAATTAAGAGCCTAATTTTTAACTCAATAGACTGTTCAATACTAATTTTGGTTTTTAAAATTTTTCAATTCTAAGATGAAACAGGTTCCTTTTCCCTGTACAGATTTTACCTGAACAGTTCCTCCTAAAATTTCAACAGTCTGCTTTACAATATAAAGCCCGATTCCGTAGCCTTCGGCCGTGTTTGAAGCTCTGAAAAACTGATCGAATATTCGCTCTTGATAAACCGTTGCAATGCCAATTCCATTATCTGAAATTTTCAGTTGAAGTTTTTCATCGTCCAAATAACCTTCTACGACTATCTCTTTATTAAGATTACTATTGTTATGATATTTAACTGCATTGGCAATTAAATTTTCTAACAGGGTATTCAATCTGAATTTATCTGAGAAGAAAGCTTCCTTTTGCTGAATATTTATCGCAAAACGAATTCCCAATGTTTTCATTTCATGAGAGAAAATCTCTGCCGCTTCTCTAACCGTTTCTTCAATCGAAATAGAGCTGATTTGAAGTTCTGGAGCATTACTCTTAGAGTTTTTTAGATTATTACGAATGGTCTGATCCAGATGAAACACACGGTTTTTAACCATTCTAATATATTCTAGAGTATTCTCTTCTTTTGTTTCTTCTTCTATTAAAGAAACCAACGTTTTAAGGGCATTTACTGGCGAAAGCAAATCATGTGATACTCTGAAGGCAAAGCTTTCCAGGTTTTTATTCAAAGCTTTTAAATCACTTACTCTGCTTCTTTTTCCCTCATTTAGAATTTTCATTTTACTTTAATTTTATACTAAAATCTGAAGTGGCAATATTCTTTATCTACAAACTGGATGCGAAGCCTCAATATTAAATTTTTCCTCAAAATGAACTCGAAGATCATTTCTGAAACCTCTTTTTGTGTCCAAACACTCTAAAACTTCAATGTTTTGAATGTTTATAAACTTATTAAGGAATTGGGGACAATGATTACACACCAACAAGGGGATTCCGAATGAATTCACTCTTAGCAGATCTATCAAATCGTTTTCTTCATAAAAAACAAAAACGATTAAAGATATATTACTGGTCATTTCATGTCCATAAAGAACATCTGTTTTATGACCTACTTCAAAATTGATATCCTTAAACTCATATTTCAAAAATCTCGAGAAATAATGAAATTTATCATATACCATTACTTTGTTCTCATCCATAACTTTTTATTTTTAAATTAAAACTATATCGAATATTCGTTTGTATAAAATGATCTGGGAGCTGAAAATATAAAATGGGGCTGCTAAACTATATTTCTAATTCTCTATCTGACGATGGTTTAAGGCAAAACTTTACTTCTATTAAAACACAACGGATTACGAAACGATAGAAACTTCTTTCAGGTTTTCTGTATTGGCCAAAAACCATTTGTATGTAGCTTCAATACCTTCTTTAAGATCAACCTGTTGTTTCCATCCTAATTCTTGCATTTTAGAACTGTCCATCAGTTTTCGTGGTGTCCCGTCAGGCATTGTAGTATCCCAGATAATTTCTCCTTCATGTCCTACGGCGTTTTGAATTAGGAGTGCCAGTTCTTTAATACTTAAATCTTTTCCTGATCCAACATTATATAAATAATCTGGCAATTTGTTTTCTAAAGCAAATACAACAGCCTGTGCCATGTCGTCTACATGAAGAAATTCTCTCATTGGTGTTCCTGTACCCCAAAGTATTACTTCACTATGATTATTCTCTTTAGCTTCATGAAACTTTCTGATCATAGCAGGCAGAACATGCGAACTTTTTAAATCAAAATTATCATGAATACCGTATAAATTGGTAGGCATTAAACTCACATAATCTTTAGCAAATTGTTTACGAACTGCTTCACAAGCTTTAATTCCTGAAATTTTTGCTAAAGCATACCATTCATTGGTTGATTCTAACGGAGCGGTCAACAAATAATCTTCACGAAGCGGCTGAGGAGCCATTTTAGGATAAATACAAGAACTTCCTAAAAAAATAAACTTCTCTATTCCGGACTTTAAAGCAGTATCAATCAGATTGTTCTGGATCTGCATGTTTTCCATAATAAACTGATACGGATAATTATTATTTGCCAAAATCCCTCCTACTTTTGCTGCAGCATCAATTACAGCCTGTGGTTTTTCTTTTTCAAAAAATGCCTGAACTGCTTTTTGGTCTTTCAAGTCCAATTCCTTAC
The DNA here is from genome assembly GCF_036405015.1 of Flavobacterium sp. Taxonomy (GTDB): domain Bacteria; phylum Bacteroidota; class Bacteroidia; order Flavobacteriales; family Flavobacteriaceae; genus Flavobacterium. The sequence continues at coordinate 927 of NZ_DASWYK010000151.1, read as the reverse complement.
TAGATTGTCCAATCAGATTGTGAAAGCCTTGGTTTTCTAATGCTCTCCAGACTGCAGAACCTACCATACCTTTATGTCCCGCAATGTATATTTTAGCTGATTTCTCTATTCTCATTTTACTCGTAATAATTCATTGTCTGATACCCGGCTTCTTCTAGATGATGATCTTTCTGCATTAACTTTATATCCGACTGCATCATATCGTTTATTAAATCTTGTAGATCATATTCTGGTACCCAGCCTAATTTTGTATTTGCTTTTGTTGCATCTCCAATTAACAATTCTACTTCTGTCGGACGGAAATAACGAGGATTTACTGCCAAAACTTCTTTACCTGTTTCAATTTGAAAATCAGGATTATGGCACGCTACCACAAAAGCTTTTTCTTCTACACCAGTTCCTTTAAACTCTATATCAACACCAACATAAGCAAAACTCATTCGTACAAAATCACGAACTGTAGTTGTTGTTCCAGTAGCAATTACCCAGTCTTCTGGTTCATCTGCCTGAAGAATCATCCACATCATACGCACATAATCCTTGGCATGTCCCCAATCTCTTTGAGCATCAAGATTTCCTAAGTAAAATTTATCCTGTAGCCCTAAAGCAATTCTTGAAACAGCACGGGTAATTTTTCTGGTTACAAAAGTTTCACCGCGAATAGGAGATTCATGGTTGAATAAAATTCCATTACAAGCGTACATTCCATAAGCTTCTCTATAATTTACTGTAATCCAGTAAGCGTACATTTTAGCCACTGCATAAGGTGATCTAGGATAAAACGGTGTTTTCTCAGACTGTGGTACTTCCTGTACTTTTCCGTATAATTCAGATGTAGAAGCTTGATAAATACGAGTCTTTTTTTCAAGCCCCAACAAACGCACTGCATCTAAAATTCGTAATGTTCCCAATCCGTCTGCATTACCT
>NZ_DASWYK010000150.1:0-38664 GCF_036405015.1 Flavobacterium sp. | reverse complement strand
AAAAGGAAGATATTCCTTTTCACTTTTTTGCAATAAAGCAAAATGGGATACTACTTTTAAATCTGATGATGGACGTTTTTTAAATTATAATATTCAAATAAACAAAGACGAAATTCAAAACTTTGAAACTATTGATACAGTTATTACAAAAAATAAACAAAATGGTACAGAAGTAATATTTGAAGATTTTTTTGCATTAACTAGCGATTTGCTCGACAATGAAGACTTCGAGAATTATTTAGCAAATGAGTTTGGATGGTTTCTCTACTTAAATAAAGAACGAGATTATAAAATCCTTATAAACAGCCATCCTCTAAATTACGAAACAGTAATTGCTGATTCAGATGACCACGAAATTAAGTTTGGTAAATTCATTTTTAAAATAAGTTTTTTACGATGGCATGAAAAAATTGGAGATAAATACTATTACTATTTCTTGAATAGCAATAAGAAAGAAACCTACAGAAAGCATACTTCTTTTAACAATAAAACTGCAGATTTTCATCATTCTGTTTACATAGAATCTGATTATTTCGATTTATTTAAAGCCACTAAAAATGATCATCCCGTTCTAGATGATTCTTTTAATCAAAGCAATCCAACATTTAAAGTCTTAATAGACCATCTTAACGAGTTTGTTAGCTCTAAAGAGAAAGAATTTGTAAGAAATTTAAAAGCTGATGCTTTAATTGAGAAATATAACAGAAACAGTATTTTCCCTTTTTTTAGCGACAATAAATATGACAAGCTTAGAAAAGAGGATTTAGAAAATGTTGTAAAAGAATTATATAGTGTTCAACCTAAAATTTTTCAAAATCTTAGTATCCCACAAAGCAAAACTATTGTAGGTTTTTTAAATCTATTACTAGATACTGATCAAAGAGAACATGTTTTAAATATTGTGGATAATGTTGTAAAACTTTCAGATGCAGATAGACTGGAACTCTCAAATGTTCTTAAAACAACTAAACTTTCACATATTACTTCACTTGTGAAATTTTTAGAAAATAGATTTAAGATAGTTGATATACTTAAATTACTAGTCTTTGATTTGAAAAAGTTTACTGATGAAAGAAATCATGTTCAAAAAGTAATTGAAGAAAACTACTGGCTCTTTGGAGAGCAATACCATTTAGTTTCTGCTGATAAAAACTTCGAAATTCTTCTGAATAATTATTACTCTCATTTAGAAAAAAACAAAAAAAAGCCAGAGAAAATAGATAATAAAAATAAATTACAAAGACCAGATATTTTTATTTCTAGAAAATCAGAGATTATTGACGGCAGCGATCCTGACCTAACGATTGAAGAAAATATTATTGTTGAATTAAAAAGGCCAAATGTTATTATTGGGACTGAGCAATTTCAACAAGTAGAAAGATATCTTAGATTTATAATTGAAGATGAAAGATTCAACAGCATAACAAGAACTTGGAAATTCATTTTAATTGGCATAAAGCTCGATGAATACATCAAAGATTTATATGAAAATCAAAAAGAAAAAGGAAAAAAATATTTAATCCAGTCAATAAGAAACTACGAGATATACGCTATGACATGGGATGATTTATTTAGAATTTTCGCAATTAAGCATAAACACTTAATCGATAAACTAGAATTTAAATCTGTAGTTATTGAGGAACTAGAACAAAAAGGAATAAATTTAAACAAAGACATGGCCAACCTATTAACTAATGTTGCAATATCCGAAGATAAAAACATCCTTATAGAAGAGCCAGATGACTTACCTTTCTAATATATTACCTCAGTGAAATTAACAGCTTATTTTAATACCATGTATAGCATTTTAAAATTAGATAAATCTTTTTACCCCTCAATCCTCTTCTTCACAATTTCCAAAACCTCTTCTTTGGTCATAAACGAATTCATGAAATCTTCGAGGTTTCCTTCGTTGGTTACTTCTCTGAAAAAGACTTCGTGATCGGTACCGAATAAAGTGGGGTTTTCTGGATTTGGGTCAGATAATGTGATGTAGAAATTATCTGGAAAACTATAGCTTGTTACCAGCAGAATAAAATCTGGTATTGGATCGTTGGTTACTTTTATGATTTCGGTTAGATCTGTACTTTCATCTGTAAAATCACTGTTCCATTCATCAAAATCGGATGTTCCTTGTTTGAAAGGCGTAAAAGGACTGACTTCCCAAAACATCTGTCCAAATCCTTCGGTGGTTTGACGGAAATATTTTTGAATGATTTTTTCGTATAAAGCTTCTTTGTTTTCTTTAAAAAGAGCTTCATTTTCGTTGATAAAATCACCAATTCCGTAAATAGGTTCTTGCTCTTCAGCAGAAGCCCATGGAGCGTCTTCCGGTCTTTGATACAGAACGGTGTCAAAAGTTATAGATTGCAAATCTTCTAGAAGCGAATTGCCTTTTACATTATCGATGTTTCCGCCTAGTTTTTTAATCTGTTCTAAAATTTCCTTTTTCATTGGGTTGTATTTTAAAGTAATTAAAAATAGGAATTTTCAACATATTAACTCAAAAATCAGCAAAGTTTTACACAAAAGCTTTTTCACCTTGACGAAAGAAGATTCCCAGCCCAACCAACAATTTGTACACATGAAAAAAAAATAGAAAAATCTGAAACTATCTAAAAAATTTATCGGTTTTGCTGTTTTGGTTTCTTCTTTCGTCGAAATGAACTTTATTTTCTTTTAATCAATCTCTAAATAAGGGTCTAGAACCTCTGCCAATCTATTGAGCCAATAGAAATTGTCATCGACATTCTTTAGATCAAATTCTAAGGTTTCGCATTTGCGCATCACACATAACGAAAGCGCATAATTGACTTCCCGAATGGTTTTTGCCATGTCTTTTGGATAAACAATTTCACTAAAAAAATCTTTTAGTCTCGTTTCAACGTCTTTTGAGAGGTTTCCTGTAACCATAATCTTATTTTTTATTTGAAGCAAATATAATAATTTGTAGGCATGAATGCCACCAAAAGCAAAATAAATCTTTCCACTTTTGAAATATGAGTATTTCAGAAGAAACTTTTCTCGTAAATCTTGGTATTCACGTTAGACAATTACGTGAAAAGAAAGGTCTTTCCCAACAAGGTTTAGCTGATGATTGTGAGATACAAAAATCTCAAATTGCAAGAATAGAGACTGCTAAAATCAATACTAGTATAAAAAACATTGTAAAAATTGCCAATGCTTTAGATATTGAGCCTAAAGAATTGTTGAATTTTCCTTTGAAATAATTTTGGATAAAGCCCATTTACTCCAATAATCAAAAAACCTCCAGCTAAAGCAGGAGGCAATTCGTCTCGTTTTCAAACCTCATTTCAATTTTCAAAACAAAAAAAGCAGAACGACGTATTTTTATTTTAGCCGATATAATTATTTTTACTTTTCATAAATCGTCAATCTAACGAATCTATTTCGTTTTAAACTTATCGTTATGTTTCAAAAATCTGCTTTTGCCATTGTTCTTCTTTTGATTTTAAATTCCTGTGCTGTTCAGCAAAAAACTCTAAAAACGGAGGATTGGTATGCTTTTACCAAAACGAATCCTGCGAGACAAGAATCTTCAAAAATTTACGAGTTTACAGACGGAATGATTCGCATGTACGGAGACGACAATGGTTGTTTGATGACCAAAAAAAGCTATAAAAACTTTGAACTTACTTTGGATTTCAGATGGAATTTGGAAGAAAAATACAAAATGAAAGGCACCAAAAACAGTGGCGTGATGTACAACATTCCTCTAGATGCGTCTGATAAAATCTGGCCAAAAGGGATTCAGTTTCAAATAAAAGAAAACGTTACGGGCGACTTTATATTTTTAGACCAAGTAACAGCAAAAGTAAACGGAAAATCAATTGAAGCCGGTGCAAGTGTAGTTTCTCCAAAGTTTTTAGCCAATGAAAACGCACATGGCGAATGGAATTCTATTGTGATCAGATCTTTCAACGGAAAAATTACGCAGTATCTAAACGGAAAATTGGTAAACGAATGTACGGAAGCTTCTTCAACAGAAGGGAAAATTTCTTTAAACTATGAGCGTTCGCCAATTGACTTTAGAAATATTACGATCAAAAGCATTTCTAAAGAATAAATCTACGATACATTAATCGTCTATTGTGGTTACAATGCGCACCAACTTTGTGGAGTTTCTTGCGGAGATTCCCCATTTCTGGGAATGAGATAAATACTGAATAATTAAGATGTAAAATAATTCAGAAATTTCTTTAATTATTTTATGTTTTAATCTTTAAATATTCTTATTTTTAAAATACCAAAAACCTAATTCTCCTTATTTTATTCATTTTTAAATCTCTAAAACTATTTAGAACACATGAAAAAATACAGATTATTAGTCATTCTCATAGGAGTTGTTGCGGTTTTTTACTTCGCCAGATCGGTTAGAAGCTTTACCGTTAAACAAGAAACTCGAACTATAAAATCGGAACATTTTATTGTTTCCTATAGCGGAATTTATAAAAGTGAGGCTGAAAAAGTCAGTAAACACTTGGAAGAGAATTATGCTCAAATAAGAGAAAATCTAAAAGATGTCGAACACGATATTATAAAGGTTTTTATCTATGGCTCGCAATTTAAGTTTAACGAAGCTACGGGTTTAAAAGAAAATACAAAAGGCACAAGCCGCGGCCCAAACGAATTTCATTTTATTTATACCAATTGGTTTAATTCTATTTTTCCAGACGATCCGCTCAAAACGGCTTTGCATGAATTTACACATTGTGTTCAGTTAAATATCTTGATCTACAAAGCCAAAGACACTATTATCACGCAAGACCGACTTACTTTTGACAAGGAATTTGATAAAAAGTTCAAAGCAGAATATCCGCGCTGGCTTTGGGAATCGATCAGTATTTTTGAAGCGAAAGAAGTAAATACCTTAAGCGTAAAATACGCCAAAAGAAAAAATCTGACTTTAGAAGAACTCAATCAAAGCAATCAAATCTACAATATCGGATACACGATAATCGAATATATGACCCAAAAATGGGGAAAAGATATTCTTCCCAAATTAATCGCTTCTTTTGGCAATATCGAAAAAACACTGAATATCTCAACCGAAGAATTTGAAAAAGGCTGGATGGATTTTTTGGAGGAGAATTATTGATTCGGCTAAAGCCTTTTACTTTAAAACATAAAAAACCTCCAGTTAAAACTGGAGGCAATTCGTCTCGTTTTGTCATTTCGACGTAAGGAGAAATCTCCGCAAGAAACTCGCCAAAGATTGGATTCTCTTTACGGAGCTACTTGCGGAGATTTCTCCTTACGTCGAAATGACAAGATTGCGGAGTTAAAATGAGGGAAATCTTTGTGGAGTTACTGACGAAGTTTTTCTTTTCACAAAAAAACCTTTGTCAAAGTTTTAAACTTTGACAAAGGTCTCGTATCATTTGGAATTTGGAATTTAGGAATTGGAATTTAATAATGAAATTATTTTATCCACATTCACTTCGCTATAATCATTGATATAAAAATCGCATGGTGGCAATTCTTCTTTAGAATGTGTACTCAAAACGCCTACAACTTTCATTCCGGCATTTAATCCTGCTGTAACGCCCGAAAAAGAATCTTCGAAAACTACGCAATCAGACGGAGAAACACCAACACGCTCTGCCGATTTCAAATACACTTCTGGATTTGGTTTATGAAACGTAACGTCTTCGCTTGACATCATCGAATCCATTTTTTGATCGAGTTTCAAGAAATTGGCAATCAAATCTAAATTGGCACGCGGAGCCGATGTTGCAACAGCTGTTTTAAATCCGCGGGATTTTAGTTCTTCCAAAAACTGCATATAATGAGGAATCGTTTCGACTTTGTCTTTATAAATCTCACGGAACATTCCTTCTTTTTCGTCTTCCAATTTTGTCAATTCTTCTCCCGCAATAGGACGTTTGAAGAAATGCGTCATGATATAACTATTGTGTTTTCCGTACATATGTTCTTCAAATTCTTCATTCGTGTACGGAATTTTATATTTATCGAAAAACTTTTCAAAAGCGACTACATGATGCGGATTGGTGTGGCAAATCACCCCATCCATATCAAAAATTACACATTGCTGGCTCATTATATGTTGTATTGTTTTTTATTCTGCAAGTATAAGAATATCGCTTTAGGCTTCCAATATTTTTAATTTAAATGATGGTTATTTTCTAGATAATTTACGCACATTGATTCCATTTTTCCTATTCTCAATCATAATAAGATCTCCATTCTTATCAAAAGCAATTCTTCCTATCCCAGAAGTTAAAGCTTCACCAACTGGACCATCCTTATAACCTAAAGGTCTTTCACCATCTCCTAACAAATATTTTCCTTTTCCATCAGGAGTAATTTGCAAAATATTGTTATTTCTTGTCGATATGTACAAAATGTCATTTTTATCTATAGCTAGTCCTTGTGCATCGTCTAAATCTAAATACGGCACATCAACACCATTTTCTTTAACCGTAATTTTTATTGTAGAAACGACACCTTCAGTAGTTATTTTTCTTATTCCAACTGCACCTTGGTTTTCTTTTGCAAACAAATTCCCCTTACTATCCTTAACCATAAACTGCATAGAACCAAAGCGAGCATCAGCCCCTTTACCATCAGTATGCCCCGGCACTCCAGGGCTTCCTGCTAAAATACTTGAATTACCCGCAGGATTAAATTTTAGTATGGATGCCGCATCAGAAATATATAAGTTATTATCATTATCAATAAGAAATCCAAAAGCCTGACGCCCCATTTGAGCTTCCGTAAGATAGGTAGATACCAAACCATTTGGTGTAACTTTTCGCAAAGTTCTATCATGAGCTCCCGAAAAATATATATTACCGCTAGAATCTTTATTTAAATCGAAAATTGTAGTAATAGAAGCCTCTTCTCCCTGTCCATTAACATCAAGATCATTAGATAGACCTGATCCAGCAAAAACTGTTATGGTACCATTTGGATCTACCTTCTTTATTTGATGAGATTCAAAACTTCCTACATAGATATTTCCATTTCCATCAATTGTCAATGCGGTAGGAAACATGTCTTTTGGCTTAAATACGCCCGTTGCAATCGTGCTGACTTGATTATACTCAGCAATTTTATTGTTATCATCGTCACTTGAGCAAGAAAATGCAGCAAAAGCTAGCAAAAGCAAAATAGTTTTCTTCATGGTCCTTAAGATTTTTTGATTTGTTTTTGAATTAGTTGAAACAAAACTAAGAGAATAATCTTTCAAAAAATACTATTTCTAATAAAAAAACTACAATTGAACCTTTTTATCCAATCCAGATTTTACTTTTCACCAAAGTCATCGTCTGTCTCAAATGCTGATTGCAGGCAATTAGAATGATCAAAACTACCAAACCATAACCTACGATTGTATAAATTTCCATATCGGCCAATAAAGTCGATTGTTTAGAAATTGTTCCAAAGACTTTTTTTAATGCCAAAGTATTCGCATTATCTGCGGAATATCCTTTGGCAATAAAACTTTGTGTAGTTGAAGCAATTGTGTTTTGAGCTTCAGTATTTTCGCCTGTTACAAATTGGCTTAGTTTCAGGAAATGTTTTTTATTTAAAAATACCATCGCATTTTGCATGACACAAAAACCAATTGTACTGCCCCAGAAACGTCCCGAAACCCCAACAATCCCAGAAGAAACCGCCATATTTGCTGGAACCGATGATGTGGTAAACAAGATGAGCGGAACAAATAAAAACCCCACACCGATTCCTTGCAAAATATAGGGAATGATAATATCGCTCAGCGCAACATCTGGCACAAATAGAAACGTAAACCAGAAGTGGAAAATAGCAATGAGCGTAAAACCAATCATAAAAATTATCTTAGTAGAAACCGATTTCATCAAGAAAAAAGCGGCTAAAACAAGTCCAATTACGTTTCCTAGTCCGTTTATGTATTGCACGCCCGCAACACGTGACGGATCCCAATTCCAAATCGAAAACATCGCCGAATGACAAAGGCTCAACGTCGCTCTGCTGATATAAAAAAGGAAAAACAATAAAAATCCGATTCGCAGATTGGCGTATTTTATGACTTCAAAATCAAAACTTGGTCTTTTTACCAAACGTTCTTTAAAGATGAATAATCCGCCAGTAATAAGCGAAATCATTAGCATTAAAACCATTTCTGAAGATTCGAACCAATATTTTTTCTCCGCATATACAAAAAAGTAGGCACCGCAAAGAATCGAAATTAAAACCAAAAAATAACTCATCCAGTCGATTTGATACAACGGAATCTTCTTTGTAATTCGGTGCCCTCTGAAAGTAACTAAGATTAAAAAGACGTTTAAAACCTGCAGTCCGCCCGACACATACAACATGTATTTCCAGTCGTAATGATCGAGAAACCACACGGCGATATTCATAATAAAAGGCGTAGACAACAACAGCGCGCCGTAGTAAAATGAAAACCCAATAATAATGGCATTTTTAGAATTGAACTGTTCAATAAGCAATTGTCTGATCGTGATTACAGGAAGCGCCATTAGGATTCCTTCGGCAACTCTCATCAATAAAAAAACCGAAAAATTTGTAATATAAGCTGATGAAACAATCGTAATTCCGATTAAGGAATAAACCGCCATCAAATAATTTTTCGCAGGAAAAAAACTCGAAAATCGGCCTTCGATTAAAATCGTCGCCAGCAGAGTTCCGTACGTAACACACATTGCGAATTGCAAATCTTCGGGCTCAATATCCAGAAAACTCGCCGCATACGTTACGTTTGAGGAATAAACTCCCAATAAAATCATAGAATGCAACAAACAAACGAACAAAATAACAATGATCGCCCATTTTGGAACCCATGATTTAAATATACTTTTATCTTCCATTTTATTTGTGTGCAGCAACAACCGTAATGTTCATTCCTGCTCTTAAAAAATCGGTTTGTTTGTCTTGTTCTTTTAACTGAATTCGAACTGGAATTCTCTGTTCAATTTTCACGAAGTTTCCAGTCGCATTATCTGGAGGAAGTAACGAAAATCTCGCACCACTTGCAGGCGACAACGAAGCAATTGTTCCCGCAAAAGTTTTATTATCTATTGCATCAGCTTTAATTTCTACTTCTTGCCCAACAGTTAAATATTGCAATTGCGTTTCTTTAAAGTTGGCTGTAATCCATTTTTCTTTACTTACAATAGAAAGCAAAGACTGCCCTTCTTTTACCATTTGTCCTGGTTGTAAAGTTCTTTTTCCAATCCAACCGTCATAAGGTGCTGTAATTACCGTGTATGAAAGAAATAATGCCGCATTATCTGCAACAGCTTGCTTGGAAGCAATATTAGTTTGCGTTGTCGGAACATTCGCTTCAGCAACAGAAGTACTTAAAGTAGCCGAATGAATTCTTTTTTTCATTTCCGAAAAATGTGCTTGAGCCGATTCATAGTCTGCTTTTACTTTTTCTAATTGCTGAGAAGTTGCCGCTTCTTCGCTTACCAAAGCTTTATATCTTTCGTATTCTAATTTGGTTTTCCAAAGATTTGCTTTTGCAGCTTCTAATTGTGCTTCGTTAATTGCCGTTGCACTTGCTGTATTAATCGCATTTTTCTGCGCCACAATGTTATTTTGCTCTGCGTTTTGAACATCGGCCAAAGCCACATTCAATTTCGATTTGTATTCTCTGTTATCGATCACGACCAAAGTATCTCCTTTATGCACAAATTGATTTTCGTCAAAACGAACTTCCTGCACATAACCCGTAATTCTCGACATAATCGGCGTAACATATTGTTCTACCTGAGCGTCATTGGTTTCTTCGTGATTTCGGTTAAACACATAAAACCAAATTCCCAAAATAACCCCGCTTATCACCAGCGTACACGCAATAATTGTTATTAGTATATGAAACGTTTTATTTCTTTTAGTTTCATTTTTTATCTTGACCATAAACTGTATATCTTTTTTCTATTCTCTATATTCTATTTTCTAATCTTCAGAATTCGTAAACTTCTAACTTTGTGGAAGAATCCCAGCCGTGTGCATCATCTCATAATGTTTTAAAACAGCATCCAAATGTGTAGCAATTTTATTGTATTTCGCTTGAAGCAAAGCATTGTCAGCATCGACCATTTCGGTAATTAAAACCAATTGGTTTAAGTATTTCAGCTTTACGATTCGGTAGTTTTCTTCGGCTAAATCCAAAGCTTTGTCAACCACAACAAACTTTTCAAGGATTTCCTGATACTGCGTATGCTCTTTGTACAACTGATCTTGAATTTCATCTTTTAAAATTTCAGTCTGCATTTTCTGCATATCGATTTTAGTGCTTGCTTTTGCTACTTTCGTTTTGTTTTTATACAAAGCCGAAAGATCAAAACGCGCCTCGATACCCACTTGACCTAAAGTGTACAAATACGGATTTGGCGGAAAGAATTTGTAGTTTGGATAATAAAAACCATAATTCCCAAAGAAATCTACAGTTGGCAAATAATTCCCTTTTACCAATTTCAATTCGGTTTTACTGATATCTAATTCCTGACTCGCCATTCGCATTTCTTCATTCTGCATAGCTTTACTCAAATAGAAATCATACGGATCTAAACCGTTCATTTCATCCAAATTTGCAGTCGTATCGATTGCAATTTCTTCGTTTTCCGGAATCTGAATCAACGTCTTCAGATCGTGAAGTGCGATTTTAATGTTTTTGGAGTTTGTTAGCGCATTCAATTCACGATCTGAGAGTTGTAATTCGGCACGTATAACCTCATTTTTAGTTACCGTTCCGTGTTTTTGAAGCGATTGCACTTCTTTTAATCGGTTTTTTTCTTCTTTGATGTTTTCTTCAAATATCTTTTGAAGTTCCGTCATTTTGTAAATCGCTAGATAATTAGCTACCACTTGCAGCTCAATATCATTTTCTGTTTTTTCCGATTTTATTTTTGCAATTTCGTTTTCCTTATTCGCAATTTTAATCGCATTGTTAATCTTGTTTCCAACGTAAATTGGCATTTTAAAAGTTGAATTTACCTCATAAATTTCAGGAATTGCTTTCGTAACTTCTTTTCCGTTTAAGAAACCATCTCCTTTAAATTCTGTAATGTTGGTAATTCTAGAGTACATTCCGTTAAGTTGTACATCTGGTAATCTAAGTTCTTTTCTTTCTTTGATGTTTTGCTCAGCGAGCGTAATCTCCAGTTGAGATTTAAGGACTTTTTTGTTGTTTTCCTTCGCCAGTTTCATCGCTTCTTGTAAAGAAACCGTATGAACTTCCTGAGCTTGTAAACTATTGAATACTAATACTATTAGTAAAATCAATAAGCTTCTGGGAAAACAATCTTCTTTAGAGTTTGTTTTTGTAAGGAACATGAATATTTAAAAATTTATGCTGCAAAGTTCCTTCATTTTTTCCTTGGCGGATGATTCTAAAAAGTCAATAACATATTCATTTCGGACAAATGTTAAAATTTCATTTCGAAAACGTTGTATTAAAATACTGAAAAACAAATAATTACAAACAAAGATTGTTTCACGCAGATTTAAAGGGATTTTAGTTGATGGACACAGATTTATTTTTTACTCTCGCAGATTTGCTCCGCCACTTCGCTATCGCACGTGTGGCAGATTTTGCAGAAAATAATCTCGCAAAGACGCTAAGTCGCAAATATATATTTCAATTGCCTCCAGCTTTAGCTGGAGGTTAAATAAAGGAAGCTGAGAGGCTTTAGCCAAAATGCAGAGCAATACCCCCCCAGCTAAAGCTGGAGGCAATTCAATATTTTGAAAATAATCTCTAAATCAACTTAAATCTGTAAAATCAGCGAGAGAAAATTTCAGCTTCGAATAAAGCAAATCTGTGAAATCAGCTTAAATCTGTCTAAATCTGCGTGAAATAAAAAAGCTATTTACCACGCTCCAAAATTTCCTCTCCGTTTAAGTAATCAGAAGGTCTTTGGCCTAGAATCTTAAAAAAAGTATTACTGAAAGTCGGAACGCTATTGTAACCAACTTCTAGAGCTACCTCTTTTACCGAAAGTTTTCTTTCTAATAAAAGTTCAATCGCTTTAAGAATTCTTCGAATGGTATAATATTGAATAAAAGACATTTTGAGATCTTTTTGAAACAAGCGATACAAAGAGCGTTCGCTAAAGCCAAATTCATGCGCTACATCAGCAAAGAGAATCGTTTCGCCCAAGTTATTTTCAATATGTCGAAGGATTTTGCCCAAGCGTTTATCTTTAGGCTGAGGAAGCTCTAAAGGTAAAGTGTTATGACATATCTGCGGAAGAATTGCTTTTATGGCTTTTGCAATCACAAAATTCGGAGAACCTTTTTTCAAATCTCCATTCCACTGATTGGTAAACATCATCATTTGAAGCAGTAAATTATTCACTGGATAAATGCCTTCGTTTTTGTAGAAATCATCTTCATCTTTTTCAACCGGAAAATACAGATTTCGCATCATCACATGTTCTGATTTCGGTTCAATGCTATGTTCTAAACCGGCCGGAATCCAAATAAAATGTCTTGCTGGAAGAAAATAAGACTTTGTTTCAGTTGTCACAAAAACTACATCGCCTTCTGCGTAGAGCATTTGCGCTTTGTTGTGTTTGTGTGTTGGAACAAGTAATTCGCCCATTATATCATGATGACAATAAATGCTTTTTTTATCAGCATCTACTTTATTGAGATAATATTTGTCCACTTTGAATGTGCCTTGTTCCATGATATAAAGATAGGGAAGAAATAAATTCCAATATTTAAAAATTCCAAAACTGGAATCTAAAAAAATTAACCGCAAAGAACGCAAGGATTTTTTTTCTAGGATGGCGCTTATAAACGCAAAGTTCGCAAAGCTTTATCGTATAGCCTCGCGAACTTTTATAAATCTTGCAAAAAAACCTTTGCGAACTTTGCGTAAATCTTAGCGCCTTTGCGGTTAAACCACGCAAAATGCATAAAAACAAAAAAGCTTCTCATTAAGAGAAGCTTTTTACAAACTTAGGCGGTCTGGACGGGACTCGAACCCGCGACCCCATGCGTGACAGGCATGTATTCTAACCAACTGAACTACCAAACCCTGCGTTATTGTGGGTGCAAAAATACAACAGAATTTCATTTCTGCAAGCGTTTTTACGAATAAAATTTTCAGAATTTTTTAATTGATTAAATTCCAATATTTTAAAAATCCATGTTTTAGTTAAAAAGTAAGAACTTTCTTTTATTTCACCACAAAGAGCGCAAAGTTAAAAACGCAAAGTCCACAAAGTTTTATCAAATTACAGCTTTGCGGACTTTGCATTCTTAAAAATATCTTTGTGTGCTTTGCGTAAATCTTTGCGCGCTTTGCGGTTAAATCTTTGTAGAATTTCTAGTACGATTTCTCCCTTCGGTCAAAATGACAAACTGTACGATAAAATTGGAATTTGGGATTTTAAAAATTTTGAGAATTCAAAATATTTGGAATTTGCCAATAGGCTATAAATCAAAAAAGCCATCCACAAAAGTGGAAAGCTTTTCATTGGTCTAACTACTAAACCAGCTACGAGTTACAAAGTCGTAGCAAAACAACACAACTAATCTTAGATACCGTATTTGGGCAAAAAAGCCTTTCTGTTAAGAAAGGCTTCTCCCAATATTGCGGTCTGGACGGGACTCGAACCCGCGACCCCATGCGTGACAGGCATGTATTCTAACCAACTGAACTACCAAACCTCTGCGTTATTGCGGTTGCAAAGATATAACAGAATTTCATATCTGCAAGCCTTTTTATAAAAAAAATTTAAAATTTCTTTAAAATATTATCCAAAGTTTTGTTTTTCAACCAAATATGTGGTCAATATTTTTTCAAAATTATCGCCAACATTTACCGGAACGTACTTAATTTGGTTCTTCGCACAGGTTAAAGCCAGATTTTTAAAGTACGCTTCTACCCTCTTTTCATATTCTTCTTTTACATTGTCAGCAAAAATAGAAACCTCTTCTCCTGATTCTAAGTCGATAAATTTTCGTGGCGTGTTATCAAAATCAAACTTCATTTCGGTTTGATTATCAACCACATGAAACAAAACTACTTTATGTTTGTTGTGTTTTAAATGCTGTAAAGCGTTAAATAATTTCTCATCATCTTGCGTTTGAAACATATCTGTAAACAAAATAATCATCGAACGACGGTGCATTTTCTCTGCAATCTGATGCAAATACGTAATTGTATCAGTCGTTTTCTTTGCTTTTGGCTGTTCTAATAATTGTTCCAGTTTATTCAACAACATTCTATGATGGCGATCGCTTCCTTTTTCGGGAGCATAATATTCGTAAGAATCAGAGAAAACGCTTAAACCAACAGCATCGCGCTGTTTCTTCAAAATATTCATTAAAACCGCTGAAGCCAAAACTGCAAAACCAATCTTCTTTTCATAAAAAGGTTGATTTGATTTCAGTTCCGGATAATGCATCGATGACGAATTATCTACAATCAAATGGCAACGTAAATTGGTTTCTTCCTCAAAACGTTTCGTGTATAAACGATCCGTTTTGGCGAATAATTTCCAGTCAATATGTTTGGTGCTTTCGCCTGCGTTATAGACTTTATGTTCAGCAAATTCAGCCGAAAATCCATGAAACGGACTCTTGTGCATTCCAGATATAAAACCTTCCACAACCTGATTTGCCAGCATTTCTAGATGCTGAAAACTCGAGACTTTCTCTATTTCCGATTCAATTTTCATTCGGTTTCTTTTTTAATATTTTGTGCTTTATAAAGCAAATCTGTCGCCATAAACAACTTACGTTTCAAGATCGGACTAAAATTAGGATTTTCTTTTAAGAAACGCTGTACTTCATCAAAAGCATATTTTGACGAATACTTCCCAACCGTATTATCCAGCCAATCTTTCGGAAAGAAAATATCCCCCGTACGCTGAATTTCGTCTACCAAATCTAGTGAAAATCTAATATATTTCTGAGCACTTTCCTGACGAAGCGGATGATTTACATTGGCCAATCCAACCGAAACCCAAGATTCTTTTTCGCGATTCGAATCCTCTTTTAATGATTCTATAAACGCATTTCGAACCGATTCATCTTTTGATAATGACGGAAGTAAAAATTCAAAACGTTTCTTTTTGTCCGGGTTTGAAAATGAATTTCTAGTTTTTTCCAAAATTTCATCTGCTTTTTTATGTTTAAAAATTGCCAGATTCATTGCCATATTGGTATAATCGTCTTCGTTTAATTTCAATCCAGTAATCGAGATTTCTCTATTCCAAACCTTATACAAACTTGCTTTTCCTGATTCAGAATAAGCGACAGAACTAAACAAACCAAATAATGTCTTTTTGATATTTGAAGATAAATTGGTCTGCAAACGCTCGTACAATGCACCAACAAGCTCTTTCTGTACTTTATTTTGTTGTTTTTCCGTAAAAAATCTCCAATAAATGGTATTCAAACTTCCTGTTGCGATTCGCAAAACCAATTCATTTTCTTCCGATTGAATTCCTTTTAAAAAACAATCAAAAGCTTGTTTTGGAGGAATATTTCCAATCAATGTATTTTCGTAAAGGTTGCTGTAAGCCGAAGCTCTTGCAACCTCATCTTTTAAACTTGCGATATAATTTAAATCATTCCCGTCAAGCGGAAAAACACCGTATCCAAAACCATTATAATTGTAAATTATAGCAAGCGGTTTTTCAAGTCCTACAGCTTCTTTTATAACCAGACTTTTATCTGTAACATTTGCTTTCACCACTTTAACGTCGTTCGTATAAACTAAACCAATTTGGAAAACCTGAGGCCAAACATTATCTGATTTGTCTTCGGCTTGCTGTGTAATCTCAAACTTTTTGATTTTGTTTTGAGCGTCGTATTCAATATTATCTGAAAAAATCGTTCTTCCTGATTTGTTTACCCAAACTTCACTCCATTTCTTCAAATCCAGAGGCGTTTCGGCATCAAGTAATTCTACCAAATTATTCCAATCCGCATTATCGTTGGCATATTTCTGAATGTATTTTTGAATTCCTTTTTGGAACGCTTCTTTTCCCATCGAAGCTTCTAACTGACGCATCATAATTGGTGCTTTGTTGTAAATCATAGCACCATAAAGAGAACCTGCATCTTTCAAATTAGCCAAATGCTGTCTTATAGGATGTGTTCCTAAAGATCGATCTTCTGCGTAAGCGCTAGAATAATGTGCTGTAAAAAACTGCAAATTATGATTGACTTTCGGGAAAATCGGATTCATAATTTTATCTGCCATAAAATTGGCAAAAACCTCTTTCATCCAAACATCGTCAAACCATTTCATCGTAACCAAATCGCCAAACCACATATGCGAAGTTTCGTGCGCAATAAGTTTTGCTCGATTTAATTTTTCGCTATCGGTAGCACTGTTGTCCAAAAACAAAGTCGATTCTCGGTACTGAATGGCGCCTACATGTTCCATTCCGCCATATTGAAAAACGGGAATCGAAGCAAAATCTAACTTTTGAAAAGGAAATTTATAATTGGTATATTTTTCTAAAAAATCAATAGATTGTTGGTGCAGATTAAAAATTGTATCGGTACTGCTTGCTATTTTCCCTTTGTCATTTTCGCGGTATAAAAAAGTCATTTCTAAACCTGGTTTTTTCGTAACACTATTGAATTTTCCCGCAACAAACGAAAACAAATAGGTGCTCATTTTATCAGATTCTCCAAAAGTATATTTTATAAAATCACCTTTTTCCACTTTCTCTTTCACATCGGCTCCAGCCAAAACTGACCACTCTTTGGGAACTGAAAGGCTCAATTTATAAGTTGCTTTTAAATCTGGCTGATCAAAACTCGGAAATAAAGTACTGGCGCGGTCTGGAACTAATAAAGTGTATAGGAAATCATCGTTTCTATTTAAAGATAAATTCCCTGCTATAAAGGAAATCGAGACTGTATTTTTTCCTAAAACTAAAGCTGAAGGAGCAATTACAACATGTCCGTTTTGATGTACAATGGCACTATTTTTTCCGTTTACTTCAACCGATTTTATGTTTGATGTTTTCTCTTTAAAATCTAAAAGCAAGGGCTGACTTAAATCGGATAAACTCAAATTGACAATCAAATGAGAATTGATGTTTTCTGATTTTTGCTTCGGAATATCGAAAGACAAATTATAGTGAAGATCTGAAATCTGTTTTTTACGAAATTGAGCCAATTGCTCCGAAACACCACTTTCAAATAATACATTTTCTTTTGACTGAGAAAAACCATTGGAAATCAACAGAACAAAACAAAGAAGGCTGTAGAAAATTTTCATTTTTAAGGAATATAAGATTTGATAAAAGTAGCAAAAGGAATAATTTTTCACAAACAAATTACTGCAACAATATTGCATTTGAAAATAAGATTTCTATATTTGCAACTCTATTGCATTAATTCTGAAATGAAAAAGAAACTTAGAATTATAAATCTACTAATGCCACTGATTGTATTGTTCGCAATACTTTTTCCAGTTGTGCACTCGTATGAGCATATTCTAGACACACATTCGCAGAAAGAAAAAATAGAATTTTCGGTTTCAGAAAAACCACAATTTAAAGCCAAACTGCATTCGTTTCATAAATGTTCGATTTGCGATTTTAAATTCAGCGCAGTTGGTACTTTCGAGTTTACTGTTTTTCAATTTTATAAAAATAGTACTGTTGTAAAACATCCTGTTTTTTACAACGAACAGCATTTTGCATTTTTTAAAGGGTCTTTATTCTCACTTCGAGCCCCTCCTATTTTTACACTTTAATTTTTTGTGCACCTGATTGCTTGGCTTTTCGGCTATTGATTTGTTTTTGATGATTTATAAATCGTAAAACATTTTATTGCAGTCTTATTTATTTTCAGTAGTTAATACATTGTATCGACATTCATTTTTGCATCGAAATTCAAAATTTCTTTGTTTGAATAATGCTATTTCTGCACAAAAAATTCCCTTTTAAAATTTATCGATTACGGCAATTGAACTAAGACTTAATTCTGTTTTTACTGTTTTTTCATGATTTAGAAAATGTTTCGCTCCTCTGGAGCTCTTGTTTAAATGGTAAATCTAGATCTATAAATATGTCGCCCCGCTGGGGCTTCCTTCTAAATGATGAATTTATTTCTATAAATATTCCGTCCCGCTGGGACTTTTTCAACGATTCTATAAACGTTCTGTTCCTCTGGAATTTGGAATCATAACACCTTTTTGTAACCCAAATACTCTTTATAAAATGATCAAAATCAAATCAGAAAAAATGAAAACAACAAAACTCATTCTGGCTTCGGTTTTTGCTGCAATTGCTTTTACAGGTTGTAGCAACGACGATTCAGAAAAAGAACAAGCCATTCCTGCAATTGACAAAATCGAATTGGGTCTTGGCAACAACGAAACCGCAACTATTGGCGAAGATTTCCATTTTAATGCGGAAGTTACTGCTGCTGACAAAATCAAAAATGTACAAGTAAAAATTGTGCAAAAAAGCACTGAAACCTATTCTAAAGTTTGGTCTCACGAAATTACTTGGACACAATATGCAGATGCCAAAAACGCAACGGTTCACAAGCATTTTGATATTCCAGAAGACGCTGTTGAAGGTAAATATGATTTCATCATTATCGTCAACGACCAAAACGGAACAAAGTTAGAAGTAACCAAAACCATCACAATTTACAAACTCGAAAATATTCCTGTAAATCCAGTGGTTTCGGTCTTCACCCTTTTTATAAATGATTCTTTTATGTACCGAAAAGGCAAATTTTCTGATGCCAATGCGAAGTACAAAAACAATGATATTTTCAGTTCGCAAGTAACACTTGAAGGCATAAAAGGCGACGGAATTATGTATTTGCTTTTAATCAATAAAAACGCCAAACACAATCCAGAAAGCGTTGACCAAATTGATTTCAAAAAAGTAATCGTTTACGACGTCATCGAACATAAAAACGTAGCCGATGCAAGTCAATTCTCTAATGTTCCTTGGGATGGTGTAAAGTTTACAAGAGAAAAACCAAACTTAATAATTGGTGCTGCAAAAGACAACAATTCTCCTGTTCAACAAGACTTAATTGCCAACAAATCTTGGGCAACAGGCGATTATACTTTCTTGGTTTTGTATAAAAACACGACTTATAATATCAATTTTTCTCAATCAATTGATCTTCCATTTGCACTTTAATTCAAATCAATATAAATGAAAAAGATATCCTTTTTATTAGGCGTTTTTGCTTTGGCTTTTATTTCTTCTTGTTCTAGCGATAACGCACAAATCGACACCGAATATCCTGTAATTGACATAACAGGAACAGGAGCTTTTCCAATTCAATGCAGTACAATTGAACGTGGAAAAACTTTCACTTTCAAAGCCACTTTTAATGATAATGTCGAATTGGGTTCTTACAGTTTAGACATTCATCACAATTTCGATCATCATACGCATAGTACAGAAGTCACGACTTGTGAAACCGAAGCGGTGAAAAAACCTGTAAATCCGATGCTTTTTATCAATAATTATACTATTCCAACTGGTGTAAAAAGTTATGAAGCAACGGCGCAAATTACAATTCCTGCCGATGTTGATCCTGGAGATTATCATTTTATGATCAGATTGACGGACAAAGAAGGCTGGCAGACGCTGAAAGGTTTAAGTATTAAAATTTTATAATCAGGATTTAATGAAGAATGCCCAATTCCTTTATTGGAAATATTGTTTTTTACTCATCAGTTTATTGATTTCTTCTGAAGTTGTTTCTCAAAATAAGCCTTCAGAAAAAAAACCTGAAATTAAAGAACTCAACGAAGTTATTGTCAACGGAAATGCTGTTGAAAAACGCAAAAAAGAAGAATCGCTGAATGTTGAAACCGTAAATAGCAGTTTTATTCAGCGTAATCTTGGCGGCAGTTTAATGCAGTCTTTACAGAAATTGCCTGGCGTTAAAACCATTTCGATTGGTTCTGGAGGTTCAAAACCGTTGATTCGAGGTTTGAGTTTTAATCAAGTAATTGTCGTTGAAAACGGATTGAAACACGAAGGCCAGCAATGGGGCGCCGATCACGGTTTGGAAATCGATCAATATGCCGTAAACCGAGTAGAAATTATAAAAGGTCCTTCTTCATTTATTTACGGATCTGATGCTGTGGGTGGTGCAGTGAATATTAAACCGCTTCCTCTTCCTTACAAAAATTCTTTTGGCGGAAGTGTTGACCTTACAGGAAAAAGCAATAATGCGCTATTTGGAAGTTCTGTCAATTTATATGGAAGAAATGAAAATTGGTTTTTCGATTCTCGTGTAACCACAATGGATTACGGCGATTATCGTGTTCCAACCGACGTGGTTCATGTCTATAGTTACGCTGTTCCATTATATAAAAATCATTTGCGAAATACTGCTGGACGCGAACTAGATTTCCATTTGAGTACAGGCTATTCTGGAGAAAAATTGAAGTCAGTTTTTTATTTCAGTAACGTTCACACCAAAAGTGGCTTTTTCGCGAATGCGCACGGACTCGAACCTCGAAATGTCGATGTCGAATTACACGATAAATCAAGTCGAGATATTTTAATGCCGTATCAGCAAGTCAATCATTTGAAAGTGAGTAATACTACTTCTTTTGATTGGGGAAATCATGCTTTTGAAACGCAGATTGGTTTTCAAAAGAATTTCAGAAGAGAATGGAGTCATTACGTCAATCACGGTTATATGCCGGCGATTTATCCAGATGATATGTATGCGCCAAAGGATTTGGAACGTCAATACGATAAAGATGTTTGGTCGTTTTCGGCTAAAGATGAATTTGCTATTAATCGCCATAAAATCACTATTGGAACTAATGTCGTTGGACAAGAAAATGCTATTGGCGGATGGAGTTTTTTGATTCCTGCTTTTACGCAATTTAACGCGGGTTTGTTTGCTTATGATAAAATTGAACTTAATGAAAAATGGTTTCTTCATGGCGCTGTTCGTTACGATTATGGAACAATCAAAATGAAGTCGTATTACGATTGGTTTGAAAGTCCTGTTTCAGAAAACAATCAGACGCAATTAGAATATTTACAGCGTTCTGACGATTTGACTAAGACTTTCAACAGTTTTACGTGGTCGGCTGGGGTAAATTATAATCCAGGAAATCTGACTCTGAAAGCTAATTTAGGTTCTAGTTTTAGAATGCCGATTGCTAAAGAATTAGCTTCAAACGGTGTCAATTATCATTATTTCAGATTCGAAAAAGGAAATCCAAATCTGGATGCAGAACGTTCGTATCAATTGGATTTGGGAATGGAATGGCAACAGCAAAACTGGTCTTTTCAGCTGACTCCGTTTGTGAATTATTTCCCGAATTTCATTTATTTAAACCCAACCTCAGCACATGATATTTATTATGGAGCAGGAAATCAGGTTTTTGAATATGAGCAAAGTAAAGTATTTCGTTACGGTGCTGAATTGCAAACTCGTTATTATTTCCTGAAATCTTTAAGCGCAGAAATTGCGGCAGAATATCTTTATTCAGAACAAAAATCAGGAAGTAAAAAGGGGTATACGCTTCCGTTTTCGCCACCGCCTTCTGTTTTGCTTGGATTGAATTACGAACCTCAAACAGGCTTTTTAAAAGATTCTTATTTCTCTGTTGATTATCGTTTCACAGCCGAGCAAAATAATATCGTTCCGCCTGAGAAAAAAACAGCCGAAAGTCATGTTTTTAATATCGCTTTGGGAACTAAAATAAAAAAAGGAAAAGAGGCTATCAGCATCAATGTTCAAATCCAAAACTTATTCAATACAAGATATTTAAATCACACCAGCTTTTACCGACTTATCGAACTTCCAGAAGCGGGAAGAAATATTATTGTTTCTATGAAAATTCCGTTTTCGATTTCGCGATAAGCAAACCATTCAAAACTCAATTATTTACAAATTTTAAATCCTTTATTACAATGAAAAACAAGTTTTACAAACTCCTATTTTTATCTGTTTTATCGCTTTTTGCAGTTTCCTGCAGCAACGACGATGACAACCACGACGATCACGATCATGACCATGAGTCTGAAGAACATACTTTTGTTAGAGTTTTACTTTCTGACGAAAAAACCGCTGAATTAACACTTTTTGATCCGCATGAAGATAAAATCAGTTCTTTTACGGCAAAATTTGCTAAATCATCTTTGTACACAACAGAATCTGGGCGTTATGCTGGAATTGTTCACAGAGACAATAATTTCGTAGAAACTTTTGACAGCGGACTAGAATTACACGGTGATCACATTGATGTTGATGATGTTGCTAAATTTGGAGTTTTAGCGACAAGCGCCTCAAAACCAACGCATTTTAAAAGTAAAATTGGAGAAATCCTAACTTTTAATGACGGAGACGGAACACTTTCTGTTGGCAAAGAAGCTGATGTAAATAAAGCTGGCTCAACGTTCAAAACGATCAATGCAGGTTTATTGGCGCATCACGGTGCCATGGCAACTTTTACAAACGGAACTTACGCGATTACAGAAAAAGACAATTCGGTTACAGGAACGCTTCCAGAAAAAGTAAAAATTATTGACAATACTGGAAAAACACTTTTTGATGCTAAACTTCAAACCAAAGGAATTCACGGAAATGCTTCAGACGGAGTGTATGCCGTTTTCGGTTCTTCTAGCGGAATTTTAGTAGTTGAAAGCAACGGAAACCAAAAACTAATCGATCACCCAGCAGATTTTGGAACAGCTTGGTTTGGAACTATTTTAGAAACGGCTTCAGCTGGAAAATTCATCGGATTTACTGCTGCAAAAGGCGCATATTTAATTGACGTTGTTGCGAATACTGTAAAACCAATTATTGCAAATACAACAATTATGCAGTGCAAAGTAAGCTACGATCATAAAAAACTGGCTGTTTTAATGCATTCAGGAGATTTTAAACTTTATGATATCAGTAGTTTACAAGTTGTAAAAGAGGTTAAAGCAACTTCTGAAACAGCTACAGATGCAACGTTAAAACCTCAAATGGCAGTTACAGATCGTTTTGCTTATATCACTTCGCCATCAACTGGAGAATTATTACAAGTAAATCTTTCTTCATCAGAAATCAAAAAGAAAAAGGTTTCTAGCACGCCTTATATGATTACGATTTTAGGTTATGAAAGCAGTGAAACGCACAACCACTAATTCATTAAAAAAATAAAAAAACGGCGTTCTAAAGGAGCGCCATTTTCTATTTCAAACGAAAAAGGCCTGACAATCGTCAAACCTTTTCCTTTACTAATTCAAAGCTATCCAAAAAAAGAATTATTCTGTTTGTTGAAAATCAAAGCTCAAATCTCCAGCGTTGTAATTATTAGAAACAGTTGTTGGAAAAGTCTGTGCTGTACCACTTAGCCATCTGTATTCGTTGAATGTGATGTTTCCTGCAACAATTGGATAAACAGCATTAGAGTTATCTGCTTTGCTCTTTTTGTACCAGTCATTAGAGTTCATAGAAATGAGGTATTTTTTATCTTTTTCTAAAGCTAATTCGCTAATTTCTTTTTTAACCTCAACATCAGCTGTTGCTACATTTAAAGTCTCAGAACGTAATACTGCTTTCGTTGCAAAGTCCCAGATTGTAACACGCACAGCAGAATTTGTTGCGGGAAGTTTTAGCGTAATGGCCTTCATTTTTCCTTTTACCGTTGGCGTAAATACCAATCCGAATTCATAATCTCCTGCATTAATGAAATTCGATACTGTGGTAAAACCTGTTTGTGTATAATAAGCCGCTAACGGATTTTCGGTTTCAAATTTTGGAGTATTATCTTTATCGTCACTGCTGCAAGAAATCGCTAAAGCCGCAGTTAATAAAATCGTAAAAATGGTTTTAAAAGCTCTCATAATAGTTATTTTATTAGTTAAATCGCTTGATTAATTAATTTTGTTTTTAAGAATTAAGGCTGAATATTAAGAGCTGCACAAACTTCTTCGTAGCTCATTTTAGTATAATCGACTTTGGCAGTTTTTGATGTTGTTGCTGCCGCACCACCAGGAATTAAAATATAACGCCAGTTTAAAGAAGCAGGAAGTGCTACAGTCGTTCCGTCATTTGCATGTTTAAATCGGAACAATTTGATGTTACCTAGACTTGAAATCGCCGTAATGGTGTTAATTGATCCACCCGCTGTAGAGGTATAAGGAAGTGCAAAAACGTTAGTTCCAGATCCGAAAGACATATACACTAAAACAGTTCCTTTTGCCATAATATCTGCTGTAAGTTGTGGTGCAGCTATAGAAGTAGATAATCCTGATGTTCCGTCTATTGTTTCTGGTGTTCCTGCAGGAGCATTAATCCATGCGCTGTAAATCACATTTGCAGTTCCAGCTGGTCCTTGTGCTCCATCCGCGCCGTCTTTCCCATCGGTCCCGTCATCGCTACTGCATGAAATTGCTGAAATAGAAATTAGTAAAATGAAAAAAATCGTCTTAAAAGTTTTCATAACATTTTGGTTTTAAAATTTTAATTAAATAGTTCTTTTTTAATTTAATAGCTTATATTTTTGCAAAAATCAATAAGGACTTTTTTTTTCCTTATGACTTAATTACAGAACAAATTTGCGGCAATAAGTTTAGGCTCAAAACAGCCAATAGACGAACAACATTTTAAATAGACAGACGACATAAATTAAGTTTGAATGATGAAAAAATACACTTGTATTATTGTTGATGATGACGAAATTGACAGACTTACTGTGGTTTCTTATGCTAAAAAATTCCCTGTTCTGGATATTATAGGCGTTTTTGAATCGGCTGAAGATGCCGTTCCTTTTCTGGAAAAAGAAAAAATAGATATCCTTTTTCTGGATATTGATATGCCGGGTTTAAACGGAATTGAATTTAGAAAACAAGCTCTTAAAGTTCCTGTATGTGTTTTTATAACAGCACATCCGGAACACGCTGTAGAAAGTTTTCAGATCGAAACATTAGACTTTATCGTAAAACCTCTCAAACTGGATCGTTTTACACAAACCATAAATCGTATAGAAGAATTTATGGAAATCAAACTCAAAGCTTCACTATTTGAAGCCAGCATTGGAGGTGATACGATTTACATAAAAGAAGGACATGAACAGACCAAAGTAAAACTTCACGAAATTCTATATCTGGAAGCCTTAAAAGATTACACGCTGATTGTTACAGAACGAAAAAGACATTGTGTCCTTTCGAGTATTGGAAATCTCTTAAAAGAAGATCATTTTCAGTCTTTTGTTCGTATTCACAGAAGTTATGCGGTACAGAAACAATATGTTCAGAAAATAAACTCAAACGAAATTGTACTGAACAATCAAGCCATAATTCCAATTGGAAGAAGTTATAAGGAAAATCTAAATCTGATAGCATGAGAATCCTAAAGTTCTTGCTGTTAATCTTGATTCATTTTAATGCTTTCGCACAGCAGGAACCCAATTTAGCGCGCTATAAAACTACAGACGAAAAACTTAAAATCTGGCTACAGTATACCGAAAAAATTTTAGCCAATGAAGATTATTCAAAACTTATAACTGCCGCTGACAAAGGAATTGCCATTTCTAAAAATCAGAATGCTTACTTAAGTCGATTTTATATTCAAAAAGGGCTTGGTTATGAATTTACCAACAATCAGTATCAAAAAGCTCTTGTAAATTTTGAACTTGCCTGGAAATATGCCCGTAAAGCCAGACATTTAAAAAATGAAACAACTGCTTTAATGCGTCTTAATTATGTTTATTATTCGGTTCAAGATACTGTAAAAGGTAAATCTTTAGTAAAATATATTAAACAGGTTCTAGACACTACAAAGAGTACGTATACCAAATCAGTATTAAATGGAAGTTTAGCAGAATACTATCAAAATAATTCTGAATATGAAACTTTTATTAATTATCAGTTAAAGGCGATTTCTTATAAAAAATTACTCAAAAAAAGTATCGCAAACGAGGAAAACATTGGTATTTCATATCTTCAAATTGGGAGCGCTTACACCAAAATGAAACAGTTTCCAAAGGCTATTGAATATTTTAATGAAGTAAAACCGTATTTAAAAAACTCTCCGTATGTAATGGCTTATTTATGCAATTATTACCTGCATAGTTACGTCGTATTAAAAGAAAAAGATAGTATTCGTAAATATTACGATCTTGTTTATTCGTATCCAACAGCAAAAGATTCTCTTTTTATTAATTTAAGCTTTGCCAACAGAAGCATGTCTGAATATTTTGCAGGCCAAGGCAACCTAAATAAAGCGTATGATTTTGCTAAAAAATCGGTTTCGTTTGCAGAAAAATCAAATGATCCGGATATTATAATGGAAGCTAATACCAATTACGGAAAGGTTTTAAACGAAAAAGGAGAACACAAAAAAGCAATAGAAGTATTAAAAAAAGCTTCTGAAAAGGCTCTTAAATACGACAAAGAATCTTTTGTCATGATTAATAAAAAGCTCTCTCAAAGTTATGCTGCATTGGGGCAATGGAAAGAAGCTTATTATTACAACGAAATTTATAGTAAAAACAATGATGAAATGATGGCACAGTCTGCCAAACAGAACATCGCCAATGCCGAAGCTCGATTTCAAAACAAAACGAAAGCACAGGAAATTAAAAATCTTTCGAACGAAAATGCGATAAAAAACATTCAAATTGCAGAAGCCAAACAACAACGTATTTTCCTGATTTCGGGAATTACTCTGGTTTGTATCATCGGATTATTGTTGTTGAAACAAAGTCAGAACAGAAAGAAAACGAACCTGAAACTTCAAGCTTTGAATCAGGAATTGGATGAAGCTAATAAAATAAAGGCGCGATTTTTTAGTATTTTAAATCATGATCTTCGAAGTCCGATTTCGAATCTGATTCATTTTCTGCATCTCCAAAAAGAAAATCCAGAATTGATAGACGAAGAAACAGCAATCCGAATGCAACATAAAATTACAACGGGAGCTGAAAATTTATTGTCTTCTATGGAAGATATTCTGCTTTGGAGTAAAGGACAAATGGATAATTTTAAACCACAGTTTAGAAAAACAAAAATTGAAGTTCTTTTTAAAGAAACCGAAAAACATTTTTCGAATATAGAAAACATCGAAATTGTTTTTGAAAATCCTGAAAACCTCATTTTAGAAACAGACGAAAATTATCTTAAAACGATTATTCGAAATCTGACTGGAAACGCCATCAAAGCTTTAGACAAAACTCCAAATGCCAAAATCGTCTGGAAAGCCTGGCAGGAAAATCAGAAAAATTATCTTTCGATTACCGATAACGGCCCTGGCGGAACACAGGAAAAATTTAAAGCTTTATACGACGAATCAGAAGTTATCGGAATCAAATCTGGTTTAGGATTGCATTTAATTCGTGATCTCGCAACGGCTATAAATTGCAAAATTGAAGTTTGTTCAAAGCCAGATTCTGGAGCGACATTTACTATTATTTTTGAATGAAAGTTTGCCACGACCCGAGCGATAGCGAACAGGCGAAGCAATTCACAAATTTTATTTTGTAAAAATGCCACAGATTAAAATGATTTCCACAATTAATTATTGACAAAAAAAATCTTTTTAATCCGTGTAATCTGTGGCAAAAACTTTAGCCGTTTTATTAATGAAAATTCGTGAATTCGTGGCGAAAAAAATCCAATAAAAAAGGCTTGACTTTCGCCAAACCTTCTTTATATCAATCGTAATCTAAGATTACAATAAAGCGTCTAAACTATCTGCGTAGGCTTGTTTCGGAGCTACTCCTACTTGTTTTCCTACTACTTCACCATTTTGAAACACCAAAACAGTTGGTATGTTACGCACACCATATTTTGCAGCGAATTCTTGGTTAGCATCTACATCTACTTTACCAACAACTACTTTACCAGCGTACTCTTCGCTTAATTGGTCAATGATTGGACCAACCATTCTACAAGGACCACACCATGCTGCCCAAAAGTCTACCATTACTGGTTTATCTGATTTTAAAACTACTTCATCAAAAGTAGCATCTGTTATTGCTAATGCCATAATATATTAAGATTAAAATTTAGGTTTGAATATTTAACTTTCAAACTACAGTACAAATTTAAAAATTTAAAATAAATCAAACACCATTACTAAATTAGTTTTCATTATAAATGTATTGTCATTAATTATCAACTGTATAAAGGTTTTCTTTTGTTTGAAATTACAACTTATTCTACTGAAAACCAACCCAATAATATGTTAATCTTTTTTGTAGTATCTTTAATACTCCAAACGATTTGATTCTTATGCAACAAACTTTACTTCAAATAAAAACCTTTCTTCAATCTCATTCTTTTAAAAAGTATGCCAAACGTTTTGGCTTTTTCATTCTCGGATTAATCGGAATTCTATTAATTGCCTGTGGCGCTTTATCGGTTTATTTCAATCAAAATAAAAAAGAAATTATTGCAAAAGTCAATCATAAAATCAACGAAAACATTAATGGTCAATTTCATATAACCGATTTTCATTATAAGTTTTTAACTGGGTTTCCGAATTTCACGCTTGCTTTAAAAGAAGTTGAAATCAAAGACAATCAATGGCCAAGTCACAAACATACTTTGTTGAAAGCCAAGGAAATTGAAGCGCGGTTGAACATTTGGAGCTTATTGCAAAAGGAAATCAACATTCATAAAATCTTAATTAACGACGCTGATATTTACATTTATAAAGCCGAAAACGGATATTCGAATGTGAATATTTTTAAACCTAAAAAAAAGAAAGCACCAACCCACAACGAAAAACCCGAAACAACAATTGATTACGTAAACCTCAACAATGTTCATGTCATCATTGACAATCATTTAGGTCATAAATTGTTCGATTTTGATGTGGCGAATTTAGAATCGAAAGTCGATTATGAAAATGATAATTGGAGTACTAATTTGTATCTGAAAACCAAAATAAACAGTCTGGCTTTTAATACTGTTCACGGAAGTTTTGCCAAAGAAAAAGTACTCGAAGGAAATTTTGATATTTCGTATGCCGAAGCGCATCAAAAAATAAACATTAAAACACAGAAACTCAAAATCGGATCCGATGTTTTTGATATCATCGCTTTCTTTAATATCGGAAAAAACAATTCGCTTTTCGGAATCAATATTGGAACAGATATTTTGTGGAGAAACGCCTCTAATTTATTGTCTGGAAATATTAGTTCCAAACTGAATCAATTTGATTTAAAGAAACCTATTAAAGTCAATTGCGATATCAAAGGCGATTTGAATGTGGAAGGTGATCCAAAAATTGTGGTTCAGGCCGATATTCGAAATAACGAATTGACGATTCCTGATGGATTGTTTACCAATTGTTCTTTCAAAGGAATTTTTACGAATAATTTCAAGCCTCAAAACGGATTCAACGATCCGAATTCGGCTATTATCTTGACGAATTTTAAAGCTGACTATGAAAATATTCCGTTGAAAATTGCGAGAGCTACCATCAACAATCTCGAAAAACCAATAGCCACTGGAATTGTAAATGCTGATTTTGATATTTCGAAACTGAACGGAATGACGAACGAAAAAATCCTTCATTTTGAAAGCGGTCACGCCAAAGCCAACTTGAAATTTCAGTTTGATATTGTCGATTTGTACATCAACAAACCACGCATTACAGGCGATGTTGATATTGACAATGCAACGTTTGATTATCTTCCGAAAAACATTCGTGCCGAAAAAACAGCGGTACAATTATCATTTACAGAACAGGCGCTTTATATCAAAAAAATCGCTTACAAACACAAAAAGAACATCATCCGCATTGACGGAAAAATCGATAATTTCCTGAATCTGTATTACGATGCGCCCGAAAAAATGGTCGTAAACTGGAATATTTACTGTCCGAATATTGATGTGAAACAGTTTTTAGGTGTTTTAAAAAAATCTCCTGTTCAAAAAACGGCTCAAACCAAACAAGTCAAAAAGAAAAATGTCAATTTTACCAATCAGTTAAAATCAGTAATTGAGAAATGTACGGCTGTGATTAATCTTAAAGCTGATAAAATCACCTACGGTTCGCTTACCGCAACCAATACTCAAGCCACTTTACAAATGCTGAATTCTAAATTGCTGCTTAAAAACGGAACGTTACAAACTTCTGGCGGAAACATTACATTTAACGGCGCAATTCAACCCAGCGGAAACCACTATATTTTTAGTTCTACAGCCCACGTAAACCGAGTAGATATTGCAAGCTTTTTAAAGTCTTTCAACAATTTCGGAATCCATTCTTTCAGTCCAAAAAACATTCGTGGACGATTGAGTAGCAACGCTAATGTTACCGGTTTAATGAGCAGCAAAGGCGATTTGATTGTCAATTCGATGAGAGGAAAATTAGATTTTAATGTCAACCAAGGCGCCTTATTAAACTTTGACCCAATTATGAAAATCGGCAAATTTGCTTTTCCGCTTCGTGATGTAGAGAATATTACTTTTAGTGATTTATCAGGTTCACTAAATCTCCGCGGAGAACAAGTGGACATAAACAAATTAACGATAAGTTCCAGCGTCTTAAACTTCGACGTAGACGGAGTTTATTCTTTCGGCCGAGGCACCAATCTTGCGCTTACCATTCCGCTAAGAAACTCCAAAAACGACGCCCAACTGGCTACTAAGGAAGAACGAAAAGCTGTTCGCGAACGTGGTATTGTGCTACATTTGATTGCCTATGATAATGAGGGGAAGATTAAGATTAAGTGGGGGAAGAGGGATAAATGAAATCACGTATTTATACTCTATTTTCTCTTTTTATTTATTATTAACCTTGTTGTAAACAAAATTCATTATATTACGGTTTTCCATAATATGTAATTAGTTAATTAAAGTATATTTGTTTTATATTATTGTGATTTTTATTTTTGTAAGAAATTTTCTCAATAATAATATCGAATACTAACAAACGTTTTCGAATAAGTATTATGAATAATTTAATTATGGAGAATAATCTCAATTTTATAGATCTATTTGCGGGAGCATCTGGTATGTCGGAAGGTTTTATCAAAGCTGGATTTAACCCTGTTTCACATATCGAAATGAATCCTGAGGCATGTTTAACTATAAAAACAAGAGCGGCATATCATTACTTAAAATCAAAAAACAATCTCGATTTATATTATAAATATATTAAAAACGAAATTACTTCCGAAAATTTCTATAATGAAATTCCGGATGAAATTCTTAATTCAGTTATAAATATTGAAATTAATGACGACACAATTTCTGGTCTTTTTGATAAAATAAAACAGTCTAAAAAGCAAATCGATTTAATAATTGGTGGTCCGCCTTGTCAAGCTTATTCATTATTAAGAAGACATCAAGAAGATATTGAAAAAGATCCTCGAAATAAATTATACATTCAATACGGTAGATTCCTTAAAGAATTTAAACCAAAAGCTTTTGTTTTTGAAAATGTTCCTGGATTATTAACTGCAAATAAAGGTGAACATTTTAAAAATCTAAAAGCATATTTTAGAAGGCTTGGTTACGAAGTTCATCATGAAACATTAGTAGCTTCTGATTTTGGAGTTTTACAAGCACGTAAAAGAATAATAATTGTTGGATGGCGAAAGGAAAATGATTTTGGATTTCCAGAATTTGAAAAAATAATTCATGAATACAAAGTAAACGATGCTTTCCAAGATTTACCAGAATTAAAACCTGGAGAAGGATTTAAAACAGTAAAATATACTGAAGCCAAGAATGAATATCTTGAAAAATTTGAATTGCGAAATGGAGTCGATTTTGTAACACAGCATATTTCAAGACCACATAATTCAAGAGATTTAGCTATTTACAAAACTGCAATTCAAAAATGGAATAATGGACAAGAAAGATTACGTTATCCGGATTTACCAGAAGAATTGAAAACACATAAAAACGAAACAGCGTTTACAGATAGGTATAAAGTAATTGATGGATTAGGAATTTCTCATACCGTTGTAGCACATATAGCGAAAGACGGACATTATTATATTCATCCTGATGTAAAACAATGTCGTTCAATTTCTGTTCGCGAAGCAGCAAGATTGCAGTCTTTTCCTGATGATTTCTATTTTGAAGGTTCTCGTTCAGCAGCTTTTAAACAAATTGGCAATGCAGTTCCACCTTTAATGGCTAATGCAATTGCTAAAAAAATGAAAGATTTATTATGTCAGAAATTTTAAAAGAGAAACACTTTAATCCGAAAGCTCATATCCTAACATTACTAGGAAACGAACTCATAAAGAGCCCAGTCATGGCAATTTATGAACTTGTAAAAAACAGTTATGATGCGGACGCAAATAAAGTAGATGTTCGTTTTAGAAATATTGAAGATGTAAACAATGGAGTAATAGTTATAGAAGATGATGGAATAGGAATGACATCTGAAATTTTAGAAGATGTTTGGCTAGAGCCTGGCTCAGATTTCAGAAAACCTATTAACAAAGAAACTGGATTAAGACAAATAATCAAATCACCAATCTTTCACAGAGTACCTATGGGGGAAAAAGGTGTTGGAAGATTTGCCGTACACAAACTAGGAAGCCAAATTTATCTTGTTACCAGACCTTTATTAATTAAATTCAAAGAAGGTTCCAGAGAAATAGAAAGTCAAATATTGGCTGACTACGAAATACAGCTATATATTAATTGGAAAGATTTTAGTCAGTCAAAACATCTTTCTGATGTACCAATAAAATGGAAGATAAAAACTAATACAGATGAATTTCGATTTAAAGAAAAAAGCGGAACTTATATTCGTTTAAGTGGATTAAAAGAAAGTTGGACAAAGGGAATGGCTCGAGATCTAAAAGGCCAAGCTATCTCGATGCTTTCTCCTAAAATTAAAAAAGACACTTTTAAAATTAATTTAAATTTTGAAAATCAATGGTTAGTTGATTTTCCTTCTGTAAATTCAATTCTCGAAGAAGCGCCATATAAAATAACTGCCTTCATTGATTCGTCTTTTAATTTAACTTTTGAATATGAGTTTAATTTAAAAAATAATAGTTCAATAGGGAAAAGGGAAATCTTAGATGATCCCAAATATAATATAAATATAAAAGGAGGAATCAGACCAGATTTTAGAAAATATTTAGAAAGAAAAGAATATGAAAAAGATGTAATTGAAAAATTATTAATTGATTTTGACAGGGAAGAATTACCTTTTGGCAGTTTATTTTTTGAATTTTATTCTTTTGATTTAGATCCAATTTCAATAAGAGATTATTGTAGCGATGCTAAAATATTAAAAGAAATAATAAAATCACATTCAGGCATAAAGGTTTTTAAAGGTGATCTACGAGTTTACGATTATGGAGAACCAAATGATGATTGGTTGGGATTAGACTTAGAAAGGGTACAAAATAAAGATTGGTTTTCAAACAATCAAAACATTGGATACATTTATTTAGACCCTGAAACATCAAGCTGCTTAATTGAAAAAACTAATCGCGAAGGATTTATAAAAAATGATGCGTTTGATCTTTTTTATATTGTTCTCAAATACATTTTATCAGAATTTAAATCGACTCGTTTAGTTGACCGAAATAAATGGTTAAGATTTAATCAAAAAAATAGCGATAAATTATTTGATGATAAAATTCAAGGATTTAAAGCAATTATTGATGATACTAACTTTAGTGACGAAGAGAAAAAGAAAAAACTAATTGAAGAAGCTGAAAAATTAGAAAAAAAATATGATGAAGACACACAAAGTCTTTTAATTCCAGCTGGCGTAGGGATGACCGCTTCTGTAGCATTACATGAAATTGAAAAACTTGTCCCTCGTATGGAAGAAACGGTAAAATCTGACCCACTAAAAAAACATATTATAATTGATCAAGTAGACGAATTACGAGAATATACCGAGGGGATTTTATCTGTACTAAGAAAGGGAGGCAACAAACCTGTAAATGTTGAAGAATCAATAATTAAATCTTTTAATAATTATAGATCTAAATTTATTGATAGAAAAATAGATGTCAAAATAGTCGTTGACCCAAATTGCTCAACCATAAACTCTGACAAAAGATTTCTGATCACTATGTTAATGAACATTTTAGACAACAGTATTTATTGGCTTGATACCGTTTACAAAGATGAAAAGGGAATTTTTATTAAGACTATTAAAGACGAAAAAAGCAATTCGACTTCTATCATAATTGCTGATAATGGGCCTGGGTTTAAAGACGACATATCACTTATCATTCGTCCTTTTTTTACTCGTAAGTCTGATGGAATTGGAATTGGACTGTATTTGATTGATACAATAATGATGAAATATGGGAAACTTGATATAATTTTTGACAAAGAAAAATTACAAGAATTACAAATTCCAGCATTTTATGATGGTGCAGTTGTGAAATTAACATTTAGTAAAAATCAATAATTTATGATATCATTCGAACCTAATATTATTGTAATTGATGACAAATATGATGAAGTTTCTGGAATTGTAGAATATTATCAATCAAATGGATCTGGTTGTAAATTCTTCAATGCAGATATAGTTGAAGGAGATAATATGCCTCATAAAAATTATTCTGATGTTAATCTTGTTTTCCTTGATTTATACCTAGAAGGTGAAAAATTCGATGCTGAACAATGTTCTAATTGGGTAAAATCGATGATTCCTGAGAAAGCATTTTATTTACTTGTTATTTGGTCAAAAGATCCTTCAGAGATGAGAGAAGTAGTGGATAATTTAGTAAAAGAAAATAGATTGCCTTTCATTGTATTATGTGAAAACAAGACTGAATATCCTTCAATCAATGATGAAAAATATAATTTTGAAGAATTATTCAAGAAACTAAATCATATTTTTGATAATATCCCAGCTTTAGATGAAATATCTATATGGAAAAGAAATATTAAAACTTCATCCAATCAAGTTATTGGCAACTTAGCTAAAACTTCGGATCCAAGCATTTTCAATAATAAATTAAAAAAAATTATTATTAGTCACGGCGGTTCATCTGTAAAAACCAATATAAATAATAATCGAAAACGCTCGATATTATTTGACGCACTAGATAATGTTTTAATTTCGAATTCAAATAAAAACAACTTTGAAGATGAAATTAGTGAGCTAAATAATCAACAGCTATATAGTTTAGAAAACCCAGAAGAATCTGCCATTGATAAAGAACTAAATAGTTGGTTTCATTTTAAGTTTAATAATGAAAATTTAGACGGCCAAATATTACCTGGAATAATAGCCTATAATAACCATAGTTTATTTAAAAAATTATATTCAATTCAAGACGATCCCAAATTTGAAAGAATCCTAACAAAGCAAAAAGAAGAAAATATAATCATTCAAGATATTGTTTTAGTTTTATCGCGACCATGTGATATCGCTCAAAATAAATATGGAAAAAATATTAAACTCTTAAGTGGTATAATTTTAAAAAGCGCATTTCGAAAAACAAACACAAAAAAAGAAATCCATTTTAATGAATCTCTTCCTGATTCTAGTAAAAAATACGAACATCTTTTCTTTAATGAAGATGAAAACGATATAACATTAATATTTGATTTTAGATATAGTTTTTCTGTTCCTGAAAAAATATTTAAAGAAAAATTTAAAAACATAAAAATATTCAATAAAGAACTGTTATCCGAAATGCAAGTTGAATACAGTAGTTACTCCAGCAGATTAGGAATAACCCAAATTATTTAAAACTTTTTAAAAGTTGTAAAAACATAATAGTAGAACACTGAATTAAGAACAAAAAGCCACTTTGCAAGTGGCTTTTTCATTTTCTATCCTATTTCAACCTCCAAATA
The DNA here is from genome assembly GCF_036405015.1 of Flavobacterium sp. Lineage (GTDB taxonomy): Bacteria > Bacteroidota > Bacteroidia > Flavobacteriales > Flavobacteriaceae > Flavobacterium. The sequence goes on along the minus strand of NZ_DASWYK010000150.1, from coordinate 2,929 downwards.
AGGATCCAGAATCTCTGCTAATTTATTCAACCAATAGAAACCATCTTCGAGATTAATGTTTTAGGGTTTTTAGTAGAAGAATTAATCATAAATTAAATTTCTATATAATTAGACACAATCTTCAACAAAACAATCAACATAATAATATAACTTTACCCCAACAAACCTATAACCCATTAAATACCACTAATTATTAAATTTCAAATGTTTAATAATTAAATTCCCAATGGACTGTTTCACTCCAGAACAACGCTCCAAAGTCATGAGTAAAATTCGTGGCAAAAATACCAAAGACGAAGTTCGTTTGGCAAAGGCGTTGTGGCATATCGGATTGAGATATCGTAAAAACAATCGGAAGGTTTTTGGCTCTCCAGATTTGACTTTTTCAAACTTGAAAATTGCCATTTTTGTTGATGGCGAATTCTTTCACGGAAAAGATTGGGAAACCAGAAAAAAACCAAAAACAAACACAGAATTCTGGATCAAAAAGATTGAACGAAATATGCAACGCGATCTTGAAGTCAATGCGTATTTGGAATCTCAGAATTGGAAAGTTTTACGTTTTTGGAGCAATGACATCAAGAAAAACCTAGGTTCTTGTATTGCTGAAATTCTAAATGTGATTAATTTTAGAACGCAGCAACTAGCTAAAATTCCACCTTCTTGGGATTGAAAAACAAATCGTTTAAAATTTCATAATATTTCCTTAACCCTCTTGTCTTTCTCCTTTAAAATAAATAAGTTTGAGTATGAATCATTAAAATATTATCCGTTATGAAAGTACAAATCAACACCGACAAAAACATTGAAGGAAGCGCAAGATTAGAAAGTTATTTTTCTGGAGAAATAGAAAAAAGCTTGAATCGATTTGAAGATAAAATTACCCGTGTAGAAATTCACTTTGGAGATGAAAATGGGGAAAAATTCAGCTTGCATGACAAAAAATGTGTGATTGAAGTCCGTCCTGTAAAATTACAAGCAATAACTGTTACAGAACACGCCGAAACGCTAGAAAAAGCTTTCAGTGGCGCATTGGCTAAAGTCAAAAAATCGTTGACTACCACTTTCGAAAAAATAAAAGAGTATTAGATTTTAAAATATTAAAAAAGTGACAAAGGCACAAAGGTGCAAAGTAACAAAGGGAAAACTTAGAACCTTTGTTACTTTGCACCTTTGTTACTTTTTCTAAGATTTCGGTAACGGAGCTCCAACTGCAATATCGCAACGGTGTCCTGGCTTTCCGTGTGGCGGATTCATTCCGTCTGCAACTGTAGTTTCAGTTCCTTCGGTACTCAACAATGCTGGAACCGGATTTGCTGCTGCTGGAGGTGTAACAGTAAAATTCTGCGTCACTGTTCCGCTTTGCGCTGTATTTGATGTTGTTGTCGCTTTTGCAGGAGCAGAATTTAATGGTGCTCCAACCGGAATATCGCAACGGTGACCTGGTTGCCCGTGTGGTGGATTCATTCCTTTTGCTGTTTTAACTGGCGTTGTAGTTGTCGTAACCACCTGTTGTTGCTGATTCTGATTTACCTGAACAGTTTGTCCTTGTGCTGGTTGTCCTTGCGGCATTGGTGCAGAATTCAAAGGTGCGCCAACTGCAATATCACAACGATGCCCTGGTTGCCCGTGTGCGGGATTAATTCCTTTAGTATCGCTTAAAACCGTATTTGGATTTGTTGCTGGATTTTGTACAACTGGCGCAGCCGTTTTAGTTGTATCTTTTGCAAGTCCTAACCTTACTAATTCAGAAGTCGATGTGCTTTCTTGCGGTTCTAATTCCTTTTTGCAGGAAACAAATACTAAAGAAGTTATAGCGAGCGAAGTGATAAGTAATTTTGCATTCATTGGGGTGGTATTTTTAAAATCTCTCAAATATACTTGTTTTTTCGTGATTTCACCATATAAGTAATGTAAGATAATTATTTGATAAGGTGCAAAGGGACAAAGGAACAGAGTGCCTAAGAATCTTAAAATAAAACTTACGTCCTCGTGCTTTTGTGGCAATAGTTCGTTTTCTTTAATTTCCTTGAATAACTTATATGGTTCAAAAAATTAATACCTTTAAACTCAAATAATATTACTCATGAAAAAAACACTTTTACTTCTTTTATTCGTTGCTTCTTTTGCAAATGCTCAAGCTGACAAAAACAAAATCAATCAAACTTTGGATGCTTGGCATAAAGCGGCTGGCGAAGTAAAATTTGACGCTTATTTCAATACTTTGGCAGATGATGCAATCTATATTGGAACAGATGCAACAGAAAACTGGACCAAAAAAGAATTCAAAGTCTGGGCAAAACCGTATTTTGACAAAGGAACAACTTGGAACTTTAAAGCTTTGGAACGTCATATCTTTTTTGATAAAACAGGAAAAATTGCTTGGTTCGACGAATTATTAGACACACAAATGAAAATCTGTCGCGGTTCTGGTGTTTTGGTAAAAGTAGGTAACGAATGGAAAATTAAACATTATGTTTTATCGATGACCATTCCAAATGACGAAGTTGATGCTGTAACCAAAATAAAAGCACCAATCGAAGACGCTTTAATAGCAAAGCTTCAAAAGAAATAAAACATTTTATACATTTCTTTTTATAAACATAACTTTTTAAGCACCTTACAAGCCGAATTAAGAAATTAATTTTAATAAATTCGGCAAAAACGGTGCTTTTTTGTAACTTTAAAATAAAATACCGTCAAAAAAAGGACGTGTATTTTACAAAATCAATCAAAATAAAAGCACAGCCTCTATTTTAACAGCCTTCAAAACAAGAATCTTTATTTTTTTTTAACTTTGACCCCAAAAAAAATAGGGTTAAACAAAGTATTTTAAAAATGAAAATAGAAAAACGCTGGATTATTTCCTTTATTATGATCAGTGTCGTGTGCACAATCGGTGCATTTTGGCCAACAGTAACCGAAAATA
>NZ_DASWYK010000149.1:0-45324 GCF_036405015.1 Flavobacterium sp. | reverse complement strand
TTTTAATAGTATTCCTGGACTCCCTATTCTTCACTCGAAAGATCTTGTAAATTGGGAATTGGTTGGATATGCATTACAAAATCAGTTTCCTGTAGAACATTATCGTACGGTTCGTCACGGCGATGGTGTTTGGGCTCCATCCATTCGTTATCATAACGGAGAATACTTTATCTATTGGGGAGATCCTGATTTCGGTATTTATATGGTAAAAACTAAAAATCCAGCTGGCGTTTGGGAAGAACCCGTTTTGGTAAAAGAAGCCAAAGGAATTATAGATACTTGCCCGTTTTGGGATGAAGATGGAAAAGCGTATTTATCTTATGCTTTTGCTGGAAGTCGAGCCAATGTAAAAACAGTTTTAATGTTATCTGAAATGGCACCAGACGGTACTAAACTAATCGGAAATCCTTCTTTAGTTTTTGATGGTCATAAAGGACATACTACAGTAGAAGGTTCAAAAATGTACAAACGCGAAGGTTATTACTGGCTTATGGCTCCTGCGGGAGGTGTAAAACCAGGATGGCAATTAGCAATGCGTTCTAAAAATGTTTGGGGACCTTATGAATTTAAAGTGGTTTTAAACCAAGGTGATTCACCAGTTAATGGACCACATCAAGGCGGTTATGTCGAAACGCCAAACGGTGAAGGATGGTTTTTACACTTTCAGGATCGTTGGGCTTATGGGCGTGTGGTTCATTTGCAACCTGTAACTTGGAAAGACGGCTGGCCAATTATGGGAAAAGATGCTAATAAAGACGGAATTGGAGAACCTGTTATGGAATGGACTAAACCAAACGTAGGCAAAAATTATCCAGCAACTCCATTAATTTCTTCTGATGAGTTTAATAGTCATCAATTTGGATTACAATGGCAGTGGCAAGCGAATCAAGATCCGGCGGAACATTGGGGCTGGTCATCTGCAAATCTTGGATTTTTACGTCTGAATTGTATTCCGAGAAAAGAAGGAATTAAAACCATGTGGATGATGCCGAATCTGTTATTGCAAAAATTTCCTGGAGCCAATTTTACCACAACAACAAAATTGACTTTCGAAAATAATCCAGATGCAGGAGTATGTAGCTCAGGTTTGATTGTATTTGGTGAAGATTATGGTTATATCGCTATTGAACAGGATAAAATGGGCAATTTGAATTTGGTACAGCGTTCTTTAAAAAGTGCTAGAACTTCTAAAGAATTAGAGAAAGAAGTAGCATCAATTCCTGTAAATAAAAAAGAAGTGATTTTACGTACCAAAGTAGAAATGGTTCAGAACAAAGAACCTTTTGATGCGAGAGTTACTTTTTATTACAGTTTGGATGGAAAGAATTTTAAAAAGCTTGGAGAATCATTTAAACCTAGCGCAGGAAGATGGGTTGGTGCTAAAATCGGACTTTTTGCAATGGGATCTAAAATTATTAACGATAGCAGTTACGCCGATTACGATTGGTTTAGAGTCGAAGAAAATTAAGAAATTATGACATATAAAATCAAATATTGTTTTTGTGCTTTGTTCGTTGGTTTGATTTCGTTCGGACAATCAAAATCAGCAGATAAAAAAGAATTAGCTCCAATTGAATGGGCAATAAAAATGGCGGATTCAGATCAGAAACGTGTTCCTAATCCAGTGTTTTTGGATGGTGTAAAATATCCTAAATGGAATTATACAAATGGTTTGGTGGCGCTTGCCAATCAGAAATTGTATGAGTACACTAAAAATCAGAAATATTGGGATTACGGACTTTCGTATGCTGAACAGTTAATTGATAAAGATGGAAATATACAAGGTGGATACGAAATAGACAAATACAGTCTTGACCTTGTAAATTCTGGAAAAATACTTTTTGATATTTATAAAAAGACCAACGATTCTCGATATAAAATCGCAATGGATGTATTGCACAAACAATTAGAAGGACATCCAAGAAATTCTGATGGTGGTTATTGGCACAAGAAAAGTTATCCGTGGCAAATGTGGCTGGATGGCGTTTATATGGCCGATCCTTTTTCTGCACAATACGGACAAGTTTTCAATGATCCAAAAGCAATTGACGATGCTATTCTTCAAGTAGAATTAATTCAGAAACACACTTTTGATGCTAAAACAGGTTTGAATTTTCATGGATATGATGAAAAACGTGCACAATTCTGGGCCAATAAAACTACCGGAACTTCATCACATATCTGGGGACGCGCACAAGGCTGGTATTGTATGGCTTTGGTTGATATTTTAGACTTTGTTCCAGAAAATCATCCCAAACGAAAAGATTTAATCAAAATCGTTCAAAAAGTTTTTGGTGCTGTTTTAAAAGCACAAGATTCTAAAACAGGTGTTTGGTGGCAAGTAATGGATCAGCCAGGAAGAAAAGGAAATTATTTGGAATCAACTTGTTCTACAATGTTTGTGTATTCTTTCACCAAAGCCTATAACAAAGGTTATGTGGGTAAAAAGTTCCTTCAATCTGCACAAAAAGGTTTTAACGGAATTCAGAAAGAATTTATAAAAGAAAATGCAGACGGAACCATTTCGATTACAAAATGTTGTGCCGTTGCAGGATTAGGAGGTAAAAATCCCGAAGATAGAAACGGTTCTTTCGAATATTATATTTCTGAACCTATCAGAGACGACGATGCAAAAGCTGTTGGGCCTTATATTCTGGCTGGTATCGAATTGCAAAAGTTTCTAGACAAAAAATAATGTTTCAAAAATACAATGGATTATGATAAAAATAAAAAGCACTCTTCTGATCACAGCATTTCTTTTCACAAGTTTTTCTTGTCTGGGTCAAAAGAAAGGGAGTTCAAATGTGGTAGAAAAAAACACTGATACATCTTTGAAAATTCCTTTCAAAATGCCAGAAGTACAAATTCCGAAATTCAAAAGTGATACGTTAAATATTATTGATTTTGGAGCAGTTCCAAATACCGAACAACTTTGCACAAACGCTATTAATTCGGCTATCGAAAAATGTTCTAAATCGGGCGGAGGTGTTGTCGTAATTCCCGCAGGACTTTGGACAACTGGACCAATAAAACTAAAAAGCAATGTAAATCTTCATACACAAAATGGTGCTTTTGTATCTTTTACAAGCGATTTAAAACAGTACAAACTGATAGAATCTTATTTTGAAGGAAATAAAGTCATTCGTTGCGAATCTCCAATAATGGGAGTTGATTTAGAAAATATTGCCATTACTGGTCAGGGAATTTTTGATGGAAACGGCGCCGTATGGAGACCTGTTAAAATCGGTAAAATGACTTCTGGACAATGGAATGATTTAGTTAATTCTGGCGGTGTTTTGTCTAAAGACGGTAAAATTTGGTATCCATCAAAAGGAGCTTATGAGGGAAGCGAAGAGAAAAATAAACTTCCTAAAAAAGAAACTATAGAAAACATGGAACCTTACAAAGAAGCACTTCGCCCCGTTATGGTAAGTTTGGTGAATTGTAAAAAACTGCTTTTAGACGGCGTTACCTTTCAAAACTCTCCTGCGTGGAATGTCAATCCGTTAATGTGTGAACATCTTACTTTGCGCAACTTAACGATTCGTAATCCGTGGTATTCTCAGAATGGAGACGGTTTAGATTTAGAATCTTGTAGAATTGGAACCGTTACTAATTGCCGTTTTGATGTTGGTGACGATGCCATTTGTATCAAATCTGGAAAAGATAAAGAAGGAAGAGATCGAGCAAAACCAACAGAATTATTTGTAATTACGGATTGTGTAGTGTATCACGCACACGGAGGATTTACCATTGGAAGCGAAATGTCTGGCGGTGTTAAAAATATTTACGCTAAAAATCTAACATTTAACGGAACAGATTGCGGACTTCGATTTAAATCGGTTAGAGGTCGTGGCGGAGTGGTAGAAAACATCTGGATGGAAGACATTCGTATGAATAATATTCCAACAGACGCTATCAATTTCAACTTATACTATTTCGGAAAATCATTGTCTGAAGATAAGGAAACGGGAGAAGTAACCGTTACCAAAGAGCCAATTACAGAGGAAACACCTGCGTTTAAAAATATGTATTTCAAAAACATTTCTGTAAACGGAGCGTCTCAAGCTTTAAAAATTATGGGAATTCCAGAAATGCCAGTTACCAATATCGAATTTGAAAATATGATCATCCGTTCAGATGTCGGAGTTCAGTTAAATTATGCTAGTAAAATCACTTTTAAAAACCTTGATTTAAGATTAGACAAACCCGGAATTGCAGTGAGTTTTTCAAACAGCAAAAATGTGAGTTTGGACGGACTTAAATCTACTGGAGAAAATCAGATGTTTTGGGTTGGTGGTTTAGAAACAAAAGATATTTCATTAAAAACAAATGGAAAGAAATTAGTACTGAACAAAGATCTTAAAGTTTTAGAATCTATAAAAAATGAGGTGAAAGTGGTTAACTAACAGAAAAGACAACATGATAGTATGCAAATTTGAAAGAAACTAGTTTATAATTCATTGTCACGATGTGTATTAAAACAAGTGAAACGCCTTTAACCGTCTTGCAAAAACTATGTCTCTATGTGTTTAAATTAAATTATGTTCAATTGTAAAACATCTCAAACAAATCATAATATGAAGTTTCATTACCAAAAATTAAAAGCTGTGTTTATTTGGGTTTGCATCTTATTTCTTCAAAAGATGAACGCGCAATATTTGGAAGGGCTAACTCCCGTTAGAGATACTTCTTTCAATAATAAAAGTGCTTTCAAGAAAACAGTAAAGCATTTTCCAAACACGACTTTGGTTCCTGAAATGCATTTTGATGCTGTTGTACAAAAGAACGATATTGTGTATTGCAGTTACGGAAAACGTAAAATGAAACTCGATGTTTTCTTCAATAAAAATAAAAAAGAAAAACAAACCGCCATTATCCTTATTCATGGTGGAGGATGGCGTTCGGGAAACAGGCAACAGCACCATCAAATGGCGCAGAAATTAGCAAGTTTGGGGTATGTTTGTTTTACACCAGAATACCGACTTTCAACAGAAGCACTTTTTCCTGCCGCAATTTATGATCTTAAAGCTTCTATTCGCTGGGTAAGGGAAAATGCAGCAAAATATAATGTAAATCCGAATCAGATTGTTTCTCTCGGATTTTCTGCTGGAGGACAATTAGCTGCTTTTATAGGCGTAACAGGAAACATGCCTTTGTTTGAAGGAGAAATCACTAATTCAAATTCGAAATCTCAAATCAATGCTATAATTGATATCGACGGAACGTTATCGTTTGTGCATCCCGAAAGCAGTGAAATAAAAGACACTAAAAATTTTGGAGCAAGTGCGCAGTGGATTGGTTATTCCATGTATGACAATCCAAAACTTTGGGAAGTGGCTTCTCCTTTGACTTTTGTAAGCGCTTCAACTCCGCCAACATTATTTATCAATAGTTCCATTCCGAGAATGCATGCAGGAAGAGATGATTTCAGAAAAGTTTTGACAGAAAACCGAATCTATTCTGAAGTTCACGAATTTGAGAATTCTCCCCATACATTTTGTCTTTTCAATCCTTGGTTTGAACCGACAATTCAATACATAGATCAATTTTTAAGTAAAGTTTTTAAATAAAACATTAGAAGATATTTAGAACGTTGATTTTACTGATTTGCTTTCGCAGAGACACTGATCTACGCTGATTTTTATTTTAAATGAAATCCGTTCTTATCCGCGTTTTCGTTGCAACGAATCCGTATCATCCGCGTACAAACATTAATAATTTAAAAAATGACAAACTATCAAGAGAGTTTAAGAAACTAGAAAAAACTCTTTTGAAAACTATTACTAACTAAAACCATATTTAAACCAAATGAAAAAACACTTTATTTATCTATTCCTCATACTGTTTACAGTCATGGGATACTCTCAAACTATTGAGAGAATTGAAGCCGAAAAGTTCAATCAGGCTTCGGGAGCTAGAACCGAAACGAATGCTTCTCTTTCGGGAGGAGGAAACGTAGGTTATATTAAAAATAATACATGGATTAAATTCAATGCCATTAATTTTACCGAATTTGTAACTCGCTTCGATATCGCGGCAGCGGGAGCAACTGGAGGAACTATTGAACTCCGATTAGGATCAGAAACAGGAACTTTAATTGGAACCGCTACAGTTTCAGGAAGTACAAGTTTTACTGATTATAAGAAGTTTTCTACGGCAATTCAATCCACGACAGGAACTTATGACTTAGTTTTGGTTTTTAAGCATCCAACTAATACTGGATATTTATTTAACCTCGATTATCTCGAGAAAGTAACAGATAACCCAAATGCCGTTACACACAAACTTACTGTAGATGTAAATCCGGTATCTTCTGGAACTGTAACGCTTAATCCAGCCGGAACAACATTTGCTAAAGGAACAGAAATAAAACTAACAGCCAATAAAAATTTTGGTTTCAATTTTAAACAATGGGTAGATGATAAAGGAGCCGTGGTTTCAACAGCCAATCCTTTGACTTATACCATTAATGCAGATGCGACATTAATCGCACAATACGATGCGGTTGGAACTTATACCTTAAACGTTACTACAAATGGAGCTTTTGGTTTGGGAGATTACACGATTTCTCCAGCAGGAAAAGACGGAGCATTTTCTGTTTATGAAAGTGGTACAAACGTGATGATTACAGCGGTTGAAAATGATATTATAAAATTCAGTAATTGGTCTGATGGTTCAACTTCGCTAAGTACTTCTGTAGTGATGAATGAAAATAAAACCGTTACAGGAACTTACGCAAATCAGACTTTTATTGCGGGATGGACTTTTAAAAATGATCAATATGCGAATCCAAGAGTAGCCGAATTGTATTCTAAAGTAGAAAACAAACCACAATTATTTGCTTATAACGTAGCAGATAATGTTTTTGCGCCAAACGTAAGACTTCAAAACAGAGGTGGAAAAAATGGTTTTTGTGTTTGGAATACCGAAAGAGGAAATTTCTATTATTTTATGACAACACTTTCTACTGTGGGGTATAAAAATATCAATGTTGCATCAGGATTATTAGGCTATTATTACGGATGTGATGAATGGACGTTTCAATATTCATTAGATGGAGTAAACTTTGTAAATGTTTCTTCGTTAACAACAATCAATACCAATACGATTACTAATATCGGTGGAATTCTTCCTGCTGAAGCAGAAGGAAAAGAAAAAATATATCTAAGATGGTTTCCTAATATCAACGGACCAAAACATGGATCTGCAATTGATGTAACGGCTACGATTTTATCTAATGTAATGATTAAAGCCGATGAGGTTTTGGTTACAGATGCAGTACCACCAGTTTTAGAATCTTCATTTCCATCTGAAGCCGCAGGTTCTGTCGCTGCTAATGGAAGCATCATTCTGAATTATAACGAGCAAGTTCAATTTGGAACAGGAAATGCAGTTTTAAATAGTAAAAATCTAACGGCAGAATTTGTAAACAAAACAGTAAAATTCAGTTATTTCGGATTAGAATATAACAAGCAATATACTTTTACGCTTCCGGCAGGATTTGTAAAAGATCTTTCTGGAAACGATGGACCGGCGCTTACTTTGTCTTTTAAAACAATGGAAAAGCCAATTCCAACAAAACGTAAATTTGATTTAATTGTAGATGTCGATGCAACGGCTGATCAAATTGCTTCGGGAAAATATGTAAAAACAATAGCTGAAGCTTTTAATGCCGCTCCTAATAATTCGGCAACCAGATTTTTGGTGTTGATTACAAATGGAACTTATAATTTGGGTGGAGACGGAACAAATCCGCAGGATATTGTGTTGAAACTTCCAACAGGAAAGAATAATGTTTCTTTGATTGCACAATCCAAAGACAAAGTAATTCTACAAGGAAATCCAGGATGGGGAATTAAAAATGCCGTTCTTTCTATCGAAGCGAATGATTTGTACATGGAAAATGTAACGATCGAACATAAAGACGGAATTACAACTTCTGGACAAAGACCCGCTTTAAATCCGGCAGGAGATCGAAACGTTTATAACGGAGTTCGCCTTAGAAGTAAACAAGATACTCAAGTTACAGGAGGAAAAAGAAGTTTTTATTATAAATCGACAATAGAAGGAGATGTTGATTTTATTTGTGGAGGCGGAACGCACTGGTTTGAAGAATGTAAATTGGTTTCGGTTGCTTCAGGATATATTGTAGCACCAAATCATGATACCGCTACGCAGTACGGTTATATTTTTAATAACAATACGATTACCGCAGCAACAAGCTATTATTTAGGACGTCCTTGGCAAAATGCACCAAGAGCAGTTTATCTAAACACCAAAATGATTAATGAGCCAAACACAGCAGGTTGGGCAAGTATGGGGACAGTACCAGCACTTTTTGCAGAATACAATAGTGTAAACGGAAACGGAATTGCCGTTAATACAGATAACAGAACCAATATATTTAATGTAAATGGTGTCGCACAGACAGGAAACTACAATCCAGTTTTAACTAAAGCACAGGCCGATCAATTTACAATAGAAAATGTTCTAAGCGGCACAGATAAATGGGATCCGCGTGTTGTGGTAGAACAAGTGGCAAAACCAGCAAACCTTGTTGTTTCAGAAAAGAATACTTTAAAATGGGATGAGAATAAATACGCGATGTGTTATGTAATTAGCAAAGACGGTAAAATCTTGGCTATTACTACAGAGCCTACTTTTTTAGATGCTTCTACAACAGCAGGAACATTTAATTATACCATTCAAGCAGCAAACGAATACGGAGGATTAAGTGATATAAGCACTATTTCGATGTCAATTAATGGAGGAGCTACTAAATCATCTATTACTTATTTGAATTCTATTGATAATGCGCCTTTAGCAGGATTAACTCCAATAGAATATACCGAGGGAACTTTGCAGACTTTGCCAGTACCAACTTTAAAAGGTTATACTTTTTTTGGATGGTCTGCTTCGGCATCACAACCAAATTCAATTAAAGAAATTGTAACAACTGCAACAGGAAATCAAACTTTTTACGCTTTCTGGGGAACAGCAGGAAATAATAAACCTGACGAAGTAACTCCTCCAAGTAATTTTGATTATGATTTTACAGCAGCAGTAAATAAAAACTGGGATAACGGCGCCAATTTTAATCCGGCGGAAATGCCAGTGGCGGGTAAAACTGTTTCTTGTACCAAAGAAATAGAAACAACAGGAACCGTTTTTCCTGCTGATATGACTTTTTCTGGCGCAGGAACACTTCGTTTAAGAGGTGCTCACAAAGCTTCGGGAACATTGACTTTTAAAGAAGGTACACGAGTGTATTACAATACAAGCGGAGCAGGAATGACTTTAGAAGCGCCAATACTTATTTCAGGAAATGTAAAATTCGAAATGATGTCAGGGATTGCCAATCAAACTACTATGACATTAAGCGGACCAGTTTCTGGAAGCGGTGTTATTCAACCCATGAATATTGGTCAGGGAACTGTTGATAATACTGGAGTTTTACTTTTAAAAGGAGATAACACAGAGTTTATTGGAACTTGGGACTTGACTCAAAAAAGCACCAAATTTCCAGATCTAAGTTATCCAACGGTAATTGAAGGAGCTTCTGCAAGTGCTTTTGGTTCAGCAACTATTAATGTTGGGCAGAATAATTCTGTGATTTTTAGTCACGAAAGAGCTGCAGGATCAGAGTTGAAAATGAATTTTACAGAAAATGGGAAAGCAGTTTTAAATACGGTATTAAACGTTCAAAAGCTAACAATCAATGGAGTTGTTTTTAGCACAGGATCTTATGATAAAACATCACATCCTTCATTTTTTGATGGAAATGGTAAAATTGAAGTTACTGGAGAATATACAGGAGGAGGTACAGATGATACACCAGCTTTTCCTGGAGCAGAAGGACATGGTAAATATGTTACAGGAGGCCGTGGTGGAAAGCTAATTTATGTAACCAATCTTAATGATTCGGGTGCGGGTTCTCTTCGCGCAGCGATTAACCAAAGCGGACCTAGAATTGTTGTTTTTAAAGTTTCTGGAACAATTAAATTGGAAAGTGAATTAAGCGTTACAGACAATATAACTATTGCTGGTCAAACAGCTCCAGGCGGAGGTATTACACTTAGAGATTACAATGTTAAAGTAAGAGGAAATAATGTTATTCTGCGTTATTTACGTTTTAGAATGGGAGATACGCATAATGTGGAAAATGATGCACTTGGAGGACGTTTCCAACAAAATATTATTATTGACCACTGTTCGATGAGCTGGTCAACAGATGAATGTGCTTCATTCTACGAAAATAAAAATTTCACAATGCAATGGTGCGTGATATCTGAAAGTCTTAAAAATTCAGTTCACGATAAAGGAGCACATGGTTATGGTGGAATTTGGGGAGGTTTAAAAGCTTCTTTCCATCACAATCTTTTAGCGCATCATGACAGTAGAAATCCAAGACTTGGCGAATATGCTGGGCGTACGGTACCTTTAGAAGGATTGTTAGATATACGTAACAATGTTATTTATAACTGGGGAGGAAATAGCTGTTATGGTGGAGATGCAATGAATGTGAATCTGGTAAACAATTATTGGAAACCAGGACCTGGAACATCTAATTCTACTAAAGAACGTATTCTTTCAACAGGAAGAAATCAAGACCCAACATCTACACTTTATAATATTTGGGGTAAATTTTTCGTAGACGGAAATTATGTAAACGGTTCACCAAGAGCTACAGAAGATAACTGGACTTATGGAGTTTACAATCAGTTTCATGGAAGTCAGCTTCCAGTAAGTGAAAATGATAAAAAAGCAATGAAAATTGATCAACCGCACAATCCAGGTGAAATTACCACACATACAGCAACTAAAGCTTACGAATTGGTTTTAGATTATGCGGGAGCAAGTTTGTATAGAGATGCTGTAGATAAAAGAGCAGTTACGGATACAAGATCTGGAGCTGCAACAATTATGAATGGTGGTAACGGAAGTACAAACGGTTATATTGATACTCCTTCAGCTGCTGGTGGATGGCCAGAACTTCCTACTGCAGAAGCACCTGTAGATACAGATAATGATGGTATGCCAGATGCTTGGGAAAAGGAAAGAAAGTTAGATCCACAAAATCCTATTGATGGTAATTTAAAAACATTAGACGGAAAATATACGAACGTTGAGGTTTACATCAACAGTATTGTAAATCATATTACAGAGAACCAAAATGGGAGTTTAGATGTTTATGTAAATCCGCAGAATTTTGTTGAAAAATACAACGCAGCAGAAAACGGAACAAGATTCATTATGGCGAGCGGTACTTATACTACACCTACAGATCTTGCTGTTAAGAATCATAAATATACTTTTATTCCTGATGAAAATGCAAAACCTGTTTTTGCGGGATCATTCTCTTCAGAAAATCCAGAAATTGTTTCAGGGAGCTTTAGTTTTACTGGCGTTGATTTCGATTTAACAAATGCTGGTGCCAATGTAATTCAATTGAAAAAAGGAGCAAGTGTATCTAGTTTCGAAATTAAAAATGCTTCTATAAAAGGAATCAAACAAAGTTTATTAGTAGCAGAAGGAACTACTGAAAATCCTATTTCAAAAATTGTTTTAGAAAATTGTATTATTGATGGAAGTGCAGCAACTGGAGGAAGTTTTATTCAACCCGATTCGCATCTTGTAAACTCGATTTCGGTTAAGAATTCAACTATTTTCAACTATGAAAAAGGAAATAATTTTATAATTCTGCAAAATAAAAATGCTGCAACAGAAACGGTAAACATTACTTTTGAAAGCAATACGATTTATAACGCTGGAACACAAACTGGAAATGGCTTTGTTTATGTCGACAATCAATACAATACGGCATCTACTTTTTCTTTCAAAAATAACATTGTTCAGGACGAACGTGAGAATCCAAAACCGATTTATCTGTTCAATTCTAACAATGCGAATGGAGCAGGAAAAGTAGTTTTAGACAATAATCTTTTGGTTGGAGTTTCTTCTCAAACGGTTAAAGGAACAGTTACGGTTAGCGAAACTAATGTTAAGACTTTGATAGGTTTAGGATTAACATCACTTGTGTATCCAAATCCAGCGCAAGGAAATTTCAGCTTCTCTAAAAATTCTCCTTTGGCAAAAGCTTCATTAGAAGGCACAGCTTTGGGAGATCCAAGATGGTTAAAAGCGGATGCTAAATTTTCTAAGATCAGTTATGTAAATTCTATTGATGGAAAAGCCATCACACTTTCTCCAACGGAATATATGGAAGGATCCGTAACTAACTTAAAAACACCAAAATTAGAAGGTTACACGTTCTTTGGTTGGTCGGCTACAGCAACCACACCAGGATTATTAAAAACAATTCTGGCAACTGCTACAGGAGATCAGGTATTTTATGCTTTCTGGGGAGAAGGAGGAAACAACAAACCAGACCCGAAACCAATTGTAAAATCTGCAGTTTCATACCTAAATTCTATTGATGGTAAAGCCATTTCAGGTTTAAATCCAATAGAATATACCGAAGGGACAGCATTGACCTTACCAATTCCAACCTTAAAAGAGTATACTTTTTTTGGATGGTCAACTTCTGCAACAACTCCAAATTCAATTAAAGAAATTGCTATTACAGCAACAGGAAATCAAACTTTTTATGCTTTTTGGGGAGTTGGAGGAAATAACAAAAAAGATGAGGTAATTCCACCGACATTTTATACACTTTCTTATTTGAATTTACCTGCGGGAACTATAAATGCTAATAAAACCAGTGTTCAGACAGGAACAACTTACACTTTAGAAGAAGCTCAATGTCCAGGTTACCGATTCTTAGGCTGGTATGCAGATGCTTTGTACGGAAAAGAAGTAACCGCTTTTGGTACAACACAAAAAGAAAACTTTACGCTTTATGGACGCTGGAAAAAGCTGGGAGAATTCTATGCTTTTCCAACGGTTGCATCTGGTAAGCTGACTTTGAAATCAAGCACTGATAATGATCGTATAGCCATTTTTAGTATAAATGGTCTGCTTATAAAACAAGTTGATTTGTATGGACTAGAAACAGAAATTTCTACTTCAGATTTAGCTGCTGGAAGTTACTTTATCAAAAGTTTGAAAACAGGATTGTCAGCGAGAATTATAGTAAAATAAGTTTTTAAAATTAGGGGATGAAAGTTTCGTCTTTCATCCCTTATTTAAAACGGAATTCATCAGTATTAAAAAATAAATCATTATAGATATGAATAATAGCATCAAATTATTAGTGCTGGTTTTCATTACTTTATTGTCGTCTTGTTCAAGTGATGGTGAAAGTGATGAAAATGCTAATGTAAATCAAGGATATTTAAAAATTGGAAGTCAAACGGTAGAATTATCTCAAGGATTTCTTGAAAATTATGGTATTAGAGGGAATGCCTACAACATCGATTTTTCTCTAAAATCAAAATCAATTTCGGATAAGGAAGATGGAGCAGTAGTGTACTTCGAAATGTTTTCTTCACTTCAAAATAATTTGGCCAAAGGAGATTATACGTATGGAGGTTATTCGGAAGCGTTGGTTTACACGTATACAAAATGGGGACAATCCTTATTAGGTAAAAACATCAATGCCGCAAAAGGCGGAATGTCTGTAAGTAACGGTGTAAGCATAAGACCAACAAGTGGTACTTTTAAAGTTAGTGAAAACGGACAAACCTATAAAGTTAGTTTTACAGGAAAAGGTACAGCAAGTTATTATAAAGACGGAGTTCTCGCTTCTAGTCAGAATGATGTTAGTTTTATCATGCAGTACAAAGGAGATGTAAAACGCTCAGAAGGCAAAACTTTTACAAGTAAAAGCGTGAATTCAATATTGAGATTAGAAAAAAATCACGCTGTTATCTTTAAAGGATTATAATTTAAGTTTTAGGAAAACAAAAAGCTGTCTTAGATTTTAAGACAGCTTTTTTTATGTTTTTATTGTCTCGTCTTGAAATAACGATACACAAAAAAACTCATAAATTGAACATTTACAAAAGAATACAGGATACTACATGACAGGCTAAAAAGAGTAATTAGATATATTTGGTAATGATGCTCAACAATTGTCTAATACTAATAACTTCCATAAAAATGTATTCTAAGTGTCTATTTTCATTTTTTTGTATTTGTATCATTTCCTGCTGTGCGCTTGGGCAACAATCAAATGTAAAAGAAGCCCTCTTTGGATTTCAGAATCCTCAGGATAGTACAAGAACCAAAGTATGGTGGTTTCATGGAGAGACAGAAACAACTAAAGAAGGGATAACAGCAGATTTAGAAGCTTTTAAAAAAGCAGGAATAGGTGGAGTAGTTTATTACGATCAAAGCCATGGAAAAGCAACTAATGCCTTAGAAGGTTTTTCTTCTGAATGGTGGAAAATGCTAAAATTTGCAGCTTCAGAAGCCAAACGAGTTGGTCTAACATTTGAACTTCATATTTCTAATGGATATGTTGCCGGAGGTCCTTGGATTACCAATGAAACTGGTATGAAACGTCTGACTGCAACAGAAATTTTGGTCAAGGGAGGAAAACATTTTTCTGAAAAACTACCTGAGCCTCAAAATAAGTACAATTTTTTTAAAGATGTTGCTGTTCTAGCGTTTCCCGCACAGAAAGGAGCTGGTAAATCTTCTTTTTCTCAAAATGTAAAAATTACTTCTACAGATAAAAGTATTGATACAGGGAGACTTTTTGATCCTTATTCTAATAATGTGTCTAGAATTGAAAGAAATAATTCTGGAGTATACATTACGATGGAATTCTCTGAAGATTTTGAAGCTCGTAGCATTACTTACAAAATGCAGCCAAGAGGCAAGGCTACATCAAGTGCGACTAATGTACCTGGAGAATCTGGAGATACATTTATTGGGACAGGATATAGAGTACTCCCAGATTTTGGAAACCTTGAAGTTTCCTATGATGGTAAAAATTATGAAAGAATCTGTGACCTGAAACCAATTTATAAAGCTCATGAAAGCTGGAGACAAAAAACAGTATCATTCAAGGCAGTTAAATCAAGATACTATAGACTCCATTTACATGATTGGTGGGAAGAATCAGAAAAGAATCAGGAGCTTTTATTGAATTCGATAGTATTAAATTCTGCTGCAAAACTTGATCAGTATGAGGAAAAAGCGGGGCTTTTTAGCGAATATATTGAAAAAGACAAAACACCTCAATATAATGCTAGTGAGGTAATAGACGCTACAAAAATTATAAACCTAACGGATAAGATGGATACTCAGGGCAATCTAAACTGGGATGTTCCTAAAGGAGAATGGATGATAATGCGTTTTGCTTACGAGCCAACTGGAGCTTCTACAAAACATGGTAGAGCAAATTTAATAGGAAGAGAATGTGATAAACTTTCAGTAAAAGCGGCAGAAATTCATTGGAATAATTATGTAAAAGTTATAGCAGATTCATTGGAGATTTCGCATAGTGGTCACCTTTTAGGTATAGCGATGGACAGTCACGAAGCTGGTGCACAAAATTGGACAGATGAGTTTATAAATGAGTTTAAATCGAGAAGAGGTTATAATCCTTTAGTTTATTTGCCAGCAATGATGGGCTATGTGGTAGATGATGTTCAGAAATCGGATGGTTTTTTGTTTGATGTCAGAAGAAATATTGCCGATTTGATATCGGACAATTATTATGGAACATTTGACAAGTTGGCGAGATCTCGTGGACTAACATTTACTGCTCAGGCAATAGGAAATGCTTTATGTATTAATGGAGATCCTATTCAGGCTAAAGGCAGAGTGCAAAAACCGCAGGGAGAATTTTGGGTAATACATCCTGATGGTAATTATGATATAAAAGAAAGTTCATCGGCGGCGCATTTGTACGGGAAAAAAATTGCTTCAGGTGAAGCATTTACAGATGCTAAATACTCGACTTCCTTGTCAGATCTTAAATCACTTGCAGATTATGCCTATGCATTCGGAATTAATGAATTTGTAATCTGTGCTTCGGCGTATCAGCCTTGGATGGATAAAATTCCGGGCAGTACTGGAGGCGGACGTCAATATGCAATTAATAGAAACAATACTTGGTGGGACTACAGTCGTCCTTTTTGGGATTTTCAGGCGCGTAGCTCTTATCTCATGCGTTTAGGAAAATCAACTGCTTCTCTCTGTGTTTATCTTGGTGAAAACGCTCCTGTCAAAATTGTAACAAATCGTTTACCCGATATACCTGGTGGATTTGATTTTGATGCTTTTACAACCGATGCGCTACTAACCAGAATGGAAGGTAAAAAAGACGGTATAGTTCTATCTGATGGAGTTGCATATAAAATGATGGTACTTCCAAAAAATGGAGATATAACACTAGATGCGCTAAGAAAAATAGGAACTATAGTCGAAAATGGAGGTTTAATTTACGGACCAAAACCACTTTGTTCTAAATCAGGCAGAGATATTGGAAAAGAAAAAGAATATAAAGATCTGACAGATAAATTGTGGGGAACGAGTACTAAAAATAAAGGTATGAAGAGTCTAGGTAAAGGAGCCGTTTATTGGGGAGGAACTCTTGCTGAAGCATTACAATCTGCCAAAATAGATCCAGATATTTCTCTAAAGGAATCTGACTGCAAAAAAAGAAATATTTATTTCATACATCGCAAACTCAATGATGCTGATTTGTATTTTATCGACAATCACAAAGATAGTCTTGAAAACAATGTTTTTTCATTTTCCACAAAAGGGAAATATGCTCAACTCTGGGATTTGATAACAGGTAAACGTTATGCATTATCAACAGAAAAAGTAGCTAATGGTAAACTTGCAATTCAGTTGTCTTTAAAGGGTCGTGAATCTTTTTGTATTCTCATAAATGATACATTTGAAAAGCTTCCTGTTTTTAATACAAATAATACAGCTGAAACTCGTTTAATTGACGGATCTTGGGAAGTTTATTTTGATGAAAAGAAAGGTGGTGCGGGTACTGTCACTTTTCCACATCTTCAGGATTGGACAGAATTTGTAGACCCTAAAATAAAATATTATTCAGGCACCGCGGTTTACAAAAAAAATATAATGATTGAACCAAAAGGTAAAAAGGTAAATATTGAAATTGATAATCCTGGATTTGTGGCTCAGGTACTCGTAAATGGGAATGATTGCGGAGTAATATGGTGTTCGCCATGGCAGCTGGACATTACAAAATTTCTAAAAGCAGGAAAGAATAAATTAGAAATACGTACTGCAAATGCACTGACAAACAGAATGATTTATGATTCACAACTTCCCGAAAATGAACGAGTGACTTTTTCCTATCCTCCAATAGTAAATTCTACAGATCAATTGGAACCTTCGGGCCTAAAAGAAGTGAAACTGCTAATTGAAAAAATTTAAATATTTGTTTTAATTAGAAAGTATAACTGATTTTAGTTAATACTAAAAAAACAAAAGCTGTCTTAAAATTTAAGACAGCTTTTGTTTTTTTATAAAGGTTTTCAATTTTTAATAATCACAAGCTTTTTAAAACGTCCGTGATGACTGATTGAAATATCCTGAAGTGTATGAGCCGTTTTTAGAAACGGAATACCATTTTCGTTTTTTACAATTTCTTTGTTTTGAACTTCAATTACTCGATTTATATTTTCAAGAACGTTTACAGCAATGGTATGAATGCTTTCAGAAGAAATAATGCTTTTCGTGTAATATACATTTTCGTTACAGATCACTTTCCCCGTTGCTTGATTTGATTGTAGAAAATCTAAAGTACAAGAAAGTTTTTTAGGTATAAATTCTCGTATTTTGGTTTGACGGTTATAAATCTTATAAGCAGCTTCTTTCATACTCCAGAAGAGCCATACCATAATTTCTGGTTCATGAGAATCGGATATTGACTGTTGTTCTTCCATCGTAAAAAGTTTTTCTATAAAACCTTTTCGTTGCCATCGACTGTCAATGCGGGACTGCTCAAGATCTATAATGTCGTTGCCAATCATTTTTGGGCTAGTTTGGTCTCTATAATTTCTACAGCCGTTTTTACATCAAGCATACGTTCCATATCGGTATTGTCGATTACGATGTCAAAATTTTCTTCAATATCCAATACAATGTCAACTAGATTTGCCGAATTTATATTAAGATCTTTAATAAAATCAGTTTCTTCGGTAAGATTGTCAAATGCTTCTTCGTTTGTTGTAAAAGGCTTTATAATGACTTTCAATTTTTCAATAAGTTCTTTTTTGTCCATTTTAGTTTTCAAATTTTTTAAATAGTATACATGCATTGACATCACCAAAACCAAAACTGGCTTTAGCAATTATTTTAGGATTGGTTTTTATAGTTTCTAAAAGCACTTTTGAAGGATCAATTAAGGCTTCAATTTCAGGATGAAGATCGGAGCAGTTTTTATTTCCAAACAAAAATCCTTCGTGAAGTTGCAATACAGAAGCAACACTTTCGATACTTCCCGAAGCACTTAAGCAGTGTCCAGTTAAGCTTTTTAATGAATTGATATAGGGAAAATCAGAACCGCTTCTTTCTAGAGCTTTTGTCCAGTTTTCGATTTCGAGACTATCTTTTGTTGTAGCGGTCAAATGCCCGTTTATAGCGTCAATTTCATTCGGATGGATTCCAGCATTTTCTATTGCCGTTTTAATGCATCTTTGAACTGCTGTACTGTTTGGAGCCGTCATAGTACCTCCGTCGCGCTGTCCGCCTGAATTGATATTTCCACCAAGAATTTCAGCATAAATAACAGCGTTGCGTTCTAGAGCTGTTTCCAAATCTTCAATCACAAAAGCACCAGCACCGCTTCCAGGAACAAATCCTGCAGCAGAAGCGCTCATGGATCTTGAACCTTCTTCGGGTTTATCATTAAATTTTGAAGAACAAACACGAAGCGCATCAAATCCAGCCCAAATATACGGCCCGCTGTCGGAAGTACTTCCAGCAAGAATTCGTTTTGCTTGTCCAGATTGTATTCTGTCATAAGCCATTAAAATAGCTTCGGCGCCTGTTGTACAGGCAGAAGAATTTGTCGTAACCTGATTTCCTAATCCGATTTTACCGCCGAGATAGGCACTGATACCGCTGTTCATCGTTTGAGCCACAACTGTACTACCTAATCTTCTAACTTGCAATTCATCAATTTTATAAATGCTTTCGCGAAATTTATCAATTCCAGAAGTTCCAGCTCCGAAGATGGCTCCACTGTCCCAATCTGGATTTTCGTTTAAAGGTAATCCAGCGTTGTTCCAAGCTTCCAAACCTGCAATAACGCCATATAAAATTCCTGTGCTGTTAAAGCCACGAAGTTCGAGTTCTGTAAAATACTGCGCTTTCAACTCTTCCGTTATTTGTGGCTGACCTGCAATCTGACAGGAGAATTGCAATTCTTCTAACTGAGCATCATGTCGAATACCCGAAATGCTGTTTTGCAACGCATGAGTAAACGTAGGAATACCAACACCATTTGGTGCGGCAACTCCGAGACCTGTTATAACAACTCGTTTTTTCATAACCTTTTTGTTATCATTCCAGCCAAAACACCTCGGCAAACTTCTTGTCCTGCTTCATTTTTCATTACTGCATTACATTTTAATTTTCCGAAACGGAAAAACAGTTTTTCCGAAGTCACGGTTACTTTTTCATTAGGATAAACAGGTTTCAAAAATTCCATATCCGCTGATGTAAACGCGATTACAGTATTTTCTCCTAGTTCATTTCCTAAAAGAAATATTCCTAAACAAACCATTCCAATCTGAGCCATTGTTTCAGTTAAAATAACGCCTGGAGTAACGGGATTGCCTTTAAAATGACCTTTATAAAAATCAAGGTTTTCTTTAAAAGTATACGTTCCTGTTACACCGTTTTCATCTGCGTGAAGCAATTCATCTACAAATAAAAAAGGTTCGCTGTATGGAAGTGGTTTTAAGATATCAGTTAGTTTCATAAGCTTTCAAATTACCATTGTAATAAAACTCTTTGTGCCGAAAATCCCGGACCAAAACTTAGCATCAAACCTTTTTCTCCTTTTTTGGGATTTCGGTTCATAATGTTTTCTAAAACATACAAAACGGTCGCGCTCGACATATTGCCATATTGTTTTAGGATTTCTTTTGTATCGTCAATATTTTTATCCAATCCAGCAAAAAGCGATTCAACCGTTGTCACGATTTTTTTTCCTCCAGGATGAAAAATCATGTGGTCAATATCTTTTATTTCTAAATTATTCTGTTTTAAAAACGGATGAATAATATCGCCAAAATGAGATGCAATGGTATCTGGAACTTCAATATCCAAAACCATCTGCAATCCACCATTGGTGAGTTTAAAACCCATCATGTGTTCAGCATCATAAAAATGATACATTTGTTCGTCGAGAATTTCAGGGCCAGCATCTTCTTCTTTTGAAGATAATAAGCAACAAGCAGCGCCATCTCCAAAAATCGCAGCGCTTACAATATTCGGCATTGAAAAATCATTTAACTGAAAAGTAGCAGTTGGTGATTCTACAGCTATAACTGCAGCACGTTTTCCAGGATTTGATTTTAGGAAATTTTTCGCATAAATAATTCCAGATATTCCAGCAGCGCACCCCATTTCGGTTACGGGAAGACGGACAATATCTTGTCTTAATTTCATT
Organism: Flavobacterium sp.; assembly: GCF_036405015.1. Taxonomy (GTDB): domain Bacteria; phylum Bacteroidota; class Bacteroidia; order Flavobacteriales; family Flavobacteriaceae; genus Flavobacterium. The sequence goes on along the minus strand of NZ_DASWYK010000149.1, from coordinate 24,743 downwards.
TTATTAATCAGATAAGCGTCAAGCGAAGGAATCATAATTCCGGTGCAGCTTACGGTGATAATATAATCCAAACTCTGCGGATCCCAACCTGTTTTTTCGAGAGCTTTTTCAAGAACCTGATGTCCGAGAACAATCATTTCACGGCTGTAAATATCATTTTTTTCTTCAAATGAAGTAGCTGTAAAAACCTCCGAAGGTTCCATAATAGAATAACGTTTATCTACAGAAGCGCCTTCAAATATTTTTTTTACTTTTTTGATAAAACGTTCTTCCTGACCTTCAAGCCATACGTCTACCAGCGGAAGTATTTCTTCGGTCGTTCGGGAATATTGCGGTAACTGTTTAACAGCTGTGATGATCTTAACACTCATATTTTAGTAATTATCCACTGGTAGCGAAAAGCCCATTTCCAGTTTATGGTATAGTTTTTTAGATTTAGTTTTTTGGAGAAATACTCCAGTTCTTTCTTTTTGAATCCTTTTAAAATAGAAATCAAACCATCGTTGCGCGACATTGTATTGAGATTAAAAACAACACTGATCAATTCAAATAATCGGTAAGCCAATTTGCTTCTGTGAAGATCGTTTACGACAATTCCTATTGATGCATTTTTGTTTAAAACATTCATTATTCCTGCAATCTGATCGGTTGTAAAATGATGCAGTGTAAGTGTACATAAAACAATATCGTATTGCAGTTGCTTGAAATCTTCGCTAAAAATATCCATACAGCGGTATTCTATATTCGGGAAATCTTTAGACAATCTTTCTGCATAATTAATCGTAAAAGCATTGGCATCAACACCAATCAATTTAAAGGAAAGATTACGTTTTTTTCCATATTTGGCAAGCATTCGCAACATATCGCCATTGCCACATCCGATATCGACAATCGTAATGGTTTTGGAAGTATCTGTTTTTTTTAAAAGTTCTTTTATGCCGTGAAGCGTCAATTTATTTCCACCAAGTAATTGATTGATAGAAGCAATTTGATCTAACGCGCCAATCAGTTCTTCGCTTTGAAGCGAAAAATCATCCATTATTTCAATTTCTTCTGTTCTATATCTGGTATTTACACTCATTTATTCAATAGTTATTGGTCGGCCGTGCGTTTGTTTTATAATGAATGAAAGCAAGGCAGGAATTGATGCTGCAACGGTTGTCATGATATAAGTCAAATTTTTATGCGTTAATGCTTTGGCTAACAGTCGTCCAAAAAATAATCTTTTGCTAAAATGTTTTTTCCATTCTTGAATATACTTGCTTTCAAATTCGTTTCGGGTTTCAATCTTTCCATAATAAAAATCCAAGGTCAATTCTGATGCAATTTTGGCACTATGAATCGCCATTGCCATTCCGTTGCCGCACATGGGGTGAATTAATCCCGCGGTATCTCCAATCATTAAAACGTGATTTTCTACCGGTTCTTTTTTATCAAACGAAATCTGACTTATGGTTAATGGTTTTTCGAATAGGGAAGTGCTGTTTTCAAAAATGGCTTTCAGTTTTTTGTTTTTATAAAGTACTGCTTTTTGATACTCTTCTATATTTTTATATTTTTTAAAAGTCTCAAAATCGGCTAAATAACAAATGTTTATAACATCATTTTCTACTTTAGAAACCCCGCAATAACCACCTTGAAAATTATACAAAGCGACAAGACTTTCTTCAAAATTTCCTTTATAATGTGCTTTTACAGCCAACCACGGAGATTTTTTAGAAATAAAATCTCTGGACAAAACCTGATCGATATTGGATCTTTTGCCGTAAGCGCCTAAAACTATTTTTGCAGAAAGAGTTTCTTGAGCAGTAGTTATAGTAAAAATGTCATTTTCAAACGAAACATCGGTTACGGTTTCCGTTAGAATACTACAGCCATTTTCAACTGCTTTTTCATATAAGAAATGATCCAATTCATAACGACTGATTCCGAAACCGCCTAGAGGAAGCCTCGTTTTTGCCGTTTTGCCATTTTGTGCTGTAAATTCAAAATTTGAAATACTGGTAGGATGAAGTTCCCTAACATCGATATCCAGCCAAAATAAATAGGGAAGGATTTCATTTGAGATATATTCACCGCAGACTTTATGTTTTGGATAGGTATTTTTTTCGATAAGAATTACCTTCAATCCTTTTTTGGATAGGTGTAGAGCACTTGCCAGACCAGCTAAGCCTCCTCCAATAATAAGTACATCAGGATTTGTTATCATACAACCAATTTAGTTATAAAATCTCAATTGCCTTTACTAAATTCGATAAGAAATTAACAAAATTTCAACTTTTATCTTAAAAGATTAAAAGACATTTTATTAGAAAAATTAGCATGGATTTCATTTAAAAGATAATTTTTACTTTTGCCGAAAAATAGCAGTATTCAAATAATGACAGTACAAGATTTAGTAGGCACTTATTCTATTTCGGGAAGTAATCAAGACGAAAGTAATGAGATCACTTATAAAGGTGTTTTGACGCTGACTTTAGATCAAAATAACAGGATAAAAGCAGATTGGAATATCAATAATTCCAAACAAAAAGGGACAGGTTTTTTTAAAGACAATATTTTAGTCATTAATTTTAGTTACAAAGGTGACGACAATAAAACCTATAAAGGTGTTGCGGTCTATAGATGCGTTACCAAAGATGTCTTGGACGGATTTTGGTCAGAAAAACATGGAAATCCACTTTATTTGGGAAGTGAGCATTGTTTAAGAATGGAAACTACAGAACGATTGAATTAAAAACAAAAACTGCACGAACCATAACGAATTCGTGCAGTTTTTTTATATAAAATATTTAAAACTTCTAGTTTAAGCTGGATTTACTTGAGGTTTGAATTTTCTATTATAAAGAATAATAAAGCCAACCCAAATTACCAATAAAACGATAATCAAAGTAAGTTCTGTATCATGAAGACCGTTACGGAAGAAATTGTTTAAAGAGTGAACTCCCGCTACCGCTAATAAAGAACCTGTAGAAGTAAAAACTTTTCCGATTCCCCATGAACCAAAAAAGATAATTCCGAAGAAAATCATGTTGCTTGATGTCATATCAAAGTTTAAATGCCAAGCAAACCAAAGCACTGCAATGATTAAAATGGAAGTAAATTTAGGAAGCGATTTTAATTGTTCTTGTAAAAAGCCACGCCATCCAATTTCTTCCAAAAGTCCGTAAACTAAAACAGTAAACATTAATAAAATTGGGAATTTACCAATTATAAAGTAATAAACCCCAGCAATTAAAAAAGCTGGAAGCAGCCAATAAACTGCAAACGGAACTAAAGCGTTTTTATAAATTCCTTTTAAAGACATTGGATTATCAAGCGAGAATATTTTGATTGCTGCAAGAGCGCCTAAAGCAGGCCCAACGCCGCGAAGCAGAATAACTAAATAGGGATTTTCTACACTCGCCAATAAATTGGTTTTAACAGCAACATATCTACAGATTACTGCAATTACATAATACACTACAATTGCTCCAAAGTTGATTTTATTTTTCATCGTTTATATTTTGTTTGGTTTAGTGAAGCAAACTTAGCGCGGGAAAATGAAAATAAAATTGACTTTGGGTAAGAAATCATTTTTCGGTAACTCTTTTTCGAATACGACTCAAACTTTCTGCCGTTAATCCAAGATAAGAAGCAATGATTTTTAGTGGTGTTCTTTGAAAAATTTCAGGTCTAGATTCGATAAGTTTTACATATCGTTCCTGAGGAGAAAGAGTTAATAGATTTATCTGTTCTTGTTGTTTTCTGATGTAAAGCATTTCAGAAATCGCTTTTCCGATTCGTAGACCTGTTTCAGATCTTTGGTACAATTCATTTAAATCGGCATGAGAAATAGACCATAAAATAAGATCTTCCAAAGCTTCTGTCTTAATAACCGAAGGCTGTTGTTTTAAAAAAGACATGTAATCGCTGATGAAACTCCTTTCATAAAGCAGATTAATGCAAATATTCCTTTTGCCATCCCAAACAAATAATCCCGCCGAACCTTTGATGACAATGTTGAGATATCTTTCGATCCCATTATAATCTTTTATGATTTCTGATTTTTCAAATTTTCGTACTTTAATTTTTTCTGAGAATCCTGTCCAGATGTTCATATCGGCTGTAAAATAGGTTTCGAAGATTTTTTTTACTTCTTCGGGGGAAGGATTTTGTGGCATTTTCTTAGTATTAGTTTGGAATGCCAATATAGGTTTAATCTTTCAAAATAAAAACAGTTGTATTAACCAAAATTGAGGTTGAACTTTGTCAAAGTTTTAAACTTTGACAAAGTTGATTTTTTAGTCATAATCTATTTTAAACAAGGCAATTGCAAGACATTAGCATTCAAAGGCTGTTCTACTTTTCTTTCTAATTTTTCTGAATTTACTGTTATATAAATTTCCATAGAACCCGTTCCAACTTTCAATCCTAAAATATGACCGCCATAAGCATCAAATTTATTATCGGTTGCAACGCCATGCATGTGGATAGACGGTTTGTCGCCACTCCAAGCGATAGAACCAGTAATGCTTCCCATTTCCACTTTATTGAAGGTTTTGGGATGAAATTTCTTTTCACCAAAATCATAAAAACCAAAAGTAGCATCTTGTGCAAAACCAATTCCAGTAAAATTGGCTGACGGAATATTTTGTTCTTTCGCCAATTTTTCAATCAATTCTAAAACATTATCACCTTCGCGAAGCACCATCAGATAACCATAATTGGTTTTAGTATAACGACATTTTGCTGCGTCATTCTGCTGTGCATGAGATAAATTAAAAGTCAGTAAAAAAAAGAATGCAACAAATATTTTATAGAATCGAGTATTCATAAGGATTTAATTAAAGTTGAATTTGAATTTGAATTTATCATTAAAAATGTCATTGATATTGAAAAAAGATCAAACCACAGAATTCGGCTGTAATTCATTATTGTATTTTTCAGGATCTGAAGCAGCATATTCGTTTTCAGGTTCTGGAATAACATGAATTTTAGAATCGCTAATCGAAATAACGGCCGAACAAACATAAATTCCGACTTTTCCTTCGTTGTATTTAAAATCAAGCAAAGTCAGTTTTACGATTTCATTGATTGAAAGCTCGTAATAATTTCCGTAACGGATAATCTTAAAAGAAATTTGTTTCTCGTCACTAATTTCAAACTGATTGGTTTGAATGTTTTCAAAGATAAAATTATTCTTGACATCCTTTTCATTAAAACCCCAAGCTCTGAACTGTACAAAGCCATTCATAAAATCAATCGAAATATAATAACCTGTTCCTTCTTTGTCGCATTCAATTACAAAGCCTGTTTTTCCCATTCCTTCAACAGAAAAAGTTCCTTCCCAGACAAAATCACTTGAAGGTTTTTCAAAGCCGTAAATTTCATAACCGCTTCGACAGCCAAAACGCCATTTATTTTCATTTTCCAAAACAAATTCGGCTGTTGGATTTCCTAAAATCGGCATAGGCTGTGGTAAATCTTTTTGAAGAATTGTTTTCTGATACAATTTTTCCCAGTAATAATAAGTCTTCAAACGAAGTCGGCCACTTTTATCGGTATCGAGTTCTTTTGGTGGCGGCATTACGCGGTGTGTGTTGACATTTCCATCTGCAAAGTAGAAGTTGTACAACAAAAAATGTTTCCCGTCTTTTACCACTCTTGCAGCATAATTTCCCTGCGGCAGCAATACATTATTATGGAAAGCCGAATATTCTCCTCTAAATTCAGATGAAGACCAGTAACGGACTTTAATATCTTCACGAATGGATCCTAATAAATAATGGCTTCCTTTAATTTCAAAAACGCAAGGACATTCTACATCATCATACACGTACGGAATATGAAGCGGTTTTTGCAAAACATAACCTTCTTTTTCTCTCTTTGCAACGCCAATACAGCCTCTTCGATATGTTGGTCCCGAAGCGCTTCGGGCACAAATCAATAAATAATCTTCGTTTTTATATTGGTATTTAAACGGATCTCGAAAACTAATCCATTCTCTGGGATTGTTATTTTTTCCTTCGTAATGCGGTGCTTCACTTTTAAAAGGAAGTCCGTATAAATTTTCTTTTTTCCAAGTTAATAAATCGGATGAAATGGCTCGTCCCACTTTTTGCTCAATTCCTTTATCTTGACGTTTAAGTCCTGTGTAGTACATTTCATAGCCTTCGCCTTCTGATCTTTTGCTGACATGCATGGTCCACAACATATCGTCGTCCCATTCTCCTGGATCGCCCACAAATAAAGCGTTTTTGACTCTTTTCCACGAAAGACCATCTTTTGATACTGCATGAGCAATATAATCGTGATTGGGAATAATTAAATGAAATAAATGATGAATTCCTTTTTCATCTATAAATACATCAACATCTCCAATTTCCCAATTACTAAATCCTGAACCTGAATACATTTTATTATTTATTTTAATGTGTTAATATGAATTTTAAACACATAGAAACATAGTTTTAAAAACCTAAAAAAAGGCGTTTCACTCACATCAATTCACATAGCGCCATAAGTTTTAAACTTTGTCAAAGTTCAAAACTTTGACAAAGTTATCTGAACGGTAAACGTAAAACTATGTGTTAGAAACAAGTTTCTTTTTTGTATTCTTTTTAAAGTGAAAATCTATGTTTCTATGTGTTAGATTTTTTAAATTATTTAATGATTTTATAGTGCTTTAAACCTTCTAAAATCCCTGCTGAAGCCGCTGTTTTGGCTACATAAATACTTTTGGTTGTTTCATAAGCCAAAAGTTCCGAACTTCTGTTGCCTACGATAATTCCTTTTACAGGACCTCTAAACATGTCGACATCATTTCCAGAATCTCCCGCCGCAATCACATTTGAAAGCGGTATAGACCATTTTCGGCATAAAAATTTGATAGCATTTCCTTTAGAAGCTCTTTTTGGAATAAAGTCTAAAAACTGTCCGTGACTTGGAATGATATTTACTTTATACCAGCTATTACCTAAAACCCGAATTAATTCTTCGTGGTCGTAATGTTCTTTTTCGTAGTAATAAGAGATTTTATAAGGATTCTGTGCTTCATCTTCCTGAAGTTTTATCCATTTTACTGCTTTTAAACGATTGACAATATCGTCTCTTTTCCATCTTCCAGACAAGAATTTTGCCCAGCCTTTGTCTAGGATATAATCTTTTCCGTTGGTATAATAAATCTCCGTTCCAACAGAACAAATAATGAAATCGGGGAGAGGAAATTCTTCTTCTTCAATCACTTTTTTGACCAACTCTAAATTTCGGCCAGAAGCCAAAGCAAAAGCCATTTTATCGGTACGATTGATAAGATGTGTTTTTAATTCTTTTAAACCTGGATTGGACAATTTCGGTTCAATTAAAGTTCCGTCAATATCGGAAACTAATAAGTGATCGATATTTCTTTTTAATCGGCTGATATTGATATTTGGATAATGCTGTTTTTTGATTCCAGCACCAGAAGAAAGAGATAAATTTTCATTAACCAATTCTACATAGTGATTAACGTGACTTACCCAGCTGTAGTATTTCTGAATATTAATGGCGCCATTATTAGAGTAATATTTCCATTGGTTTTCATCTGTCAAAATATTTCGAAGTGCTTTCTTTATTTGATTTTCCTGTTGAGGATCAACCAATTCTCCATTTTGACAAACGGGAATAATTTCTGATGGTCCGCCATTTTTTGTCACGACAACCGGAAGTCCCGAACTAGCCGATTCGATCACGGTCAAGCCGAAGTTTTCGTGCAAAGCTAAATTCACAAAAACACCTCTTTTTTCGGCCGCATAACGGTAAATAATCGAAACTTCATTTTCAACATCATGCTTTTTCGGAAGTGCCATTTTACCATACAAATCGTATTTATCCATTAACAGCAGCAAATCAGTCAGAACATTTTTTTCTGATTCTGGCATTTTGGCAATGTCTTTTCTAATACCAGCAAAAATGACCAAATTAGCAATGCTTTGCAGTTCTTTGTCTTTTCCGTAAACTTCAATTAAAGTATTCAAGTTTTTATGACGATCAGGTCTCGAAAGGGCCAGAATAATAGGTTTATGCGGATTGGTAAGAAATTTCGAAATGGTTTCTGAAACCCAGTATTTTCGTTGTATTTCTTCCATGTTTTTTTCAGAATCGGTTTCTTGAAAATAGTAAGGAACAAATTTTCTGGTATCAATTCCAGGAGAAATGGCGTGGTATTTTGCTAATTCGAAATTTTTATACGCTTTGTAGGTTTCAATTTCCTGTTCGGTAGAAGTAACAATGAATTCTGCGAGTTCTAGTGTTTTTTCTTCGGCAGCAATTCTGGTTTTAAATTTGAACTTTTTTTCGAGTTCTTCTTCGTTTTCACCACTTTCGATTAATTTCTTCTTTTTGTAGAAACCTAAGGAATGTCCCGTATGAGCGAAAGGTACATTTAAGATGGAAGACAATTCGGCGGCGGCGTAACCAGCATCTCCATAATGTGAGTGAATCCAATCGGGAAAAATATTGTGTTGTTTAATGTGTTGTACCACACCGTTTACAAAAGTATCCAAACCTTCCCAAAGCTGTTCTTTAGCTTTGTATTTTTTCCCTAGAAACGGAATACGCCTTATGTCTAATTTCTCATTTATAATCTCAACAGGAACTGCATATTCGGGCGAAAGCGAAGGATCATCAATTAATCGGGTAAAAAGATGAACGTGTTCTACATCTTCATGCTGTGATAAAAATTCGGCTAATTCGTAAATGTATTTGGTCTGGCCTCCGTTATCAGCATCTCGTCCGATTTCTAGACCAGAACCTTTTAAAAGTCCGTGTATATTGATAAGTGAAATTCGTAGTTTTTTCATCATTCTTCCTTATTTTATTTGGATTTGCAATTTACAGCGCTCCTAGGGATTAGGAAGAAATAATTCCATTTTAAATTTACATATTTCCCATGTTTGCAGGAAAAACTTCATGTAATAACTATAAAAAAGCCTGATATTTCGTTACATCAGGCTTTTTAAAATTTTGAAATTATAATTAGTTCTTATTAATGAGATCATTTATTCTAGACAAAAGAATTTCAGGATTTGCTCCAGAAGAACCAGCGACCAAAGCGCCCGTTGCACAAGCAAAATTTAAAGCTTGCTGCGGTTCTTTGCCCGTTAAAAGTGAAGTAACCAAAGCGCCTAAAAAGGAATCTCCAGCACCAACAGTATCTTCGACTTTTACTACATAACCTGTATTTTCATAAAGTTTATTATTCCAAAGTAATAAAGCACCGTCTTTTCCTCTTGTAACACAAATAGCTTCAGCATTGGTTAGAGAAGCGATAAAATGCATATTGTCTTCCAAAGTTTTATGAGGTGAATTTAACGCTTGACCAATTTCTAATATTTCTTCATCATTAAACTTGATAAAATTGGCAGACTGCATCAACTGTTTTAGAATTTCATAAGTATAGTGAGGCTTTCTTAAATTAACATCAAAAACTTTGTAAGCTTTGGTATCTAGTAATTTTTCTAATGCTTTTCTAGAAACTTCATCACGACAGACTAAACTTCCGTAAATTACAACATCGGCATTTTCAACAGATTGTATGGCGGCTTCATTTAAAATAATTTTATCCCAAGCAGATGGATACATAATTTCATAAGTAGCCGATTTATTTTCGTCTAAAGTTACATTTACTAATCCTGTTGGAAAATTATCCGATTTAAGGATAGTTTCTGTATCTAAGCCTAATTTTTGTACTTCATTTATTATCGCTTCACCATCTTGATCGTTACCAACACAGCTTATCATATTAACATCGGCTCCTAAAGCTTTCATGCGAAGTGCTACGTTTAAAGGTGCTCCACCAATTTTTTTGATATTACCAAAAATATCCCAAAGTACTTCTCCGAAAGCGACAGCTTTAAGTTTTTTGTCGTTGTTCATTCTAATTCTTTCTTTTATAAAACATTAAACAGTATGGCTCGAATACCACACGATTTTATAAAAATAGTAAAGATTGTCGGCATTCACAACGTATTTTAGTTCGAAATAACGATTAATTATTGCTATGCTTATGTTAAATTTGATTTTGAAAAAGAAGTCATGAAATGACTTTACGTTTTTATTGAATAGATTTTAAGGATAAAATTTTAAAAGTAAGAAATGAAAAATTTTGAATTATTTTGGAAAGAAATCCACATCGGATCATTGACCGAAACGAATTGGGATATGAGAAGTTCAGGTGATATTTTGTTTAATGCTGATTTTTTAAACGGATCGTCAGAAGAGAATATTCATCTTGCTAATTTTATTAAGCATTCCATTCGATATAGTATTTATTTAGAAAATGGCGAGACAGGTGATGATGAAGATGCAATACTTGAAGAAGCAAACCAATTTATAGATTTGATCGATAGTGCTGATTGGTATTTACTAAATGAAAAAGAAGAAAAAGTAAAAATTCTTTGTCCGTTTTTCAATGAAGACGATGGCATAACCTGGCAGTTAGTTATCAATTAATAAAGCTTGAAAGTGCTTTTTTGAATTTCACTACAAATTTCCCTCAACTCATTACAAGATGTAAATTTTAAGCTTGATTTTATAAAAAGAATAAATTTTAGTGTACTAAATTTGGTCATAATGCAAAAATTAACGACCATGGAAATCAATTTAATTTCAGAATCATTTTGGGGAAGCAAAAAGAAAGTTTCCTTTTGGGAAAGATTATTTCGAAGAGAAAAACCAGTTAATAAAGCACTGACAACACCAGAAATGATTGGTGAAAATTGTCAAGGTTTGTTGTTGAAAAACGAAAATTTAAAATCATTTCTTTTTTCTACAGATATGGCACTTATAGAAAATAACGATGCCGACGCAATTTTGGCAGTGTATCCGTTTCCGCCATCGCCAAAAATTATCAAAACACTTATTGATTTTGCAGGAAAACCAATTGTATGTGGTGTTGGAGGCGGAACAACAAAAGGAAAAAAATCGCTAGAAATGGCGATTTATGCTGAGCAAATGGGCGCACATGGAATCATTGTAAATATTCCATTCGAAAATAAAGACGTCAAAAAAATAAGAGAAAAAGTCTCTATTCCAATTATAGCAACAGTAACGACTTCTGATTATAATTTCTTAAAAGGGAAAATTGAAGCTGGAGTAAATGTTTTTCATGTTTCTGGAGGCGCTCATACTAATAAAATAGTAAAAGAAATTAAAGACAAATTCCCCGATTTTCCTATAATGGCGACTGGAGGTAAAAACTTAGAAAGCATTCAAGAATCCATTGATTCTGGTTCTAGAGCTATTGTGCTTTCACCGCCCTCTAATAAAGATTTATTTAAAACAGTAATGGAAAAATACAGAAAGACTTTTGGAGCATTGTAAGGTTCTTTTGTAAGGTTCTGAGATGCTAAGGTTCTAAGGTTAACTAAGTACTTTTATAAATCTTCTAAATAAAACATAGCCCAAGGTTTCAACCTTGGGTACGCAAAGGGAATCTTTTCTGTTTGCATCTCCAAGATTGAAACCTTGGGCTATGTCAATTTATTTCCATAATTATTTTATACATTAATTTGCTCGATTTCTTTCCTCTTCATTTCCAAAATTTCGCTCTTTAGATTTTACATTTTGGTTTCCGAATTTGTAACTCAAAGCAATTCTGAAAGCTCTAGAATCATTGTAATTTCTCATGGTGTTTTTAATTCCGTTTGAGTAGTAAGAAATTAGTGGTTTTTGCGCATTTAATAAATCTTCGGCAGTTAAAGTAATCGAAAGACTCTTTTTTAAAGCCAAGAATTTCACTGAAACATCTAAAATATTCAAAGTCGAAATATTAAAAACCTGATAACGTCCTGGCAATTGCAAACCATAATTTAAACCCAAAAAAATGCTTTTTGACTGATTTACTGTAAAATCGTTATTGCTATAAATATAACCGTTGTAACCATCTACAGAAGCGATTAGGTTGGTTCTTGATTTTACATTTTGATAGTTTGCATTAAATCCCATAAAACTGTTCCACCAAGAATATTTATTGAAATTATAGTAGGTTGAAAATCCGATTTGATAGGTGTCTGCGTAGTTGATTGGCGTACTTTTCGTGATATTCGTTTCAGGATCGATAATCGCTAATTCTTGTCCGAAATCAGAAACTTGCGAGAAATAAACCTTATTTACCCATTTTTGATTTTTGATATAGGAAAACTCAAAATTATCAATAATAGAAGGTTTCAAAAACGGATTTCCTTCAGAATAATAAAACGGACTAGTTCTAATCACAAACGGATTCAAATAATCAAAATCAGGTCTGCGGATTCTTCTGCTGTAATTTAAAGAATACGAATTGTTATCGTTCGCGTTGTACGTCACATAAGCTGTTGGAAATAACTTGATGTAATTGTTTTTATTGGTTTGATTTAGATTTTCAGAATAACCTTCTGTTTGCGTTGCTTCGGCTCTTAAACCCAGTTGCGTTTCCCATTTTTGGTTTAATTTTTTATTCGCAGAAAAATATAATGCTTCGTTGTATTCTTTGTAAGTGAATACATTAGAGTAATCTATGTTTAGAGTTGGAGTTCCAGTTTCATTGTCAAAAACAGCTAAATTGTTTTTGGTATTGGTATAAAATCCCTTTCCGCCAAAGCTAATATTCGCCCACGAATAAGGAAGTGAGACATCTATTTTTGCCGAATAATTTTTTAATCTATTTATATTGGAATTAATTGCGGCGAAATAAGTTCCCGGAATATTTTCTTTTTGATCATCCATTTCATTTCCTGAAAACACTCGAGAATCATCTTTTTGATAATTGAAATAATCTAAATCTGCCGTAATGTTTTGACCTTCTTTGCTTAATTCAAAAACGTTATTCCAGTTTAGAGAATTCATTTGCGGTTTATTCTGCGAATTCACATCAGACAAAATATAAGAATTGATTTCGCCAGAAGTACTATAACGAGTTGTCAAGGGATTATTTGTTGCATTTCTGTCATTAAAACTTCCTAAATATTTTACTCCAGAAGTCCATTTTTCAGTCAATTTATAATCGGCACCAAAACCTATGCTCAATAAATCTGTTTTTGATTTGGTTGTAATATTCTGTTTCCATAATTCATTTGGATAATAAATTCGGTTCTCAGAAGTCGTTCGAAATTGATCTTTTCCTGTATTAATGAAGGCTTGAAGCGACAATTTATTATAATTGTAAAGAAACAATCCGTTTAGGTTTCTGCTTGCATGACTTCTTTGCACATAAGAAGCACCAAAATTTGCATTCCATGAATTGGCTTTAGCCGTTTTCAATTTTATATTAATTAAACCGCTGTTTCCTTCCGCTTCATATTTAGCTGGTGGCGTGGTGATTACTTCAATACTTTTAATGTTATCTGCGGGAATCGATTTTAGGAAAGCAGCCAAATCTTCCTGCGTCATTTTGTTTAAACGATCGTCAATCATCACCAAAACTTCACCTTTTCCAACAATTGAAATCGTCTCATTCTGAACTCGAACAGTTGGTGTAGATTTTAAAGCATCCAAAGCCGTTCCGCCAGTTGTAGTAACAGAATTTTCTACATTAAAAACCAATCGATCAACTTTCTGTTCTACCAATTTTTTTCTCGATTTGATCGTAACACCATCAAGCTGAATTTGTTCTTTTACTTCCAAATATCCTAAATCAATATTTTGATCTATTAAGATTGTTTTATTACTGAATTCAGTTCCAAATTGCTCTATGATTAATTGATAATTTCCTTCTTTTGCATTCAATATAAAATTCCCCAAATTGTCTGTAGAAGCTTGTTGATATAAAGTTTTATCTGCTTTTAATAAAGTTGCTGTTGCAAATTCCAGTGGCGTTTTATTCTGATTGATAATTTTGCCTTTTACAGAAAATTGTTGGGCAAATACGTTAATTTGAAATAGAAATAAGACGGATACGAAAATGATTTTGTTCATGGTTTAAAAATTAATTACAGGACAAAACTGTTAGAATTAAAACCTAAAAACCACTTTTATCGACAAACCCCTTCGATTAATCTGCAAACCCGTTAAAATGCTTTTTCCCGAATGTATATCTTTGTTTTAAAATCAAACCGAATGTACAAAGGCACTATTACCAAAAGGCTCGAAGCCGCAATTCATCTTATTTATTGGCTTTTAATTTCTTATTTCACTTTCGTGAAAAATCCGATAGGAGCGAAGTCTTTTTCTATTCCCGATTTATTCATTTGCACTTATTTTATTGTTTTTATAATGACATTTTATTTTCATTATTTGATTGTAATGAAACAGGTTTTCAAATCCTTTAGTTGGAAAAAACTTTTGGCAGGAGCTTTTGTTTCTTATTTGGTTTTTACTTTTTTAAGATGGATAATTGAGCAGGTTATAACCAAAATTTTATTTGATCGTGTCAATTATACTACAACTGATTTTGCCAATTATATGCTCGATAATCTTCATTACAGTAGTATGAGTATTATTTTGAGTTCGTTTCTTTGGTTTGTAATTTATTCAATTCGTCTTTTAGAATACAACAAGCTTATTTTAGAAGAAAATAAGAATACCGAAATCAAATTTTTGAAGGCTCAGATTAATCCGCACTTTGTATTTAATACTTTAAATAACATCTATTCAATGGTTTATTTTCAGTCTGATAAGTCATTGACGGCAATTGATAAATTAAGCAAAATTATGCGTTTTACAACTTATGAATCGCAGAAAGAAAAGATCAGATTAGCAGATGAAGTCGATTATATAAAAGCGTATATTGAACTCGAAGAATTGAGACATCAGGAGAATTTTTCTGTTGATTTTAAGGTCGAAATTAAAAATGAGTTTGAAGAAATTCCGCCATACATTTTATCGCCTTTGGTTGAAAATGCTTTAAAACATGGAGAAGTTTCAAATGCTGAACCGATAAATATCGAATTGAAAGTTTCGGAAAATCAGTTGAATTTTAAAGTGAAGAATAAAATTGGAACACAGAAAAAAGACAAATTGGGCGGCATCGGATTGGATAATTTACAGAAACGTCTTGAAATTCATTATCCTAAAAAGCATCAATTAAAAATCACAAACGACGAAAACCACTTTACAGCCGAACTTGAAATAGATTTAAAATGAATAAAAAAATAAACTGCATCATTCTAGACGACGAACCTTTTGCTGTAAAATTAATTGCCGATTATGCTTCTAAAGTTTCAAGATTAAATGTTTTATATGCTGATAGCGATGTTTTTAAAGCAATTGAAGTTCTAAATACAGAATCGGTTGATTTGATTTTTATTGATATTCAAATGCCACAATTAACAGGAATTGAATTGATGCAGATGTTCAATCAGAAATATAATTTTATAATTACCTCAGCTTATCCGCAATATGCTTTAGAAGCATTTCAGTTTCATGTAATTGATTATTTGTTGAAACCGATTACGTTTAATCGATTTTATCAAAGTGTGGAGAAATTCATTCGTTGGCAAGAAACTTTTCAAGTCAATGAAAAATCAGGAGATGATTTTCTATTTGTAAAAGCAGACCGAAAGCATTATAAAATTGCTTTAGACAACATTTTATATATTGAAGGTTTACGAGATTATATCCGCATTCATACGAACGAGGAGAAAATCATGGCTTTAGAAAACATGAAAGATATTTTGGAGAAATTGCCATCGAATCAGTTTATTAGAATTCATCGTTCGTATATTATTCCAAAAAATAAAATAAAAGTTATTGATGGAAATCAGATTGTAATGACTAGCGGCGTGGCTTTGCCAATTGGAGAAACGTATCGAAAATTGGTTAGTGAGTGGTTGGTTTGAGTAAAAGAGATGTTGGTTTACTAAAAATAATGCAGAATGAAGAAGATTTCAATTTTAATATATATTATTATTTTAGGTTGTGTTACTAAAGCAGATAAAAAGGATCGTCTATATTTGAAAGAGATAAAAGTAGATGATAAAAATATTGAGTGGTTCTATTATTCAAATGTTGTTTCTACAAGTGCAGATTATGTGTTGTTATATAATACTAAAAATGATAAAGAGGATACAATTGTTAGCTCTACTAATATAAAAAATGTCACTTTTGTAAATGATACGATTAATTTATTTTTTTACGGGAAACCTAAAATTTATGACAATCCAGTATTTATAAAAAATAATTTTGGAAAATTTAAAATAATAATTGATACAACATCTATATCTGAAGGACCTCAGGCTCCTAGGAAATCGTATTTAAAAAACGAATGAAGGCTAATTAACAAAAAAACGCAATCCCAAAAACTTTCAGAACTGCGCTTACATTAAAAATCAGTTAGTTGAGTTAATCTAAATGCCGCCATAACGCAATGTCGATCCTAAAATTAGCATTGCAACTCCAATTGAAGTAACCGTTAAAATAATTATGGCAATTCTGTAAATATTGTTCTTATTAAGATTAGGAATGACAACAAATTGAGCATAGAGCGCACAGATAAAAGTGCAGAAAAGTAAAATCAGTTTTAATGAGATTACTGCTTCAAATCCGCTATTAAAATTAAACCAAGTTTTCAAAGTAACGCCAAAATCATACGCCATCCAAGTTCCAGACATGATCAGCAAAACAAGAGAAGACATTCCTAGCGCTTCGAATTTCTTTTCAAAATTTAAAATAATCTTAGGATCTCTTTTCTTAAATGCAGTTGGCAGATAACAAATAGCTAAAAGTAAATGTCCGCCAACCCAAATTGTTGCCGCTAATAGGTGAATTATTAGTACAAAATGATGTAAGGTCATAACATATTCATTTTAAATTTCACTCTCTAAAAATAACTTTTATTTTTGAGGTTGAAAAATCCTTCATCTGTATTTTTTTATTCGAATCGTCTAGTTTTGAAAGTGTTGGAACGTTATTCATAAAATGCTGTACATAATAATTTCCCTCAAAATTTTTATTCTCCAGATATTCGATCATCTTCACAAAATCATTTTCCGAAATTAACGAAGAATGAAAAGTCGTTCGGACTTCAAAAGGAAAATCGGACTGAATTAAAAGCGAAAGACTTTCTTCAAATTCTAAAAATAAGCCTGATTGCGTTAGGTGTTTAAAGGTATGAGGAAGACTTTTGAAATCTAACGCAACATAATCAATTAATTGATCATGAATCAGGCTGTTCAATATTTTTGGGTTAGAACCATTGGTATCTATTTTTACCGCAAATCCCATTGCTTTGATTTCTTTTATAAAATCAATTATATTTTTGTGTAAAGTACATTCGCCACCGCTTAAAACCACTCCGTCTAATAATCCTTTTCTGGTTTTTAGAAAAGAGAGCACTTCTTTAAAATCAATGTTTCCTTTCCCTAAAACAATGTCCGGATTGTAGCAGTATAAACACCGCATGTTACAGCCCGCAAACCACACTATGCAGGCCGTTTTATGCGGATAATCTAATAAAGTAAAAGGCGTGAGGCTAAATATTCCTTTAATAGATGATGGTTTCTTCGAAATGTGTACGTTGCTGGTGTTCCCCTTTTTTTCCAATGTTAAAACTTTCTACAGGTCTGTGATAACCCATTACGCGTGTGTAAACCAAACATTTACTTCTTTGTGCTTTATTCTCTGCTAGAATTTTATGCGTTTTTGTTTTCATAAGCCAAGTGTTTCTGATTGTTTTTATTGAGTAAAATTTCGTCGCATTTCGGACAATATTCATGTTCTCCGTTAAGATAGCCGTGAATAGGGCAGATGCTAAAAATTGGTGTAACCGTTATGTAAGGCAGTTTAAAGTTGGTTAAAACTTTTTTGACAAAGTTTTTACAAGCTTCTGGACTGCTTATTTTTTCTCTCATGTAAAGGTGCAAAACTGTACCACCAGTATATTTGCATTGTAGTTCATCCTGAAGCAATAAAGCTTCAAAAGGATCGTCGGTATGATCTACCGGAATTTGTGAACTATTGGTATAGTATATATTTTCATTATTCCCAGCTTGTAAAATTTCTGGAAAACGCTTTTTGTCTTCTTTGGCAAAACGATACGTAGTTCCTTCTGCTGGAGTTGCTTCCAGATTGTATAGATTTCCCGTTTCTTCCTGAAACTCTTTCATTCGCAATCGAATGTAATCGAGAATTTCTGTTGCAAAATGAATTCCCGAATTACATGTAATATTCTGCTTTCCTTCAGTGAAATTAATCACCATTTCATTCATTCCGTTTACACCGATTGTAGAAAAGTGATTTCTAAAATGTTTCAAATAACGTTGGGTGTAAGGATAAAGTCCGCGCTCGTACATTTGCTGAATAAAAATTCTTTTCTTCTCTAAAGTCGATTTGGCGATGTTTAATAATTCATCTAAATGCGAAAACAAATTGATGATATTTCCTCTATGCAAATAACCTAAACGCGCCATATTAATCGTTACAACGCCAATACTACCTGTCATTTCTGCACTTCCAAAAAGACCATTTCCACGTTTTAATAATTCTCTTAAATCAAGTTGTAATCTGCAGCACATACTTCGAACAGCGTTGGGTTTGTATGCTTCCGGATTTTCAATTCGATTTCCTTTTTCATCCAAAATGTATTGACTTCCAATGAAATTCTGAAAATAAGAAGAACCAATTTTGGCTGTGTTTTCAAATAACAAATTCACGTTTTCGCCTTCCCAATCAAAATCTTCTGTAATATTTACGGTCGGAATCGGAAAGGTAAATGGTTGTCCATTGGCATCTCCTTCGGTCATAATGGTATAATACGCCTTATTGATCAAGTTCATTTCCTTTTGAAAATCGGCATATTTTAAATCTATTAATTTTTGAGCGCCTCTGTTTTGGGCTTCCAGAATCAGATTTTGATCGTCTATATCCAAAAATAAATGCTGATCGTTTTGAGTCGGAATCTGTTGTTTTAAATCTTCGGGAACATTCCAGTCCAAAGTAATATTGGTGAAAGGCGATTGTCCCCAGCGTGCAGGTACATTCAGATTGTAAACAAAACTTCTGATTCCTTTTAAAACTTCTTCATAAGAAAGCTGATCTTTAAAAACATAAGGCGCCAAATAAGTATCAAAAGAACTGAAAGCCTGAGCGCCTGCCCATTCGCTTTGCAAAATTCCTAGAAAATTAGCCATTTGACCTAATGCTTCTCTAAAATGAGAAGGAGGTCTGCTCTCGACACGGCCTCGCACGCCATTAAAACCTTCATTTAATAGCACACGAAGGCTCCAACCAGCGCAGTATCCGGTAAGACAATCCAAATCATGAATGTGTATGTCGCCATTCCTATGAGCAGAACCTTCTTCTTTATTGTATATTTTATCAAGCCAGTAATTGGCTATCACTTTTCCTGCGGTATTACTAACAAGTCCGGCGTTTGAGTACGAAATATTTGCGTTCGCATTGATTCGCCAGTCCGATTGGTTGATGTATTCTTCAACCGTTTGTGTACTATCTATGTAAGTAGTATCATCGTTTAAACCATTAATATGTTCTCGCTGTAATTTTCGAGTATGACGATAAATAATAAACGAACGCATGGTTTGGAAATAACCATTTTCAAAAAGCACTCTTTCAATCATATCCTGAATTTCTTCTACAGGCCAGGAATATTTGACTTCTAAACCAGAAAGTACAATTTTGAAGATCTTTTTATCTACATTTTTATTGACACTCTGAAAAGCTTTTTGAATGGCATCCTGAATTTTATAAGCCTCAAAAGGTTTATAATCTCCATTACGTTTGATCACATATTTCTCCATAGTTATTTTATTTACAGCACTTTTTCAAAAGTTTTTTCCAATTCAATTGCTTTTGGGAATAAAATATTATTCTCTATATGAATGTGTTTTTTTAAATCTTTGTCAAATTCTTCCAGCATGGCAAATGCTGCTTTATAAGTATTACAGGATTCGTTTGGTGGTGTGTAATTATTGGTTAAAGCAGCAATTCTCCTAAAACGTTCTCCCTCTGCTATGTGATCTTCTTTTAGTTTTGCAATCGGATTTTCAATACTAAAAAAAGAAGGAGTTTCAAGTGACGTTCCTTTGCTTTGTGCTATTTTCATTTTTTTTATAAAAGGAAAAAGTACCAGTTCTTCTCTTTTCATATGCGCTGTTAAATCTAAAACCGACTTCGTAAAAATGGTATGTATTTCATGCAGTTCCGGATGTATCGGCCCGTGTACACCGCATAATTTTGTTAAGTACTGAATGATTATTGGCGCTTTTTCTTCTACATATTTATGATGCGTTTTAGTAATATAATCTGTAATCATATCTGCAGACCAGGTTTTATAATCAAAAGACTGGTTGGCCGAACTGTTTTTTGCTTTTTCAATATGCTCAATTAGAACATTTTCGTCTATATCTCTTTTTTTGCAGACTTCTTCAATAGTTCGATAACCTTTACAGCAAAAATCAATATGATATTTTGTGAAAATTGCCGCTGTTCTGAAATCATCTGCTACGATTTCACCAATTGTAGTTTTGTTTGTTAGTTTCATAGTGGATAGGGGTATATCAATTAATTTATTGGTTTCAGCACATTTCTTTGTTTGTAGCTTTACATTGTTTGATAATGATTAAAGAAACTGCAAGCATATTTGAAAATTCTATAAACGGAATGGTAATTTCATGAGTTTCTATAAGGGCGATTGCACTATTGTTAAGCATTTTTATTTTTTCGAAAGCCAAATCAGCATCTCGTTCTTCACTGGTATAAAACGCTGTTACCAGTTTTTGCAATTCTTTTTTTAGAATATCGAAAGCATAATAATCGTTGGCTTGTTCGGTTTTTGGAAACTTCGGAATCAAGATTCTATTCGAAAAAGTAAATCCAGCAATTGTTCGCTCCACATGTTCTGAAGCCTGATGTGCAAATACCAAAGCCTCTAAAAGAGAGTTAGATGCAAGACGGTTTTTTCCATGAAGTCCAGTTCGGGAACATTCGCCAATAGCATACAGATTCGGAATTGCTGTTGCACTGTTTTGGTCTACTTTAATTCCGCCACATTGATAATGAGCAGCAGGAACAACTGGAATTAAGTCTTTTTCAGGCTGTATTCCTAAGTTATTGCAATGCGCTGCAATTATTGGGAAATTAGAATAAAAATCAGCTTGGTTTAAATGTCTGCAATCCAAGTAAACATGATCTTTTCCACTCAATTGTAGTTCTCTGCTGATAGCATCTGAAACCATATCTCGTGTAGCCAATTCACCTCTGATATCGTATTTAAACAAGAATCTTTTGCCTTCGTCATTTACAATATGAGCACCAAAACCTCTTACTGCCTCAGAAATCAAAAACAACGGATTCTCTTTACCGCAAAACAAAGCAGTTGGGTGAAACTGTATATACTGCATATCTACAATTTCTGCTCCTGCACGTGCTGCCATCGCTAGTCCGTCGCCTGTTGCAATTTTAGGATTGGTGGTGTTTTCAAAAAGTTGACCACATCCTCCGGTACTTAATACTGTGGCTCTAGTTCTGATGTATTTTATTTTGTTGTGTTTTTTTTCATAAAAGAAAGCTCCGGTACAAGTCGTTTTATTCTTCTTGGTTTCGGTGTTCAAGTCAATAACCATATGATTTTCCCAAAGTTCAATGTTTGGCATCTTCTTGATTATTTTAAGCAGTTTTCGCTCAATTTCCAATCCGGAGCTGTCTTTATGATGTAATATTCTGTGTTGTGAGTGCCCGCCTTCTAATCCTAAATTCCATTTTCCTTTTTCATCTTTGTCAAAAGAAGTTCCGATTTCAATTAGTTCTTGAAGTCTGTCAGGAGCTTGTTTGATGACCATGTTCACAATTTCTTTATCGCACAAACCACCTCCCGAACGAAGCGTATCGTGAATGTGTTTATTAAAACTGTCTTTTATAAGGTCGGTCACCACTGCAATTCCGCCTTGAGCTAGTTGCGTATTGGTGTTTTTGGCAGTTTCTTTAGTCATTATAACAATAGATAAATCAGGACGTTTTTGTGCCGTTTTCATAGCAAAAAATAAACCCGAAATACCAGAACCGATGATTAATATATCTGTTGTAAGCATGTTATTTTGATTTAGAGTTATGGCGTTTTTCATGATAATTCAAGCATTCTTTCGATAGGTTTTAAGGCCTCAATTCTCAGTTTTTCTGTAATTTGCATTTCTGGACTTTCATTTTTTAGACACAAATACAGTTTTTCCAAAGTATTCATTTTCATAAAAGCACATTCGCTGCAAGCACAACTGTTGTCTTCTGTGGAAGGAGCCGGAATCAGCGTTTTGTTTGGTACCGCTTTGGAGAGCTCGTGCAAGATACCGGCTTCTGTAGCCACAATGAAAACGGCAGCAGGATCCGTTTTAATGAAATTAATAATACCCGAAGTTGAGCCTATATAATGTGCTGCTTTTAAAATATGAGTTTCCGACTCGGGATGAGCTGCAATTTTTGCGTTCGGATTTTTATTGTAGATTTCTATTAGTTTGTCTAATGAAAAGGCTTCATGTACCACGCAAGAGCCTTTCCATAAGACGAGTTCACGTTTGGTTTCCTTTTGAATATAATTACCTAAATTTTCATCTGGAGCAAATATGATTTTGTTTTCAGCTGGTATTGACCCGATTATTTTTTTTGCATTCGCCGAAGTGCAAACCAAATCACTCATCGCTTTTATTTCGGCAGAACAATTGATGTAAGTGACAACGGTGTGATCGGGATGTTGTTCTTTAAATGCTTTAAAATCTTCTGGATTACAACCGTCAGCTAGTGAGCAGCCGGCTTCCCAATCGGGTAATAAAACTTTTTTGTTTGGATTTAATATTTTAGCAGTTTCCGCCATGAAATGAACTCCAGCAAAAACGATAATATCTGCATTGGTGTTTTGAGCTTTTTTAGATAATTCAAGACTGTCTCCGATAAAATCTGCTATATCCTGAATGTCTTCATCTTGATAATAATGAGCCAGAATTACAGCATTTTTTTCCTGTTTCAATCGGGTTATTTCTTGTATTAGAAAGTTCTTATCCATCTTTATAATCCTAATAAAATGTTTGTTTGGAAATGCTTTTAAGCATATAATTTTAATAGGGTAAATGTATTATCATCATTTCTTTCAAAACATGATTCAAATCATACTGTTAAAAATTTATTTTGTTATATTACGCGTTGAAGAAACTATAAGAATAAAAAAAACTATAGAACTTGATTTCTTTAGAATGAAAAATAGATCAAAAAGAAAAAGCCTGAAAAAAGAGAATCGAATCTCTTCTTTCAGGCTTTAATTATTTTAAAGATTTTACTTCCTTTTAGCTTGAAAAAGTCAAACCTTTATTTTTGAAACTTACATACAGTTCTTGTCGAGCCAAACTAATTGTTTCTTCTGTTCTGTAAATACTGCACCAGAACTTTATTAAAAGTTTATATTTTCCATCAGAAATTGAACTGTAATATATTTGCGATGGTTTAGAATTGTTTACCAACGGAAGATTTGCAAGTGTTTCGTTTACGATTGTATTAATTTCTTCTGGTATCGTTTCTCCATTGATTTCAAAGTTAATTTCAACCAACTTAAAGTTATCTGTGTAGGTCCAATTCGTAATATTTTGAGATAATAAATTACCATTCGGAATAATTATTTCCGCACCATTTGGAGCATTAATTTTAGTTGTTCTTAGTCCCATCGATTTTACACGACCAGATTCGGAACTAATTTCTACGACATCACCAATCTGGATAGGTTTGTCAAAAATCAAGATGATTCCCGAAACAAAATTGCTTACAATATTCTGAAGTCCAAGTCCGACACCAACACCCAAAGCTCCTAACAAAATACTTAACTTATCCAAAGGCATTCCAGATGCTGCAACAGCCAAAAGATAACCACTTATTAAAACTACTAATCTTGTAATAAGTAATTTAGAATGTTGTCTTTTATTGATGTTTTCTTCGTTTTCATCGTCAATTTCACCAAAGAAATAAGCTACATATTTTTGTAATAAATGTGCTGCCCAGATTATAATAAAGAATAAAACGATATTTCCAAGTGTAAACGTAATGCTTCCGATTGTATTTGGATGACTTAACAACTTGGTTAAAGAAGCGCGAAGAGATTCCCAAATATTCAAATTAGAGGCAATTACAATAAGCCACATGTAGCTAATTACAATGATAAAAGGTTTTTTAAGATTGTCTGATAAGCTTTCATAATCAAACATTTTTTCAATTCCTCTTTTAACTCTAGTAGTATAAATTTGAAGTAGAATAATTTCTAAAATAATCTTTAAAAGAACACTTAAAGCTACAATTTGAGTAAGTGAAATAAAAGCGGTAAGGCTTAACATGTTAGAAAGAGAAACTCTTCCAAATAAATTATATAAAATTGACAATCCATTTAAGCCAATAAAAATGATACTTGCCCATTTAAAAAAGCCTTTTATATAAAGTTCTTCTTTAAGTGTTTTAATTTGAACCAAACCGTAACGGATTCCTAAAATATTAATCGCAACAAAGGCAAAACGTTGTAACAATCCGATTGTAATAAACAAATCCAAAAAGCACAAAGCAAAGAATAATGCCAATAAAAGTAGCCAGTTTCGCATTGAAACTCCAGACCATTGATTTTTGAAAAGCACCGTTAGAACGCCAAGTAAAAGCAATTGCATTATTTCTAAAAATAGGGCAGGAGCGTATAAGTTCGTAACGACCGCAATATTTAAAGCAATTACCAATACAGGCAATAAAACACCGCGATTTAAATATTTAAAATTTAGAAGAGAGAGATTTTCTGAGTAACCATTTGCTTTTAAGTATTTTATGTTTCGTGAAACATA
>NZ_DASWYK010000148.1:0-8898 GCF_036405015.1 Flavobacterium sp. | reverse complement strand
ACGATTGGCGGGTTTGAGAAATTGCGAGATTACTTTCAGAACCTCTTTCGCACCGCAATGGAATGAACAATTAACGAATGAATTAGCGTAAACCACCGTCAGACATTTTTTGCAAATTTGCTGTTATGTGTTTGTTATTCTATTAATTCAGTAATCAGCTGTGTTTTTTCCTCTAAATGTTTTACAACTTGTTCGGGATTTAATTCTCCTTTTTCAAAACCATAAATATCTTTGAAGCAACTTCCACAGTAACTTCCGAGATCGTTCTCTCTATTGCACTCGCAAGTCCAAATTTGTCTTTCTTTAGAAGATAGGAGCTGTTTTTTTGAACTAATTTTACCCCGTTCACTAAACTCTGAGTCTATTACTGAAATAAGTTTTGTAAGCTCTTGGATATCATTTTGATTGTAATACTGTTTTTCAAAAGTCAACAACATTAACCCTCTTTTTTTGAAGATTAGATTCTCTGATTTAATCAATTCCATAGTTTTCAGAAAATCTAATAAATAGAGGTCTTTTACGATACCTATTAATACTTTTCCTAATGTAATATTCTCTTCTTTTCCAAGACTATCATATAGAAGCTTCTTCTTAGTAACTTCATCAAAAGACTCAACATACTCCAAAAAACTATCTCTAAATTCTTTTAAAGTCGGCATAGAATTTTCGACTTCAAACTGTAATTTGGAAATTACAAAAGGATATACCTCTATGATCTGATTAACAGTTATTAAATTCCAAACATCGTCTGTAATCTTTAGCGTATTATCTTTAGCTTGTGCTAAAACTTTCTTTTTGTTATTTAGATTCTTAATTTGTTCGGAACTAATTTCATGTGGGAGCTCGTCTTTTAGCAAAGTCATGTCTTCTAAAATTACAGCAGTTCCAATTGCAGAAACCATAAACATAGATTTCCCTTTTCCAGAAATTTCGTCTAGGTCGATATGTAAACCAATTATGCAATTAGCGCCTATTTCGACAGCATTTTTCTTTAAATTTTCTACCGCTTCGTCATAAAGCGAAGTTAACTGCTTTTGGTACGTTGACGACCGACCTCCGATTATGTCTGTAATTCCGCCAAAAAAGTCACTAAAGAAATTAGTTCCCGCAACGAGATGAGATGATATTGGTTTTAAATATTTTTGAATTTTCAAGCCTTCGACTGTCGAAGTAGTAACGGCGAGTACATTTTTGGTTTTTTTCATTTCATATTTTTTTTTGATTATAATGACGCATACTGTTTTGCTAAACCCTGTTAGTGGCTGAGCTTTTTACTATTAATTATTTCTATCCTTGCACCAATTTCATCTTCGGTCAAACTGCCAATTTCCGTTATGTCGAATTCAATTACTGGAATTTTTAATTTATCTGCACTTTCTAACTCAAATTTAACCCATTCCGAGTTCAAACTACTTTGAGATTTTATTAAAAAAAATAGTTCAGTTCTTTTTAATTCTTCAACTATTCTTCCTTGTTTATCATTTGAATTATTATCAATTAGGTCAATAAATATTTTACCGAACGAACTTATTTTGTTTGAAAAGCTAATAAGTGAATTTATCGTTACCTCATTATTGCGTGTAGTATAGCTAACAAATATGTTCATTTGATTAGTCGAGTTAAAAATAAGATATATGCGATAGAGTTTAGTCCAACTACAAACATATAAAGTCTAACCGATGGATTTGTTAAAGATCTTTTAATTCTGTTTCTACTCGTTCTATTGCTCTCCAATGTAAAGTCATCTTTCCTTTTTTCAGTTACAATTAGGGTTTCTCTATTCCTTTTTTTTATTTGACCAAAATGCATATCCATTTTTTCCCTTAGTTTTTCTTGATAGAAATAGGTAAAGCTGTCTAAAAACCAAAAAGTCAAAGCAAGTAAATAGATTGTAATAAATAGAGAAGCATCAAGTTTGTCATTAGCCAATTTTATCAACGAGGGTACTGCGATACCAACTAAAATGAAAAATACTTTCTTTAACTCTAAACTCGTAGTCGAAAAGTTCAGTGTCGCAGTATGCAACTGGTCAATTATCTTCCAATCGATTTCATCTTCAAGTGATTTCTTATATTCTTTCATGTCTGCCATTTTTTTTGTGTCGGTGTGATATTAACCTTCCACTAACGTTTTTGAGGTTTAAGAGGTTCGGTCTTACTTTTATAACTCTATCAGCCGGCAATAAATTTTTTTAATAGAAACTAATGCAGTGAGCGCACTTCCCCGCATTTTTTTAAACCTGTTAGTAGCGATTCTGGCTTGTTTCTAAAACGGTAGTTCCTCATCTTCTATAACTATTGTTGGTTTTGGAAACTTCGTTCTGTAATAAGAATTTAAAAATAGACCTACTGTTGCCACTGAATTGACTATAAAGAAAGTATAAATAGTATCACTGATTAGGTAGTCGTCGCTTGTCTTACCGTGAAAGTTGGTCTTTTCACTCCTAAGTTTTTCTATTGTTTGGTTTATTGTTAAAAGTGAACTTGCAATTGTTTTAATTTCTTTCGGATGGTCATCATTTGTTAAGTTAAACACTTTTAAAATTATTGAAGTTAATTTATAAAGAGTTTCTCCGCCACTTAGTCTACTCGCAATCCTCTCGTCCTTTAAAATTTCTTTTATAATACTTTCAAGTGCCGAATTCGCAAGTCCAACAGCCGTACTTGGGTCGGTCTCAATTTGCCTGTATGCTTTTGTAAAAGTATCGTACGCTGTTTTATAGTCGGATTTTAATTCATTTTTGAAAGTTGGAATAGATGGTATGAAGTCAGGTGTATCTACACCTAAATCAATAGCAATTTTAAGTAAGTCTGAGCCACACATATTATGTAGCGTTGAGGTTAAATCAATTTCTTGATTCTGCTTTTCAACTATTGTGAAATTTTCCCAATAGTTGTCATTAAAACCTTGTGGTTCGAAATTGTTCTGATGCCATTTACTAATATAAATTCGAACCTGTTTATATGATTTGTATTCAGCCCATATTGCACTTTCAACAGAACCTACAAGTTGCATTTGATATTTGGGTGAAATTAAATCGTCCATATTTATAATAATTCTATTCTTCCATTTGTTGAGTAGCCATTATTGGCTGTCTTTATTCAGTAATCTCGTTTTTAAATATCGCTAAATGTTCCAATAGCAAAATATTTTTTGATGGTTTCTTAATCGTGTCAAATAACTTTATGTTAGTTGGAATTGGTTTGAAAAACTCTACTCTATTGTTTTTTAGACTTTTTATTAATTCAGAATTAATCTTTTTCGGAAATACTATTGTAGATAAACCTAATGATTTCACAAAATAAACCAGCCACAATAAGTCGTATTGATTGTCATCAGTATTTTTTAACTTCTCATTTAGTAAATTTTCAATAATAGAACTAATTTTGGATATAGTTTTTGCTTTCCCCGCGTTTTGTTTAATTATCTGTTCAATGATCCCAAGAATTTGTGGAAATGATTTATTTCTGCGCTCTTTCAGCATTAATAATAGACTGATTGCTTTCAACAAATCCTTTTCTTTAAAATTGAATTTGAGTTCGTTGTTTGTTTTATAAAGTTCAGATAAAAAACGGTCAACAATGCCAGTTCCCTCAAATTTCTTATCAACTTTTAGTGTACCACGAAACGAATTTTCAAAACGTTTGTAACCTAACCTCTTTTTGTATCTCAAAGAATATGGCTGAAATTCTGCGGTCCATTCTCTAAATAACCCTTCTGGAAGTTCGTTCACTTGAGATTTACCTTCATTGAGAGTCAGGTTGAATAATGCCATTTGCTTCTGCAAAGTCTTTATGATGAAGTTTGCATCCTGTTTGGATTGGCACAAAAAACGATAATCGTCTTTAAAGCGAACACCAATAAAATCAATTCCTTTTGCAGTTACTATTTTTGAACATTCGGTATCAACTGCAATTAATATAATTTCTGAAATTAGGTCTGAGATTGCAGGTCCAATTGCAATGCCGTTTGTACAACCGTCATTTGAATTTTGAAAAAGTTTGTCTAGAACCAGACCGACATAATCGTTGTATTTGTTTCTGTTTCCCCTTTTTCTAATTAGTTCTTTTGTATGAATAGCCCAAGCGATGCTGTGTGTATATATCGAAGGATAAAAATTTTTTATGTCAGATTTTAAAATATATTTATAGTTATATGCTTCTGCAACTAAATCATTTTCCGCCATTTCTAAATACTCATAAATCATTCTTCCTACTCTTAAACTGCCCAGTTCGCCTTCGCTTTTAGAAGTTATAGGAATAGGAAAACTGTATGAGTTAATCTTGTTACTTGTTCTAAATAGGGATTTCAAAATATTTCCCCAATTGGCTATCAAGTACCAAACTATGTCGTGATAAATTTTTGGAGCGATTATGCCAAAAGTTCTGTCGGTTAGCTCCGTCTTTGGGAACGAAACATTCATCAGTTCTGCCTTTTCGGGTTCAAATTTTGGTTGCCCTGGATCGCTGTTGTCAATCGGGAAATATGGGTTTGGTTGTAAATCAAACTGTTTAACCTTAAAACTTGGTGGAACGACATATTGCTCTGGATAGTAGCCTTCTTCCAAAAGCCATTTCGCAATTTTCGCTTTAGAAACTTTTTTAAGTAGCCTTTTCGTTTCTACTGTATGTTTTTGGGGTAAATTCACTTTGTTTCTTTAAATTTCAATTTTGATTTTCAGTTTTCCTATTCGATAAAGTTTGTTTTTTAAGAATAAACCTTGTAAGATATTAAAACGTATTCAAATAAGTTGGTTTGTCTAATATAACCTTTGTTAACTATAAACGAAAAATATTTTCGTAGAATACTAATTATTTATAGCGCAAATAATGCGAGACGCATGCGAGTGGAGAGAAAGTTCTTGTTGTAGGAGTTCGTAGAACGGGCAACAAGATATGTTTTTTCAACACAAGGCTTTTGGCGTGTGTTATTGTCTCAATAACCATGACAAAAGCCGTAGCTTTCTCGATTCAGCAGGCGAGCATACTAAATATGCGTTTAGATTTGTTGGTTATAAGCTGAAATGAGTAATTCACGAATGTAAGCTGATGTTCAACAAATATAAAGGAAGCATATATGAGCAAACCGGAGAACTTGGCATATAGAATGACAAATTGCGGAACGTAGTGGAGTAGTGAAGTTGATGTGTCTGAAAGACTAATCAACGCAACGAATTTGGCGTTCTATGTGCGTTCGTAGCTTTTGCGAATGCCTTATTACCTAATCGGGTTTGCACAGGCTCCACCTATGAAACACAGAACCAAAAACTCTTTGCACTAGCCTTTATAAAAACAGAAGAACATTTCTTCAACCACTTAAGAACGAACAAATCTTACCTTTCCTTCGGTAAAGACCAAAGAGGGAGAGGTAAGATTTGAGAGAGTTTTTATTAATCCTTAGCTTTTGTACTTTCGATAACAATCCCTAAAAAGAGAAGAACTCCTAAAACAACAAAAATAAGGATTCCATTTCCTCCTGAGAATATCGTCACTATTATCAAAAAGACAACAGCGAGTAAAGCATAAAGTTGTGTGGTTTTGCTCATGGTTTAAAATTTTGATTAATGTAAGTTATTAATAACTTGTTCCTGAACGCCCGACACTATTGCCCCACGAACTTGCATGAGTTTTTTAAAGCTTTGCTTATCCCTAGAATTTTTAAGTGCTTTTTTATAGGCTTCTGAACGGTCTGTGATAAAGTACGATTCGTCAAAGGCAGAAGTAAAAAAAACATGGTTAAGCCTATCAAATTGCAGAAATTCGTTTTTTCTATTGCCATCTGAAACCCTTGATTTAAAAGCTATATATTCTGTATAAGCCAAATCTTGGTTTTTACTTAGCACTTTATTGTCTCGTTTATATGTGCCGTACCACGCATCTAAATTATCATCAGTAAAACTAATTGTTTTATCATAAGCTTTGAAGCTTAAAATCTTAGTCTGTTGACAAACCGCTACATTATAGCAGAGTATCGAAACTATAAGTATTAAAAATTTTTTCATCTCTAAATTTTGGTGCAAAAGTATCTTATAAGGTATGTTTTGTTTTTGTGTACTTCGAATATCGTACGCGTTGGATAATTAGCTTGCCAGACTTCTGAAGTTGATTCTGTTCCAGGAACGGTAACTATATATTTAATTTTATTTACTCCAACTACGGCTTTGCTAATTATCTTAAAAACAAAAACATTGTCATCTATTGAAAGAATCATGTTTGAGGGTTGGAGTTCCAAAGTATTGACTCTATCTAACCAAACTTCCGTTGATATTTCTCTTTCCTTGCCAGAGGATAAAACTTCCCTCTCTGTTTGTGAGCCAAGTCTAAATCTTTGAATTTGTTGAGCTAATATTTCGTTATTTACTGTAAACGCTAAGGATATAGCGCAAATTAATAGGGTTTTCTGTAGCATAAGTTTAGTTTGATTTAGTAAAAGTAATAATTACTTAGTTATTACTAAGTAAAGGATGCATTTTCTTTTCAGTCCTTAGTATCTGATGAATAAGCCTTTGAAATCGGATATAGAGCTCTTCGTGATTGAAAAGGTTAAAGAGAAAAGAGAGCAGTTTAATCTCTCGCAATCTGAACTTGCAGTCAAATTAGACGTCTCAAATGGTTTTATTGGACAAGTGGAAAGCACTAAATATCCAGCAAAATATAATCTTAATCATCTAAATAAATTATCAAAGATTTTCGATTGCTCTCCTAAAGAGTTTCTGCCTGAAAAATATTATTGACCTCCTTTAAATTGCAAAAGGTCAATAATAGATTCTTGATTAAAATTTGAATTTTTAAAAGGTAATTACCAGACTGATAAGCTTATTCATTCAAATGACAGTAGATAATATCTGAAACCAAATTCTTCAGTTTCCACCAAGCACCTACAGGAGTAAATACTGTAAAATCATCTGAATAGAAATCCTGACGTTGGAAGTGTAATCCTTTTTTAGCGACCAAATCAACAAACTCGTTGATTTCTCACGCAGTAAAAACCTTACGGTTGCAATTTGTCCGTCATCCTTATAGGTTGAGTTTGGAACATCCTTTTTAAAATATTCCAGTCCTCCGGGATATTTAGATTCCAATAATTTTAGAGGTACAATAAAGTGATAGGATTCAAAGAAAATCATAGTTTAAAAATTTAAAATGTTTGTAAATGGAAAAGTCCTGGTTGATAAACCAAGACTTTGAAATGTTTTAGGGTTAAATGAAAAATTGGATTTTTATAAAAAAGGCAAGTGTCAACAGCTAACTTGCCACACCCAGTTTTCGACTGTACCAATGCATTATAAGCAGTTGGTTGGGTTAAAATATGATTGGATTATAAAGCTTAGGTTGAAAAACCAATGATTTTAAAGTGTGTTAAAATCGAAAAATTACAGGTCGGTCAATGAGTTTACGGTTCGATTCACACGTTATTCGTGTTAAAAATTGGTTGTTTTTTTGAGATTAGCCGGTTTGGATTTTTAAAAATTCAAATTGTAGGCACTTGGTGTATAATAATAAGTGTAAGGAAACCATTTTCCAATTCAAGGAAAAGGCGGGGTTTTTGGTGGAGAGTCGGTGTCCGGCGACCACAGGGGTATGTTTGTTTTTTGACTTTTTAGAAAAATATAAAATTTTAAAATTCAATTTTATTCAGACACTGATTTTGAAATATCTTTACTTTAACCCCCTTGTTAAAAACACTGTCTGAAAATCAGTATCCTCAGACAGTATTTTAAAAAGAATAATTTCAATATTTAATAAAAATTTAGTTTCTGAACTTT
Organism: Flavobacterium sp.; assembly: GCF_036405015.1. Lineage (GTDB taxonomy): Bacteria > Bacteroidota > Bacteroidia > Flavobacteriales > Flavobacteriaceae > Flavobacterium. Next base: position 1,133 of record NZ_DASWYK010000148.1, on the reverse strand, counting down.
GGCATTTCTAAAGAATTCAAACAGTTATTTATTCTGTAATGCTTTATTTCTCTTCCATCTTCGGTATAACCGACTGTTGTTCTTGTTACGCTAAACCACTCTTTTAATTGCGTTAAAGTTGGGCTTAAGATTACATTATGCCTCTTAAACAGATAGTTTAAAATAGAAATAATTTTTTGAGTGGAAAATGTCCTGCCGGATTTGAATATCGACAATAAGGATAACTGTAAGTGTAAAAAACTGGGACTTTTTTCTATCTGTATTTTGTTATAGAGTGCGCTTATTTTAACAGGGCTATATCCAAGTTCCCTAATCTTTTCAATCCCAATTTCCCTGTAGTACCTGTATTTTAAACCATGAGTAGATATGAATTTATTAAATTCGTGATTTACGTGTAAGGTATAGCGTATTTCAGATTGCTCTTCGAAATGCTTATGGATTGTCTCACAAACATATTGCATTACTCTTTTTTCTGAAATCCCTTTTTCTAAATCCTTAATGTCTCCATCCTCTAAATTGTATCTTTCTTTTATATGGTTAATTTTGAATCGTTCCGTTTCGGCGTATGCCTGTTCCAGTTTTGCAGAAGATTTATAATATCCATTGACTTGATTGGCGTGTATCTCGTTGTCAATCATGAAATGACTGATTAAATTTGTATATGGGTCAATAAAGCGACTAAAACTGATTAGTTTCAATGCTTCATCATAAGCATGATATGCACCCGGTTGATTGGTAGTATCCCTTAACTGCTTGATTGTGAAATAAGCTTGGTTGGAACCATCAAGGAACGCTCTGATTTCAGCCTCTGTTTTATTAGTTAGACTAGCTTCCCAATTTGTAATATGGGCAATATGGTTTACTCCTTTTCTTGCTCTTCCGATAATCTGTATAATGTCTGTATTCGGGTCTAACGCTGAATGCTTTGCTGTTTTAACGTCACTCAAAATTAAAACGTTAGGCTTAACGTCAAGAATCATGTCAAAAGCAGTGAAAAACCTGCTGGTAAAAAAGTTGAATTTTTTAAGCTTTTCCTTATCCCAATTCTCGAAAGCAAACTCTCCCTTTTCGGTGGCTCTTAATTTATCGACACTTTCGCTTCCACAAAACACTGCTGATTCCTCTTTGATATT
>NZ_DASWYK010000147.1:0-36758 GCF_036405015.1 Flavobacterium sp. | reverse complement strand
AATGTAAATAAATAATCTAACCGAAACTGATTTTATCTCATTATCTAAACCATTATTTAAAAAAGAAATTCTCTTACAAAATAAAAACTTTCTTAAATTCGTTTTCAGAAAATAACGAATCACTAATCCCAAATTAGTTTTATGAAAAACCTACTATTAGCATCATTTATGATGATGACCTGCTCTATCTGGGCACAATCTGCAACTGGCTATTTTGACAAAGCCATGAAAAAAGCTGAAGCTGGAAATACCAAAGGCGCAATTGCCGATTACACAAAAGCTATTAGCATGAATTCTAAATTTGTCGAAGCGTACCAAAATCGTGGTGTGGCAAAATACAAATTAAACGATTTAAAAGGTGCCGAAGCAGATTTCAGCAAAACCATAGAATTGGACAACATGAATGCAGATGCTTTTACTGGCAGAGCCAATGTGTATTACAAATTAAAAAATTACAAAAGCGCCATCGATGACTGCACTTCTTCATTAGGTTTAAATCCGAAGGATTATATCGCTTATAATTTAAGAGGTTTAGCTTATAATGAAAATGGCGACAAAAGAAATGCCTGCAAAGATTTTACTAAAGCAATTGAATTAGGAAGTCAAAGCGCCATAAAAAACAAGGCGAATTACTGTAAATAATCAAACTTAAAACAAAAAACAGTCTTCTTATTTTAATTTGAAGACTGTTTTTCCTTTATTGCCAAAGTAATAATTTTCTTAAGAAAAAAATACCTGATTTTAGGTAAAAAATATATTTTAAATACATAAACCGCTAATCTTCTATCTTTTTAATGTGCTTTTAAGGTTGCATATTAGATTTTGTTTTACATTTGTTGACCTAATCGCGAAAAATGATAAACAATATAAAAACTGTTTTCAGCATAAAAGATCTTGAGAACTTATCTGGAATTAAAGCGCATACGATACGCATCTGGGAAAAGAGATACAATATCCTTGAACCAATGCGAACCGATACCAACATAAGATTTTACAATCTACACAATCTTCAGAAACTTTTAAACATCACGTTATTACACGAATATGGTTATAAGATTTCTAAAATAGCAACGTATCCCGAAGAAAAAATTCCGCAGTTGGTACGCGAAATAATCTCCAAGAAAAATTCTCAAAACTACGCCATTACTTCATTCAAAATGGCGATGATGAATTTTGATCAGGAATTGTTTTTCAACACTTTCGATTGGCTTATTTCTGAAAAGACTTTTAAGGAAGTTTTTAAAGAACACTTTTTACCCCTTCTTAAAGAACTTGGCTTGTTATGGCAATCTGAAACGATAACTCCTGCAAATGAACATTTTATGAGTCATTTGATTAAACAGAAAATCTTAATATATACGGAGAGTTTACAAATAAGAAAACCAACCAAAACTGACAGAATTTTTGTTTTATCGCTTCCGCTGAATGAAATTCATCAAATTGGTTTATTATACTTACAATACGAAATTCTAGACAAAGGCTACAAAACAATTTATTTAGGCGAAAGCATGCCAATTGAAAACCTTCAGGATTTAACACGTCATTTTGAGAACATTACCTTCATCTCTTTTATGACTGTTCAACCAGATCGAAGCGTAATCAATCAATATGTAAAATCGATGGGACAGAAATTGCTGCAAAAAAACAACGAAATCTGGCTTATGGGAAAAATGGTCGAACATATTGATCAAAAGGCTTTAAACGACAGAATTCGCATTTTTGACTCAATGGAAGAAACTATTAACATGATCTAATTTTATTTTGTTTAAAGTTTTTCTATATTTGTTAAACAAATGAGAAAAACAATCAAAATAATCGGATCTGGCTTTTCCTCCCTGGCCGCCGCATGTTATCTTGCTCAACAAGGAAACGATGTGACTATTTATGAAAAAAATTCAACTATTGGAGGTCGCGCCAGACAATTTAAAGAAGATGGTTTTACTTTCGACATGGGACCAAGCTGGTACTGGATGCCAGATGTTTTTGAACGTTTTTTTCAAGATTTCAATAAAAAACCATCCGATTACTACGAACTTGTAAAACTAAATCCTGCTTATCGTGTTTATTTCGGGATTAACGATTTTATAAGCATTAATGATAATCTGGAAGATATCAAATCTGCCTTTGAAGAAATTGAAAAAGGAAGTGCTCAAAAACTGGAAACCTTTATCAATCAGGCCAAAAGTAATTATGATATCGCCATAAAAGAGTTGGTTTATCGTCCTGGAATTTCTCCTCTTGAATTAATCACGAAAGAAACCGCTTTAAAACTCAATCAGTTTTTAGGAAATGTGAGTGCTGATATTCGTAAAAAATTCAACAATAAAAAACTGATTCAGATTTTAGAATTTCCTGTTTTGTTTCTCGGAGCAAAACCAACTAAAACACCTTCTTTTTACAATTTTATGAATTATGCCGATTTCGGACTTGGAACTTGGCATCCGAAAACCGGAATGTTTGATGTGATTCGAGGAATCGAAAAATTAGCTTTAGAACTTGGTGTAACCATCAAAACTAATACAACAATTGAAAAAATAATTGTTGAAAACAAAACCGCAACCGGAATTGTTATTAATGGAGCAATCATAAAAGCTGATATTATTTTAAGCGGAGCCGATTATCAGCATACCGAAACTTTACTAGAAAAAGAACATCGCGCTTATTCTGATCAATATTGGGAAAGTCGAATTTTTGCGCCTTCTTCACTCCTATTTTTTATTGGTTTCAACAAAAAGATTGAAAACATCTCGCACCATGCTTTATTTTTTGATACTGATTTTAATCAGCATGCGATTGATATTTACGATAATCCAAAATGGCCTGAAGAACCTTTATTTTATGCCAATTTCCCATCTAAAACAGATTTAACAGCTGCGCCAGAAGGAATGGAAACGGGTTTCTTTTTAATTCCGCTTGCGCCAGGAATTGAAGACAACGAAACACTACGAGAAGAATATTTTGAAAAGATAATCACTCGTTTTGAGCAACTTACACAACAAAAGATAAAAAATAACATTATCTTTAAGAGATCATTCTGCAAAAATGATTTTGTAGCAGATTATAATGCCTACAAAGGAAATGCATACGGAATGGCGAATACTTTATTGCAAACGGCATTTTTGCGACCAAAATTAAAAAGCAAAAAAGTTCGTAACTTATATTTTACAGGACAATTAACTGTTCCTGGACCAGGTGTCCCGCCTGCTCTAATTTCAGGAAAACTAGCAGCTGAATTAATTCAAAAATCTTTAAGATCTTAAAAAAATGAAATCATTATTCGACGCCGTTTCTTTCAAATGCAGTAAGCTGGTTACCAAAAACTACAGCTCTTCTTTTTCGATTGCCGTAAAAATGTTGTCACCAAGCATACGCGACGCCATTTACAGCATTTACGGATTTGTACGCTTTGCAGATGAAATTGTAGATTCTTTTCATGATTATGAAAAAGAATACCTCATTGAAGATTTTGAAAAAGAATATTATAAAGCAATGGAATTGGGAATTAGTTTAAACCCTATTCTTAATTCTTTTCAACATACCGTTAAAGAATATAATATTACAGACGATCTGGTTCAGGCATTTTTAAAAAGCATGAAATTGGATCTTATAAAAACAACTTACAACAACCAAACCGAATATGCCGATTACATTTACGGTTCTGCCGACGTTGTGGGTTTAATGTGCTTAAAAGTGTTTGTTTCTGGAAAAGAACACAAATACGAACAATTAAAAGAAGAAGCCATGCGTTTAGGTTCGGCTTTTCAGAAAGTAAACTTTTTAAGAGATCTAAAAGACGATAATACAATTCTAAACCGAACTTATTTTCCGGGAGTCAATCTGGAAAATTTCAATGAAGATTCTAAAGAGCAAATCATCAAAGAAATTGAAGAAGATTTCAGAATCGCTTATCAAGGAATTGTAAAATTGCCTATAGAAGCCAAATTTGGAGTTTATACGGCTTATGTTTATTATAAAAAACTGCTTAAAAAACTAAAAAATACGCCATCGCACGAAATTGGAAATGCAAGAATTCGAGTTTCTAATTATACCAAAGCGGGACTTTTGGCTCAGTCTTTTGTGACTTATAAGCTGAAATTGGTTTAGTTTAAACACATAGAAACATAGAAATTAGAGATCAAAAAAAGGCGTTTCACTAACATACATACACATAGCACTATGTGTTAGAAACTAGTTTCTTTCCAGATTCTTTCCTAGTAAAATAAAATCTATGTTTCTATGTGTTGAAAAAATTAAGCACCAAAATAAAAAATCATTTGAGTTAATCTTTTATAATCTAAAGCTAAACCCAACAGATTTAAAACTATAATTTTAATTACAACATTTATAAAATGATTTCTTTTTTAATCTTTTTAGGCGTTTTTTTATTCATGGAATGTGTTACTTGGCTTACGCACAAATATGTAATGCATGGTTTCATGTGGTATTTTCATGCCGATCATCATCAGCCGAAATATGAAAACACCTTTGAGCGTAACGATATTTTCTTTGTCATTTTTGCTACTCCAAGTATTATCTTATTCTACTTTGGCGTTCAAGGCGGATTCAATTATTTGTTTTTCATAGCCTGCGGAATTACACTGTACGGTGTTTGCTATTTTTTAATTCACGATGTTTTAATTCATCAGCGTTTTAAATGGTTTAAAAACACTAAAAACAAATATCTCATCGGACTCAGAAAAGCGCATAAAATACACCACAAACACCTCAACAAAGAAAAAGGAGAATGTTTCGGAATGTTGTTTGTACCCTTTAAGTATTATAAAATGTAGCCTTCAAAAGCCATTTGTAACAATTGAATTTAAAAAAAATGAAATTATACAAAATAGCAACCGTTCAATATGTAAATGCCAGTGTAGAAGAATGCTGGGATTTTTTCTCAAGTCCAAAAAACCTGCAGACCATTACACTCGATAATATGAATTTCGAGATTAAAGATTTCGATGACAAACGAATGTATCAAGGACAAATTATAACCTATACTTTGAGACCGCTTTTAGGAATAAAGATTTCCTGGGTTACTGAAATTACAGCTTGTAAAGAAAATGAGTACTTTATCGATATTCAGCGTTTTGGTCCTTATAAATTATGGCATCATAAACATTTTTTTGAACGAACATCAGATGGAGGAACTAAAATGACTGATATTGTTCATTACGCCTTACCTTTTGGAATTCTAGGACGTTTAATGAATCGATTAGTGGTAAGAAACAAACTAAAAAGCATTTTCGATTTCCGCTATCATAAAATTGAAGAATTATTTAACTCAAAATCACAGCCAAAGATCATACAAATTAATGGCGAGCAAAAAAGCATTTAAACCTAAATAAGTTTAAAAAATAATCTCGCAAAGACACCAGTCGCTAAGTATTTTCTTTTCTTTAAAAACTTGGCGACTTTGCCTCTTTGCGAACAATTTTCAAAGCAAAAACTTTAAAATCATCGAGCGAAAATAAAAACAATGACAAAACAAAAAGTTTCCTTTTTCTGGTTTAGACGTGATTTGCGTTTAGAAGACAACACTGGATTATTTCATGCTTTACAATCTGATTTTCCTGTAATTCCTTTATTTATTTTTGATGAAGACATTCTGGATAATCTTCCTAAAAATGATGCTAGAGTAAGTTTTATTTACGATTCACTTCAAAAAATAAATGCCGAATTAAATACATTTGAATCTTCAATTTTAATCAAAAAAGGAAAAACAAAAGAAGTTTGGAAATCCCTTTTGGAGGAATTCGATATTCAGAATGTGTTTTTCAATAAAGATTACGAGCCGTTTGCTATTAAACGTGATATAGCAATTGGCAATCTATTAAAAGAAAATAATGTTGAATCTTTTTCTTTCAAAGACCATGTTATCTTCGAAGAAAAAGAAATCACAAAAGCAGACGGACTTCCTTATACCGTTTACACCCCTTATAAAAATAAATGGCTCGAAAAATATAATTTTCTAGGAACAGCTCCAGAATATGATTCGACTTCATTTCAATCTAATTTCTTCAAAAGTAAATTCAAATTCCCAGAATTGTCTAAAATTGGTTTTGAAAAAAGTGCTATAAAAGTGCAACCTCACAACTTAACACAAATTACGAATTATAAAGAAACGAGAGATTTTCCGGCCTTAGACAGCACTTCATATCTTTCACCACATTTGCGTTTTGGAACAGTAAGTATTCGAAAATTAGTGAATTGGGCAAACCGAAAAAATCAGACTTTTTTAAGCGAACTGATTTGGAGGGAATTCTTTATCCAAATTCTATTCAGCTTCCCAAATTGTGTGAATCATAATTTTAAATCGGCTTACGACGGAATTCAATGGCGAAATAATGAAGACGATTTCAAACGCTGGTGTTCCGGAACTACAGGATATCCAATGGTCGATGCAGGAATGCGTCAGCTCAATGAAACGGGTTATATGCACAATCGTGTTCGTATGGTTGTCGCTAGTTTTTTATGCAAACATCTCTTAATCAACTGGCAATGGGGCGAAGCTTATTTTGCCGGAAAACTTTTGGATTTTGAATTGGCTTCAAATGTAGGCAACTGGCAATGGGCTGCTGGAACAGGTTGCGATGCTGCGCCTTATTTCAGAGTTTTTAATCCTGAAATTCAACAAAAGAAATTTGACGAAAAAGGAGCATACATTCGCAAATGGATTCCAGAATTTGATCTTGGTTATAATGAACCAATGGTTGATCACGCCTTTGCAAGAGATCGCGCGATTGCAACGTACAAGGCTGGGATTTTGAAATAAAATTATACTTACATAAACTTGTCATTCTGAGGAACGAAGGATCACACAAGAAGCTCCGCAAAGATTTTGACCTAATGTTAAAACATAGCCCAAGGTTTCAACCTTGGGTACACAATATATTCTTTCTATGGGGAATTACTAATGTGATCCTTCGTTCCTCAGGATGACAAACTAGACGAAAAAACCTTTGTCAAAGTTCAAAACTTTGACAAAGGCTGTTCTTTCTAAATTTGGATTTTGGAATTTACGAAGTCTAGTATTTCAAATAATTATCCACCACAATCTTCGCTTTCAAATCGAACATTAAATTATACAATCCGAAGAAAGTGCGGTTCATGTAGATGAAGTGTTTCGAACCACGGTTTCCGTTCATTTTTTTCAGATTCGTATCTTCAGAAAAGCGTTTTCCTAATTCGGCGATTGCATTGAAGAATTCTTCATCTGCAAAATCGAAAGTTTCGTTTTGAAAAGGTTTTGTAAAAAGTGATAATAAATCATGAAACATAGCCGTAAAATACTCTACTTCTGCTGGCGTATCATCTTCACGAAGGATTTCTAATTCGAACAACTTTTTATTGAAAAGCTCCTCGTTTGTAATCACATTTTTATTGATTAACTCAAAATACGGCGTATAGAAATCTTCTGGAATTTGTTTCATACAACCAAAATCCAAAGCAATTAATTGGTTTTGATCATCAACAAGGAAATTTCCAGGATGCGGATCCGCATGTACTTTTCTTAAAACATGAATTTGATACATGTAGAAATCCCAAAGCGCCTGACCTATTTTGTCTCCTACTTCTTGATCTGTATTTTTAGCCGTAAATTCCGAAAGATGAATTCCCGTCATCCAATCCATCGTAATGATTTTCTCTGATGAAAACTCTGGATAATAATTCGGAAACGTGATATTTTCTATTTTGTTACAAGCATCAACTACTTCCTGACTTTGTTTCAATTCTAGTAAATAGTTAGTTTCTTCGATAAGTTTATCTTCAACTTCTTTAAAATATTTATCAGAATCTTTTCCTTGCAGATTGAACATCCTAATTGCAATTGGTTTTACCAAAGCCAAATCTGAAGAAATACTATTCGCAACTCCAGGATACTGAATTTTAACGGCTAGTTTTTTGTCATTTTTCTTGGCCAAATGTACTTGACCAATACTTGCTGCGTTTACAGAATTCGGATTGAATTCATCAAAAATTTCATAAGGTGTTTTACCAAAGTTATTTTTGAAGGTTTTTAAAACCAAAGGCGCAGAAAGAGGTGGAACTGAAAACTGCGACAACGAAAACTTCTCTACATACGCCTGCGGTAGAAAATTCTTGTCCATGCTCAACATTTGAGCAACTTTAAGCGCACTTCCTTTTAAGCTTTTTAGTCCGTCGTAAATATCTTCGGCGTTGTTTTCGTTTAGTTTATCTCGAGTCAAATCTGGATTTACTACTTTTTCAGCATAATGCTTGATATAGTTTACTCCGATTTTAGCACCAGTTTGAACTAATTTTCCCGCTCTCTCAATCTTCGAGGTCGGAATATAATCGATTGTTTTCATTATCTGCTGTGTATTTTTTCCTTAAATAGAAATTTTCCAAAATCTATTAAATGATTCATTGGCGCTACATTCATCAATTCAAATGAAGCATTAACCGATTTTTCGATAAAAATATCTGTTTTTTCAAAAGCTGCCGATTCGTCTTCCATCCAGAATTTAATGGTCATCATTAACTGCAACCAAGATGATTCTTGAATGGCTTTTTCCTGAAATTTCTGGAATTTTTCCTGCTCCAATCTATAATCATCAGTTAGGATTTCTGAAACGTAATTCTTGAAGCTTTCGCGAAGCGTTGTCAGCTGTACTAAATTTTTAAGCGGGTTTCTGTCGATTTTAAGCGTTTGTAAAACATAACTTCTGTTTGCGGTCAAAATTTCGAAGAAAGTAAAATAGAAACTCAGCATTTTATTTTTCATATCATACTGCTGATATTCTTCGTTTTTATGAAGCAAATTGACCGTGTTTTCAAAAAACAGTCTAAAAATTTCTTTTTCTAAACCTTCTAATGTTCCAAAAAAGGAGTAAAACTCAGCTTCTGTAAAATCATTTTCTTTAGCAAAATGATAAACTGATTTTGGCTTTTGACCTTTTTCTAAAACCTCATCCATGTATTTTGAAACGATATCATCTTTGGTAATTTCCTTTTTTTTAGTCGCCATTTTATTAAAATTTAGAATTTGCCATAAAGGTAAACATTGTTTAAGTACCTTTACTAATCCTTAAACAAGTTAGACTGTTAAATATATTATAAACTATTATGACTCAAAATGTTCTCATTACAGGCGGAAGCGGTTTCATTGGAAAACATTTAACAGATGTGCTTCTAGAAGCTGGATTTTCTGTATCGATTTTGAGTCGTGCTACCAAAGAGAATCTACCTGTAATTACTTATTACAAATGGGATTTAAATAAAAACTTTATTGATGAAAATGCCGTTTTAAATGCCGATTATATCATTCATCTCGCTGGTGAAGGAATAGTAGAAAAAAGATGGTCTAAAAAAAGAAAGAAGGCTATTGTTGAAAGCCGTGTTAAACCAATCGATTTGATTTTTTCTGTTTTAGAAAAACACAACAAAAAGCTGGAAGCTTTTGTTTCGGCTTCAGGAATCGGAATTTATGGCGCCATTACAAGCCATAAAATCTGTACAGAAGATATGACTCCGTCAGATGATTTCCTAGGCACAACCTGCCAAAAATGGGAAAGCGCCGTTGATAAAATTGGCGCTTTAGGAATTAGAACTGTTAAAATAAGAACCGGAATTGTTTTAGGCAAAAACGAAGGTTTTCTAAAAAAATTAGTTCCGTCCTTTAAATCCGGATTTGGTGCAATATTAGGCTTAGGAAAACAATACCTTCCTTGGATTCATATTGACGATTTATGCCGAATCTATCTCAAAAGTATTGAAGACCAAGAACTCGAAGGCCCTTACAATGCCTGCATAACCGATAATACCACAAACGGCAGATTTTCTAAAACACTTGCCAAACAGTTTGATTACGCCATCTGGCTTCCTAAAATTCCGCCTTTTTTCCTCAAATTAGTATTGGGAGAAATGAGCGAAGTTATTTTAACAGGACAGCGTGCCTCTTCAGAAAAAATTCAGAAAACAGGTTTTGAATTTCAATTTACAGATTTAGAAAAAACGTTGATCAACTGTTTAAAATAGATTTTCTAACACATAGAAACATAGATTTTGTAATCTACAAAAAGGCATTTCACTTGTTTAAATTCACATAGCAAACTTGCTTTATAATTTATTTCAAAGTTGCATACATCGTTTCATCGCTATGTACTATTCCTGTCAATTCTGTATTGGCAGTTTGCGCAATTTTAGACGCTATTTTACTTGGAATTTTAATATTGAAATCTGAAACCATAATTGGAAAATCTGAAATGATCTGGATTCCGTCTTGTACTCTTTTAATTAAAGCATTAACGACAATCTCTTTCGTCTTTCCTTTCATGTTCAATTTCCCTTTGATTTCATATTTCTTTTCGATTTCATTAATATCTTTCAAATCGAATTTTTCAATCTTACCTTTAAATACCGCTTTTGGATAGCGATTGCTTTCTAAATAATTTTCGTTAAAATGCTCTTGCATTAAATCTAATTTAAAACGAAAATCTTTGATCATAACAGTACAGATAAATGTACTTGTTTTAGGTTCTAAAAGAATTATAACCTGTCTGTTTACTGCTTTTATTTCTTCAAAAAGAGGCACAGAAGCTTCAAAATTTACTGTACCAGTATTGGTAAAAAACTTGTCTTGTGCCAGTACAGAAAAAGCAGTTAAAAGTAAAAATAATAAGGTAGTTGTTTTCATAATCGTCTGCATTTAAACAATTATGTCATTCCATTTTCCTGTTTAAAAGAAGGTAAAAATTTAGATTCAGATTAAGCTTGAAAAATTGAACGGCAATACTCCGTGAAAAAATTTCGTAACCCTAATGATTACAATTAAAGTTACGAAATTTATGCTTGCATAGTTCTCTCACTTATGCTAAATATTTGTGAATGTTTTGAATGCGAAAATCAGTTTCAAAATTTAAACTACATTTTCTACTTCTGTACAGATTTCAATTAAAAAACCATCCAAATCTCTAACATAAGCTACAACTTGTCCCCATGGTTTTTCTACCGGTTCTAAAACCATTATAGCTCCATGCGAAGTGGCTTTCTGCAAAACTTCTGGAACATTATCTACTATAAAACCTATTTCTATCGCAAAAGGTTTATCTCCTAAACTGCTTTCTAGAAAACCTTCTTTTAAATTTTGCGATGCCAGTGCTTTTGATGCAAATGAAAGTGTTGTCCCTCCTGTAATTAATTCGCCATAATCATGGTCGGGACTTATAAATTTTCGTGAAAAACCAAATGCATTTTCATAGAACGTGATAGATGCCTCTACATCTTCAACGTATAATATTGTATATCCAAACTTTATCATCTTTTCTCTATTTAATGTGTTTGAAATAAATATAAGAAAATTAACTGATTTCTAAAAGAACATTATATTTTTCTAAACTTGCCAAATCTTCAATAGAATTAATTCTAGCCAATTTTTCGTGCTCTTCTACTTCTTTTCGAACCTCAATATGTTTAATTGCTTTTCTGAAACGACGAACTTCCTGCAAATTAGATAAAATCAATCCCGGAACTTGAACGCTTTTGCCTTCTTTATCTTTGGCAACCATTGTAAAATAAGACGAATTACAATGTTTGATTACGCCAGTTTGAATATTTTCTGCTTCTACGCGAATTCCTACTACCATTGAACTTCTTCCAACGTAATTTACAGAAGCTTTCATGGTTACCAATTCTCCAACTTCTATTGGTTTCAAAAAGTTTACGGTATCAACTGACGCTGTCACACAATAATTGCCGCTGAATTTTGATGCCGAGGCAAATGCAATCTGATCCAGTAATTGTAAAATATATCCTCCGTGAATTTTACCACTGAAATTAGTATGCGATGGAAGCATTAATTCTGATATGCTCACTTTTGATGAAGAAACGGGTTTAAAATCTGTTGACATGTTTTTGTTTTGGTATTTTGTGATTAGTTGTATTTTTTTTTAACACATAGAAACATAGATTTTAAATTTCATTAAAAAGAGTAATAAAAAAAGAAACTAGTTTCTAACACATAGCTATGTGCATTTATGAAAGTGAAACGCCTTTTTTAAGTTAACAAAGCCTATGTATCTATGTGTTAAATTTTTAATTTTTAATTTTTAATTTTTAATTCAATAACTCATTTTCATCTGAATTTAAAGCTCTAGAAATAATACTCTCAGGAAGTGATTTTTTGGCTTTTGCGCCCATTTTTTTCAATCTTTCTACGCTTGTAATCAGATTTCCTTTTCCTTCAACCAGTTTATTCATGGCGCTTTCGTATTCTGTTTTGGTGTCTTTTATTTTATTTCCGATTCGCACTAAATCAGATACAAAACCTTCAAATTTATCGTATAAAGCTCCTGCTTGTCTAGCAATTTCAAAAGCATTTTCCTGTTGCTTCTGATTCGTCCACATGCTGTCGATTGTTCTTAAAGTCGCCAAAAGTGTGCTTGGTGTAACAATAACTATATTGCGGTCAAAAGCTTTGGTATATAATGCCGGATCTTCATTTAAAGCTATGGCAAAAGCAGGTTCCATCGGAATAAACAACAAAACAAAATCTGGACTTTCTATTTGATACAAATCGTGATAATTTTTACTTCCAAGACTTTCTACGTGCCTTCTGATAGAATTGACATGTTCTTTTAAAAAATCTATTTTCAAAAGTTCCGATTCTTCATTTACCCATTTTTCATAAGCGCCAAGCGAAACTTTAGAATCGACAATCATTTTTTTGCCATCTGGAAGATTAATTACCACATCTGGCAGCACACGATTTCCTTCGGCATTGGTAAAGCTTTGCTGTACTTCGTATTCTCTTCCTTTTTCTAAACCCGATTTTTCTAGAACACGTTCCAAAACCAATTCACCCCAATTTCCCTGCATTTTGCTGTCGCCTTTTAATGCTTTGGTCAGGTTTAAAGTTTCTTTACTCATTTGTGCATTCATTTCGCTTAAACCAATAATCTGTTGGCGAAGCGCGGCGTGGTAATCGATACTTTCTTTATGAGTTTGATCTACCTTTTGTTCGAAAATTTGAATTTTATCTTGTAAAGGCAAAAGAATACTTTTCATATTTACCGTATTTTGTTCGGTAAACTTTGCCGATTTTTCTTCCAGGATTTTGTTGGCTAGATTTTCAAATTCTTTGGTGAATTTTTCCTGAAGTTCGTTGATTTCACTTTTTTGTTCTTTATGACGTTCCCATAAATTTTCAAAATCGACTTCTTTTTTAGAAAGTTGAATCGCTAAACTGTCTTTTTCTGTTCGAATATTTTCTTTCTCCGCATTATTGAATTGCAACTGTTTCTGAAAATTATTTTTTTCACTTTCAAACTGTTCTTTCTGCATATGTAATTGAGAACTTAATGCATTCAGTTTTTCTTCTAAAATAGCTTTTTCTGACTGATTTTTAGAAGTAGAAAGCAATTTTCCTAAGTAAATTCCAATAAATAAGGCAATGATAAACCCCAATAAAAACGGTAAATAATCTAACATAACTAAGTTTATTTTAAGTAAAAGTACGCAATAATACGTAGTACTTAGTTTTTAAAATCAAAATTTCACGAATTCATAATCAATCCAAACTAAACCAACATTTTATATGAAAGAAAAAAAATAAAAAAAATTGCATCATGTACGCAACCTTTTTTAAAAAGCGCTATCTACAAGATATAAACCTATCAAAATAAATTATGAAAAAATTAATGCTGAGCTTATTTGTAGCTTTTGGATTTAGTGCCTGCTCTCTTAATAATGGAGATGATGCTAATATGAATTGCGGAGTTAATAGTCTTGTAAACTTTACCGGATTTCCATTTTTATGCAATTATACTATTAAAACACCACCACCTATTCCTTCTGTTGCTGTCGTTACATCTCAGGAAGAAATGGATAAATTGTTTACAAAAACTGCAGGAAGCTGTCCAGTTCCAAGTGATCCAAATATCGATTTTACAAAACAATATCTAGTTGGTATTTTTTCGGGCACAAAAAACACAAGTGGTTATGCGGTTAAAATCACTTCTATCGTAGAAAACAACTGTGAGATTATTGTTAATTATTATGAAAAAGGTCCTGCTGCTGGTGAAACAGTAACGCAAACTCCAACTAACCCGTCTGATTTTGTTTTAATTCCTAAAACATCTAAAGGATTCTTATTTAACAAAACAACAGAAAACCCAGATAATATTGTAATTGGAAGTTTTTATAGTGAATGTGTAAGTTCAAATTGCCAAAAATTCTATCAAATTAATGATTACAACATTTTAGAATTCTTAAATGTTGAGTCAGGACAATATGAATTTGGTCAGTACAAATATACTCCAACTATCAAAAGAGGAGATTACAGTTTACTTTTAAAAGATGTTCCTTCTGAAATTTTAGCTTTAAAAGGACAAACTAAAACTTACGGTGCTCCAGATTCTGCAGATCAAGGAGGAATTTATTTCGAATTGCGTCAAGGTGCATCAGTAACCAAAATTTACATTGACAATACTGATACTGCAGATCAAAGTGCTGCGATTATAGCTTTCAAAAAAGTTATTCAGAATAAAATCACAAGCTTAAAATAACTCTATTATGAAACACCTTTTTGTATCTTTTACTGCCTTTTTTCTTTTTGCCAGTTTTATTTCAGCGGATGCTTCTAAAGTAAATTCGAGCGCAATTATAAATACCTGGACTTGGGAAAAATCTGTTGGAGGAACGAACAATCCGTACCTTGCAACTCCGAAAACTATTGGTTTTACCAAGAAAGTTATTTTTACTCACAATGGAAGAGTAATAACTTATAAAAACAATGTAGAAATTAGAAACAGTGCATATGAGATAGAAAAAGGAATAGGTTATTCTGACCACACAGAACATGACCTAATTACCTTTGAAGGTAAAACTTATGTGATAGAAAAACTTGATAATCAAAACCTAACGATTGTAAGTAACAATCAAGATGGTTCCCGAACTATTTTTAAAAGATAGTTTTGTAAGCTATTTAAAACTATTTTTGCAAAATCAAATTTGAACCATTTCTTGAAAGACGAGTTAGAAAAATACATCAAACTGTGCATGAAAAATGACAGGGAGGGACAACTGAAAATTTATCAGTTGTTCTCTCCTGTTTTGTATGGTATCTGCTTGAAATACATGAAAAATGAAGATGACGCGAAAGATGTTTTTCAGGAAGCTTTTGTAATTGTTTTTCAAAAAATAAACCAATATAAGTTTGAAGGAAGTTTTGAAGGATGGCTTAAACGGATTTTCATAAACAAACTCATCGAAACTTTAAACAAAAAGAAAAAAGAGAGTTTCTTTCTCGATGTTTTTGATCCCGATACAGATTTTGTAGAAGAAGAGGAATTAGAAGCAATTCCGATGGAACAGGAAAAGCTTCTAGAATACATTCGGGATTTACCAGATCAATATCGGACCGTTTTTAACCTGTATGTTTTTGAGAAAATGAAACACAAAGAAATAGCCGAATTACTAAAAATCTCTGAAGGAACATCCAAATCAAATTTAAATCGCGCCAAACATATATTACAAAAGCGAATTTTGAGCATAAAAAATTTTAAGATAGCATGAAGAAGCAAAAAATAGAAGATATTTTTTCATCAATGGAAGACTTTTCGAGTGTTCCGCCTCCTGAATTGTGGGCACAAATTGAGGAAAAATTAGATAAACCTAAAAAGAAGAAGAGAGCTATTCTTTGGTGGTCGGCTGCTGCATGCTTATTATTAGGATTGCTTCTGCCTTCAATTTTGCATTTTAGTTCTCCAGAAAATAAAAATTTTGACACTAACGGATTTAACAATAACCACGTAGTTATTGACGAAAAAGGAAATAATACGCCAAAAAACAACACTACTGATCAGGATAAAAACGATAACGAAGTAAAAGATTTTTTAAAAAACAATGCTGCATCAGAAAAACAATTCAATAATTTAAATTCTAAAGGAATTCAAGAACAAGAAACAGCAGTTGCAAATAACGATTCTAAAAACAAAGCCAATAAAAAGGGTTCTGAATCTAATATGCAATTACAGAAAAACGCAAATGTTCCAAATCAGTCTCTTGCTGTTCAGAATTACAATACATCTGAGGATAAAGCCAAAGCTACATCTTCTAGAAAATCTATTTTAGAGAACAATAAACAAAATAATAATAAAAGTATTTCTGAAGAAAGAATTGTTTTTGGAAAAGAAAACAAGTTTAATTCTACAGCTAAACAACAGCTTTCTAATTCGATTTTTGAAAGTTTAGCGCCTTCTAAGAACAATAATAATCTGGCTTTTTCAAAACAAAGTGCTACAGAAAACAATTCAGTTTTTAAACAAAATTCAGAAAAAACGCCAAACGAAAATACATCTGCAGAACTAGCATACAAAAACAACACAAAAGATAATAATGCCAAGTTTAAAGAAAATGCTTTAAGCAAAATCGATTCTGTACAACTTGCAGAACTTCAAAATCTAGAAAAAGGAATTTTAAATCCTGACTCTAAAAAAGAAGAAAAAGAGAAAAAAGACAAACTCATTGACAAAAAAGAGAAATGGGCAGTTGCCGTTTTTGCTGGAGTTGCTAGTTCTGAAAATACCAAAAACGAAAAGACTCTTGGTAACACAAACGATTCTAAACAATCCAACTCTTATGGAGTTAGAACTAAATACAACATCAATAAAAAATGGGCTGTAGGTTCTGGTTTAAAAATTAATGAATTGGGACAAAGTGTTGCAAATGTATCGTATGTAAGTGCCAAAAGTAATACACTTTTTATTCCCGGCGCTTATCTTACTGCCAATGCTAATGCTGCTCCTGTGAGTAATAATCCAGATTACCTTTTGGTATCCAGCACTACAAAAGAAGCTTTAAAAGATGCAACCAATGTTCAAACAGGAAAACTGGATCAGAATCTAAGATATATTGAATTGCCTCTAGAAGTGTCTTACTCTGTTTTTAATAAAAATAAGGCAAGCATTAATTTAAATACAGGAGGATTTGTTGGGAAATTGATTTCGAACAATGTCGCCTTAGATGGACATTCTATTGGACAAAATACTAGTGCAAATGATTATGTTTATGGTTCAACGTTGAGCAGTACATTACAATATCGCGTTTATAAAAAAACCAATGTATTTGTAGAACCTGCAATGAATTACTATATCAATCCGTTAAGCACTCAGTCTTTCAACCAGTTTCAATGGGGATTAAATTTTGGTTTGAATGTTTCGTTCTAAATTTAGTTTAGCGTAATTTTCAAAAAAAATTAATTCTTGTTTATGGATTTTACAGCTTCTTCAATCGATTCTCTTTCAACTGATTTAAAATTGGCAAAAGAAATTGTTTTTGAAAAATCAGGTTTAGAAATCAGATTTCTTCAAAAAGAAAACGAAAGCGAGGAATACAGTGCTTATCGTTTTGAATTAAACGATAAAAAAATCTGTTATCGGGAAGCCAAAATAACTCCAACCAAAACAGGGCAGTTTGTAACTTTATGGAAACGAAATAAAAACGGAATTATTGAACCTTTCGATTATTCTGACTCTATTGATTTTGTGATAGTAAGCGTTCGAAAAGACTTTAATTGGGGACAATTTATATTTCCAAAGAAAGTATTGCTAGCAAAAGGGATTTTTTCGACACCAAACAAAGAAGGAATTCGCGCAACTAGAGTTTATCCGCCTTGGGATGAAACTACGAGTAAACAGGCTCAAAAAACTCAAAAATGGCAGTTAGATTACTTCTTCCCTTTCACAGATCAAAATGATATTGATTGGAAGAACATCAAAAAAATAGTAGAATAAAAAAAGGCAGTCAATTTAAGACTGCCTTTTCTTTTATGTTAAAATCTAGATTATTTCTTGATAATCTTATCTTTAAAAATCACCTTATTATTTTCGGTAACAGTATAGAAATAAACACCTGAAACAAGGTTGTTAACAGAAACAACTGCTGTACTAATTTCAGACTCATTCTTAACGCTTATTGGGCTTCCAATTGTACGTCCGTTAAAATCATACAATCTAATTTTTAGATCTCTTCCTTGTGTTGTTTTAATATCAAAGTTTACAACATCTGTCGCTGGGTTTGGATAAGCTTTTACATAGTATTTGTTTTTTCCAAAATCTGGCGTAGAAAGTACATCTTCTTTTAATTGGAAACGGGCAATAACTGGTCCGTGATCTGAAGTTGTACTGATATAATTTGAAATATCATTTCTAGGATCATAAACTGCAATTGACTTAGCGATATATTGATCTGTTAATTCATTCGAAATAATAATATGATCTAAGAAACTTGGCGGAGTATAATTTAAATAACTAACAGCTCCTGCTTTGCTAATTTCTAAAGTTAAAGGATTAAATCCAGCCGTATCTTCTACAAAACTCTGATAAGATGATGGAGTACTTGCGTTTCCAACCCATGCTTTTACATCATCATTTAAATCTCCTAAAAGAATGATATTTTTATCTGCATAATTGGCATCTAAATCTTGTTTTAGGTAATCAACATCGTATTTACGTTGATTGTATTTCATTACATCAGTACCGCTATTGGCACGTGCGTGAAAATCAATTAAACTAATTTCTTTTTTAATACCTCCAATGTTCGTTTCCAACTCAACCAAATAAGGCAAACGTCCTGAAGCGAAAAAACTATCGTCATTTCTCTCTGTAGCACCTTCTCCTGGATAATTTGGAAGAACCACTACATCATTACGAACTTGATCATACACTTCCTTAAACATCACTTTTGTGCTTTTTACGGTAGTTGTTTGTGTATTGTAAAGTACTACTAATTTCTGAGCTGGATAATTTGGATCACTTGGAGGATCTTGCCATGAATAAGACCAAGAAGTAGAAGTAGCTCTAGCGAAAGTTTTTCCATTGATATTGATCTGTTTAATCAAATCATCTATTGATGTATCACTTGATACTTCTTGAAGAGCGTAAACGTCTGCATTCAATTTGTTCATGACTTTTGCCACATTTTCAATTTGCAACGCATTGTTGGTTGGACCGTATGTATTATTTGTTGATCCAAAAAATGATACGTTGTATGTTACTACATCAAAAGTATCTGCTTTTGGCCATGAAGAAGCCGTAAACGAACCTATTTCTTTATTTAATGAAGTACCTGTAACTGTTAAGACACCAGAAATTGTTGGTTCTTTTGTTGTAGGTGCGAATCTTGCATAAACCGTTTTTCCGGCTGCTGCATCTGCAGAAGAAACAACTATACTAGAAGTAAATGAGATATTATCTGCTGATAATTGATACGAAGCTGGAGCTTGAAGTGTAATATCATTATAGCCCGCTGCTTTAAAAACAAAAGACTGACTTGCAGAAACCGAATTTGGATTTACATCTCCGAAATCTAAAATTGGATTTGAATCTAAATATTTCGTTTCATTGACAACAGCAAAATCATCAAAAGACCATTCTGCAGCGTTCCCACTTCCTCCTGCTGTTGTTTCATAAACCCATGCCAAATAAGTATGATTTGTTTTGTAAGCAGAAAGATTAATATATTGTGATTGAGCGTAAGATCCTGTTGTATTTGGAAATTTACCATCTATTACTGTCCATGTAGCTGTACTTGGGTTACTTGTTCCGTCATAGTCAGTAGAAACCATTAATTTTAAAGATGGTCCATCATAAAATTGACGAGAATAAAAAGATAATAATGGAAGATCAGTAAAACTATCCAAACGTAATTTTGGAGAAATCAACCAATCTTTACTCGCTCCAGAATCAGAAAAACCATTCACAAGAACAGCTCCTGTTCCAGAATTTACGTTTCTAGCCACAGTTGTGTGAGACCATTTGTTTAGTGGTCCCGCCTCATTATATTGCGACCAACCGCTATTTGTTAAAACATTTGCATCGTCAAAACTTTGTACAAAAGGATTTGATCCAAAAGCTGTTACATCAACTGTTTTTGTTGGGCCACCAGTTGTTTCGTGAATAATTTTACCCGTAAAACTACCAATTGCATTTGGAGTAAACTTTACATAAACTGTTGGCGTTGCATTAGAAGCAAAATCAGCAGGAGCAAATGTTAGAGATGATGCGAATGTAGCATTGTCTTTTGAAAGTAAAAAATCTGACTGAGCCGTTACCACAACATTTGCAGTAAGATCTGTAGCTCCTACTTGGTAACTTTTAATTAAAGCATCAAAATTTGGTTCAGTTCCGCCTAAATTTAACACATCAACTGTTGTAGAAATAGCAGGAGGAGTAACACTTATCGTTTTAACATCAATTTTATTTACTGTAGCTTGTACATTATTATATGGATCCTCCGAAATTGAGAAAACAGAATAAGCCGTATTTAAAGATAAACTTGTAAAGCTTTTTAAATATTCAAGAGACGAATTTGTAACATCAAAAACTCCTGATTGTAACGCAGCAGTTCCGCTTGCATTTTGTCCTGCTTTTATTTGTGCAACTGTTGGCTCTGCACTTCCGCCTGCTACCAATACGTAATATGTTTTTCCAATCTCATCAATTTTACTAGTAAAATCGAAACTATCAGCTAGAACATTATCTGTTTTTGGATAACCTGAAACATTTATTGGAGCAAAAGTATCTTTTCTAATATCAATATTATCAATTGCAAAAGATGGACGTCCTCCACCACCAGAAACTTGTCTAGAAGCCCAACGTAACTGCACTATTGGCTGATTGTCACATTCTGCAGGCAATGTAATTTTTCTTAGTTGAGAATTAAGCGGCAGAGTAACATTAGTTGTCTGATTAACATCATTATTTCTGTAAGCAGTTCCTAAAAGTGAAGTAAATTCTCCTGTAGTACCTACTCTATATTGCAAGATCACTTCATTGATTCTCGTGTTTGTAGCATCAACGAAATTTCTTATCGTCATAATATCGTACTGAACCTGTACATTGGTAGTTCCTTCGCTTGAAAAAGCAAAACCAATGGTAAGATTAACATTTCCCGTATTTAAAAATCCTAATTTACCAACATAGTTATAGAAACCACCTCCTGTATTATTTGCTCCTCTACCCGTAATTATAGTATTAGAATCTGTAAAAGTTGGAGAAGTTAGGTACTGAGTTGCTCCGGAAACATTACTACCAAGAGTCCATCCTTGAAATCCTGCAGGAAACTGGGCATCAGTCGCATCCCATCCTTCAAAATTTTGTTGGTACGGTAAGTTCTTTTGAGGGTCTGGCATAGTCTGGGCAAACAAATTTCCAGAAAAGCAGACCAACAAACATATCAAAGCCAAAAGCTGGCGCGAAAAGTAAAGTTTTTTCATACTGTTAAATAATAGAGTTTTTAGAAGTCAAATTTATCGCCTTTAAAGTTAAGCCAGTATTATAAAACCATAAACTTAATGTTTTGGTTTTTGTTAATATTATTCAATAAAACCTAGCTTATACTTAAAGTTAATAAAATAAAACCAATCAAACAGCATTTACACAAAACATTATTCAAAACAAACCATTCAGTAGATAGTTAGAACAAAATCCATGTTTCTTACAAATATTAGTATTTTATAAAACAAAAAAAGCAGTAAACTTTCGCTTACTACTTTATCTAATTCAAAATTTTTATACTCTAAAGTACTATACAGCTGTATAACCACCATCGGCAATAATATAACTTCCTGTAGTAAATGATGATTTATCTGAATTTAAGAAAACTACCAATTCTGCAATTTCCTCAGCTGTTCCTAAACGATTCATAGCCGATTTTGCCGCAACGGCTTGCATCATATCTTTATTTAAATTGTCTTTTAAAAGTGCTGTTTCAATATAACCTGGTCCAACAGCATTACATCGAATATTTTTTTGCGCATATTCTACTGCAATATTTTTAGTCAAACCAACAACAGCATGTTTAGAAGCTGTGTACGCAGGACTAAGTGGTGCAGCAACCTGTCCGTGAATAGAAGCAATATTTACAATGCTTCCCCCACCATTTTTCTCCATTTGTTCTAATTGGTATCGGCAGGCATAAAAAACACCATTCAAGTTGAGTCCAATTACACGATCCCAGTCTTCAGGTTCATATTCTCCGGTTGGTTTTGCAGGTCCGCCCATTCCCGCATTGTTGCAGGCAATATCCAATCTTCCATATTTTGAAACCGTAACCTCAACCATATGTTTGTTATCGCTTGCACTCGACGAATCTCCTTTTATAAAAAAAGCTTCTCCGCCTTTATCTTTTATCATTTTAACGGTTTCTTCACCGTGATCTACATTGATATCTGAAACTACAACTTTTGCTCCTTCTCGAGCGTATGCTTCTGCTACTGCACGCCCAATTCCAGAGCCGCCACCAGATACAAAAGCTACTTTATTTTCTAAAAGTGCCATATTCTTATGTATTAAATTTGTTTTCTAAATTTACGAAGATATCGGCGGATACTCAAGATTTGCAGCGAGTTTACAATAAGATTAACGCTTCACGCTAATGTTATGTTATTTGATATTAAAATGACCTTGTTTCACTAAAAATTTAGTATTGTTTTATTCGTCTTCGTCCAATTTCATGTTTCCACGATCCTCATGACTTTCAGGATTGGAATTTGGATATCGATTGGGCGTGATATCAGAATTACGATCTTTGTTTTCTACTGTTTTTTTAGCTTCCTCATCAGAACTTACACCACGATTTGCATTTGGATTATTGGAATCTGTTTTTGAAATTTTGGTTTTAATATCTTCGTTTTCGTTTCTCGCTCTTTCCACTATTTTTTTATCCCCATCTGCATCTGTTACCAGTTCTTTATTGAGTTTGGCATCTTTTAGCTCTTTATCGTGCGAAACGTTTTTTCCTTTAGATTCGTCGATATTCTTTTGAGTTCCGTTTATCTTTTTTGTTCCTAATTTATTCGTTTCCATAACATTGTGTTTTAATTTATAATATTACAAATTCCAACTATAAAAAAATTACGACTTAAGATTGCTTTCTTTTATAATTGCCATCTGCTTTTTATTTTATTACCTTTATTTAAAGCAACTTAACAAACTAATTATCATGAATTTCTTCAAAATCAAAACCAGTTGGTCTAATGCCGAATTTATTCCAATCAAACTTTGTATGGCTTCTGTTTATATTTTAGTTGGAAGTTATTTTCATGAATTTTTCGAAAACTATTATTCTGTTTTGATAGTCATTTTTATCATTACCTCAATTTGGTTTGTTTATCAATGGCTAAAAAAGATGAAATCACAAAAGCAGTAATTGGTTTTAATTTTATGAAAGGACTATCTTTGCAAAAAATTAAAAATGCACAGACACTTCCTTCTTTTTAAACCTTACGGCTATTTGAGCCAATTTATTTATGAATTAAAAAGAAAGAAAAAGCTTTTGGGTGAATTACACGATTTTCCCGCAGGAACAATGGCAATCGGTAGACTGGATGAAGATTCTGAAGGTTTGCTCCTCCTAACCACCGACGGAAATATGAGCGAACTTGTACGAAGTAAAAAAGTCGACAAAGAATATTACGTTCAAGTTGATGGTGTTATTACTCCTGAAGCAATAGAACAATTACAAAAAGGAGTTGAAATTGGTCTTCATGGCGACAAATACAAAACCAAACCCTGCAAAGCTTTTATTGTTACCGAAATTCCTGATTTAGGGCCAAGAGCCAAAAAAATCAGAGACGAACGTCATGGCCCAACTTCCTGGGCATCGATTACGATTAATGAAGGAAAATTTCGTCAGGTTCGAAAAATGACTGCTGCAGTTGGTTTTCCAACGCTTCGTCTGGTTCGCGTTCGAATAGGAAATGTATATTTGCAAAATCTAAAAGCAGGCGAAGTGCTTGAGGTTTCTGATTTTCAATTAGAAAATTAGAAAATATGGCAATTAGAATTGTTGGAAACCCATAATTTATAACTTATAATTCATAACTCAAAAAAGATGCTAAACGTAGTTCTTGTTGAACCTGAAATACCTAATAATACTGGAAATATTGGTAGATTGTGCGTAGGTACAGAAAGCCGTCTTCACTTGATTCATCCTTTCGGATTTGTCATTAATGATAAAAACCTAAAACGTTCTGGCTTGGATTACTGGGTTCATTTGGATGTTACCGAGTATCAAAATGTGGAAGAATGGATTGCTCAGATTCCAGATCATTCTCGTGTGTTTTTGATGAGTTCTCATTCTGAAAAATCTTATTTAGAAAACGAGTTTCAAGATGGTGACTGGCTGGTTTTCGGAAAAGAAAGCGTTGGTTTAAGCGCAGCATTCATGGCAAGATTCGAAAATCATTTGACGATTCCGATGTCTCCGCTTATTCGTAGTTTTAATATTGCCAATTCGGTTGCTTTTGTGGTTGGCGAAGCGAAACGACAAATTGGATTGAAATAAACATTCTTGATTTCCTGCAAGGTTTTCAAAACCTTGTAGGTATAATTCAATATTCATTTCAGACCTACAAGGTTTTGAAAACCTTGCAGGAAAAGTAGCTTTAACTCACAATAAACTTTCCTTTTTCAGCATCAAAAACAATATTTTCGTCTTTGAATAAATTGCTGAAACTTCCGTTTGAGATTAAATTGCATGGTTGATCCTGCGTAATATTTTCTGGCGTCATCATAATCATTTCATCACTTAATTGAATCGCTAAATCAATATCGTGGGTAGAAAACAAAATGCATTTTTGGGTTTCCTGAGTTAGTTTTTTCAATAATTTGAACAACGAAACTTTATGCAGTAAATCCAAATGTGTTGTCGGTTCATCTAAAATAATTAATGGAGTATCTTGCGCCAAAGCTCTTGCAATTAAAACTTTCTGTAATTGTCCATCGCTAATTTGAAAATGCTTTTTTGAAGCCAAATGTTCAATTTGTGTTAGATTCATAGCTTCATGAACTTTTGCAATATCTTCATCAGACAATTTATCTACCCAATTTGTGTATGGCTGGCGACCTAAGGCTACTAATTCAAAAACAGAAAGATTACTCGGAGGCAATTTTTCTGTTAAAACCAAACTTAGATTTTGCGCTAATTCTAAAGAATTGTAATCTGAAATATTTTTTTCATTCAAATACACATTTCCTGATAATGGCTTTTGGATTCCTGTAATAGTTCGAAGTAAAGTCGATTTTCCTATTCCGTTTGCTCCTATTAAAGTAATAAGTTTTCCTGCTCCTAGGTTTAGATTCAGATTCTCAGCAATAGTCGTAATGCCTTTGTTGGATTTATATCCAATATTTAGATTTGAAGTCTTTAAGATGTTTTTCATTTTTTTATTATTCTAAGTTGCTGAGATACTGAGTTTCTAAGTTTTTTCTTTTGCCACTGATTAAAGGATTAAAATGATTAAAAAAAATCTGTGCTAATCTCTTTTCTACAGCAAATACTGAGTTTCTATTTTTTTGCTTTTGCCACTGATTAAAGGATTAAAAATGATTAAAAAAAATCTGTGCTAATCTGTGTAATCTGTGGCTAAAAATTAATTAAAATTTCTTTTTCTAAACCAAATACTGAGTTTCTATTTTTTTTGCTTTTGCCACTGATTAAAGGATTAAAAATGATTAAAAAAATCTGTGCTAATCTGTGTAATCTGTGGCTAAAAATTACTTAAAAATTTCTTTTTCGAACTAAAAGCCAAATAACTACAGGCGCGCCAATTATAGACGTAATTGCATTAATTGGAAGCGTGACTTCAAAACCTGGCATCTGTGAAACAATATCACAAAACAACATTATAAAGGCTCCAAAAAATAAGGTACTCCAAAACAAAATAGTATGATTACTGGTTTGAAACGTCAGTTTTGCAATATGAGGCACTGCCAAACCAACAAAAGCAATCGGACCAGCAAATGCTGTGATGGCTCCAGACAATATACTTGTTGCAAGTATGATAATTAATCGTGCTTGTTTAAAATTGAGTCCCATACTTTTAGCATAGTTTTCTCCCAATAATAAGGCATTTAATGGTTTTATACTTTTGACGCTTAAAAGTAAACCAATTAAAACACAGCAAGTCAAAATTCCGATTGTAGGCCATGAAAGATTTCCAAGACTTCCCATTGACCAGAAAGTAAATTTTTGCAATTGTTCGGCTGTACTGAAATACGTTAAAACATTTATTATTGCTGCGCTAAAACTTGCAAACATTAATCCTACGATCAGAATAGCCATTGTATCCCTCAATCTTTGTGAAACTACTAAAACTAAAAGCAGAACCAAAATACTTCCAGCTGTAGACGCTAGAACAATTCCGTACGAAGACAATGCGATTGCGCTTAAAAAAGAAGGCAGAAATCCAGCTCCCAAAATCACAAAAGCAACTCCCAAACTAGCACCAGAACTCAATCCTAAAACATAGGGTTCAGCCAATGGATTACGGAATAAAGTCTGCATTAAAAGTCCACTGATTGAAAGTCCGCTTCCTACCAAAACTGCTGTAATTGCTTTTGGCAAACGATAATTTATAATGATATATTCCCAAGTTGATTTTGATGCGTGACCTCCAGTTAAACTTGCAAAAACATCTTTCAACGGAATCATAACAGAGCCCAAACTAATGCTTGCAAAAAACATCATTAAAAGACCTAAAGCTAGAATGACAAATAAAATGGTATTTCGTTTTTTATTCACCAATTTAATTCAGTTTTGATGCAAAAGTAAATTCATAACTGGTCAATAAATCAGGATGAAAAATTTTGATATAATCTTTTAAAACCAAATCTGGTCGGCTTGGGGCCAATTCGTAATAAACAGTTCCTCCAGTAGCTCCCAATTTCCCTTCAAAATTATAAACCGTTTTATTTTTAAAAGCATCAAATTCTACATAATGCGGATTGGCTTTTTGTAATTCATCTAAACTTTTAAATGACCCCGAAGCAATCCAAACATTTGCATCTTTGGCTTTGTCTAATACTTTTTCAAAAGACAAACCTTCACTTCCTGATCCATTTAAATCTGCCCATAAATAATTAGCTTGTGCATCTTTCATAAACTTAGCAACCCAACTGTCTCCTTTCGCAACATACCAAACATCTTCGTACATTGAACCGTATAAAACTTTAGAAGTCGCAGGTTTTTCGGCAACTAATTTTTTAGCCTGGTTATAACTTTCTACAATTTTATCAAAAAGCTCTTTTGCCAGATCTTCTTTACCAAATAAGGCACCATAAAGTTTAATCCATTCTGCTTTCCCTAGTGGCGATTGTTCCATCCAATCTCCTTGAATTAAGACTTTTAATCCGCTTTTTTTCAAATTATCCAACATCGGATTGTTATTGTCAACTCCAAAAGTTACAATTAACTCGGGAGACAATTCTATTAATTGTTCAATATTTAGTTTTTCATTTTGTCCAACATTTTTCACAGAACCTTTGTCAATTAAAGCTCTCGTTTTTTCTGAAGAAATGTAATCGGTATGTGGAAAACCAACTAATTTGTTTTCTACTTCCAGCATTTCTAAAAACGGAATATTAGTAGTCGAAGTAACCACAACAGACGTTAACGGAACCTGAATTGTAGTATAAGTTTGAAGGCTGTCTGGAACTTTTGCATCCTTTTCTTTTAAAATATATTTGAAATCTTTGTTCGCATTTGGCCAAGGATTTGAGACAGTTACAACTGAATAATCATCATATTTCACAATCGAAAGTCCGCTTGCGTATTCTATACTGTTTTTTACATTTTCTACTTTTACTGTTTCTGTATTTTCATTCTTCTTACATCCTGTCAGGATAAAAAAAGAAGCTATAAAAATCATTTTCGGTAATAAATGTCTCATATTTTATGTTTTGGATCACGACAAAGGTAAAGTATTTTCTATTTTTTTTGTTTACCTTTATTCTTACAAATTTAAACAATTGTATCTTTACAACATGAATACCACAAAAATGAAAATTTGCTCAAGCTGTGATTCTGAATTCAGCTGTGGAGATATATCTGTAGAAAAAAAGTGCTGGTGTAATGATTACCCGCCTATTTTTAACCTTTCTGAGGGAGGCGATTGTCTTTGTCCTATTTGTTTTAAAGAAGCTTGTGAAGACAAGATCGAAGCATATGTAGAAACCATGACTCCCGACAAAGCTCCAACCAACAAAGCTATCTCGCTCCCTAAAACCGATAATTTAATTGAAGGTATCGACTATTATATCGAAGATGGTCAATATGTTTTTAAACCTTGGTTTCACTTAAAAAGAGGAACTTGCTGTGGAAACAACTGCCGACATTGCCCTTATTAAAAGTGATGAGTTATGAATTGAAAGTGATGAGTTAATCTTTCAGAATTAATTATAACTTGCCAAACGAAACTCATAACTTATAACCCCTAACTTATAACTACTAAAACATGATTTATTTGGTGACCGGTGGCGAACGCTCTGGAAAAAGCAGTTATGCTCAAAAACTGGCTTTAGAACTTTCTGATTCTCCTATATATGTAGCAACCGCCAGAAAATGGGATTCTGATTTTCAAAATCGTATTGATCGTCATCAACAAGAACGTGACGAACGTTGGACGAATGTTGAAGAAGAAAAATATCTCAGTAAAATTGATTTTTCTGAAAAAACAGCCTTAATTGATTGTGTCACACTTTGGCTTACCAACTTTTTTGTTGATCATAAAAACGATGTTCATCTAAGTTTAGAAGAAGCTAAGAAAGAATTCCTAGCCATTGCAAAACAGCAAAACACTACTATCATTATTGTAACAAACGAAATCGGAATGGGAGTTCATGCAGAAACTCACATTGGAAGAAAATTTGTTGAACTTCAAGGCTGGATGAATCAGTTTCTTGCCGAAAATGCTGATGAAGTCGTGTTGATGGTTTCGGGAATTCCTGTAAAAATAAAAGGCTAAATCACAATAGAAAAATTCTAAATTCCAATACATTGGGAGGAAATTCACAATTTTAAATTCCGAATTTCAAAGCTAAACTTTATCTTTACTAGAATGTTTTTCATTTTCCATTTTGGAATTTGGAACTTAACAAATTGGAATTTAAAATGAGTAATCTAGACGATATATTAAAATCACGCCGTGACACCCGACACTTTACAACCGACGAAGTTCCAGACGATGTAATTCAGAAAGCGTTACAGGCTGGTCACTGGGCTCCCTCTGTTGGGCTTACTGATGCGACTAGATATTTCCTCATAAAATCTAATGAAGTTAAAACTTCAATTAAAAAGCTGTTTTTAGATTATAATAAAAAAGCAGCTGAACTTACGGATAACAAAGAACAAAAAGAATTGTACAATTCCCTGAAACTGGAAGCAATTGAAGAAGCTCCAATTGGGCTCATTATTGCTTATGATCGTTCTGTTCTCAATCAGTTTACTATCGGAACTATTGGCAGTAACGAGGCTGTTAAATTTAGTTCGGTTTGTGCAGCACAGAACATCTGGCTTTCGCTCACGGAACAAGGTTATGGAATGGGATGGGTTTCGATTTTAAATTATTACCAATTCAAAAAAATACTCAATTTACCAGATAATATAGAACCTCTTGGTTATTTCTGCATCGGAAAACCTGCTACCAATTATAACAATCAGCCCATGCTGCAACAATTGCATTGGAAGCAAAAATCGGAAGCCCCAATTTGTAGCGAGATTTCAGAAATTCAAAATATAAATATTTCTAATCTTGAATTAAATTCCAAAAGTGAAACGGAAAACACAACTGATTTCCACCAACTTTTACAGGAAAAAATAGATTCAAAAACCAAACCCCTTGGCGCTTTGGGAACTTTAGAAACTTTGGCTTTTCAAATGGCAACGGTTTTTGAAACTTTAAACCCTAAAATTATAAATCCAAATATTGTTGTTTTTGCCGCAGATCACGGAATTGCCAATCATAGAGTAAGCGATTATCCGCAAGATGTAACGCGCCAAATGGTCAATAATTTTCTAGATGGAGGCGCTGCAATAAATGTTTTCTGTAACCAAAACAATATCGAATTATCTATTGTAGATGCTGGTGTAAATTATGATTTCCCAACCAATACCAAATTAATTGATGCTAAAATTGCTAAAGGAACACAGTCTTTTCTACATGTTCCAGCCATGAGCGAATCTGAAGTTCAATTATGTTTGGACAAAGGAAAAGCCATTGTCGAAAATATCGCAAAAACAGGTTGCAACTGTATCGGTTTTGGCGAAATGGGAATTGGTAATACCTCAACAGCTTCTGTTTTAATGAGTGTCTTAACTAATTCTGATATTGAAGATTGCGTCGGAAAAGGAACGGGAGTTTCTGATGAAAAACTAATTCAAAAGCAAAATATTCTCAAAAAAGCAATCGAAAATTATTCCGGTCAAGCCGAATTAATGTCACAACTTTCTTATTTCGGAGGTTTTGAAATTCTACAAATGGCAGGCGGAATGTTGTCTGCTTTTGACAATAAAATGCTGATTTTAGTGGATGGTTTTATCTGTACTACAGCTTTTTTAATTGCTTCTAAAATCAATCCGAATATTATAAAAAATGCTGTTTTCTCTCATTGTTCAGCGGAAAAAGCACATATCAAACTACTTGATTATCTAAACGCAAAACCGATTTTAAATCTCGATTTGCGTTTAGGCGAAGGTACAGGTTGTGCAATTGCTTTTCCAATTTTAAAATCTGCAGAAGTTTTCTTGAATGAAATGGCCAGCTTTGAAAGTGCCGGGATAAGTAAGAAGTAGTTTGCAGTCGCAGGTTTCAGTCACAGTAAACTTTAAAACAAATTGATTCTTCAAAATAATTATGTTACAGCATTATTTATTCTCATTTTTGTCATGGAAAACAATTATAAAAAATGAAAAAAGAACTACACATTTTCTTTACCTGTTTAATGTTCTACACCCGAATTCCATGTCCAAAAAACATTACACATCATCCGGATTATTTAAATAAAGCTACAAGATATTTCCCTTTTATTGGATGGATTGTTGGAAGCTTTTCATTTCTGGGTTTCTATCTTTTTTCTCTTTTTCTTTCAACAGAAACTGCTGTTCTTTTTGCTATTATAATTTCTATTCTAACTACTGGAGCTTTTCACGAAGACGGATTTGCAGATGTTTGCGACGGATTTGGCGGAGGCTGGACCAAAGAAAAAATCTTAATGATTATGAAAGACAGTGCCATTGGCGCTTATGGAGCAATCGGATTGATTTTACTTTTTTTAATAAAATTCAAATTACTTTCGGAATCCATTTCACTTTTTACACATAATTTCACTTTAATTTTTTTGCTATTTATTTCTGCTCATTCTTTAAGTCGATTAGCTGCAATAAGCATCATTTTTACTCACGAATATTCTCGAGAAGATGCTTCGAGCAAAAGCAAACCTATTGCTAAACGATATACATGGAAAGAAGTTTTTGGCTCGTTCTTTTTTGGTTTGACCCCGTTAATTGTATTTTCTTATTTTAATTATAAATTCTTTTTAGCTGTAATTCCTGTCTTTATTACTCGCTATTTTTTAGCGCGTTACTTCCAAAAATGGATTGACGGTTATACAGGAGATTGCCTTGGTGCCACACAACAAGTTTGTGAAGTTATATTCTACTTAAGCATTTTATTTATATGGAAATTTATCTAGTACGTCATACCGAAACAATCTGTGAGAAAGGAATCTGCTACGGCCAATCGGATGTCACTATTCTAGAACCTTTTGATGAAATATTCGGCAGAATTGTTTCTAAACTTCCCTCAGAAGCCGTTATTTTTTCTAGTCCTTTGAAGCGTTGCGCAATTCTGGCAAAACACATTTGTGAAAACATAAAAACAATTTCTTACCAAGAAGATGATCGATTGAAAGAAATGAATTTTGGAGACTGGGAATTGAAAAAATGGAACGAAATTCCACCTGGAGAACTCAATCCGTGGATGGAAGATTTCGTCAATATCAAAGTTACAAATGGAGAATCTTTTACAGAATTACATGAAAGAGTGGGGCATTTTTTTAATGAAATCTCAACTATAAAAGAGCCGATTATTATCATTGCCCATGCCGGAATTATTAGAAGTATTTTGTGTCACCAAACTTCGCTTCCTTTAAAAGACGCATTTAATAGCAAAGTTGATTTTGGAGAAGTTATCAGAATTGAATTATAAATTGACGTTTTGTTTGACTATTATCTCTTAAAAGTGAAACAAATTTGATTAATCCATATTTTTAATTTTATCTTTGCAGCAAATTAAGGTTGTGTTTTTTAAACACATTAAAAGGGAATCAAGTAAAATTCTTGAGCTGTACCCGCAACTGTAAGCTGAGTTCTAAAACGAATGCTTGTTGTTAACTGCAAAGCCACTGTCATGCAGCCGTGATGGGAAGGAAAACAACAAGACGCAAGCCAGGAGACCTGCCTTTGTAACCAATATCGAGCTCTCGGGAAAAAGAGTGTAGAAATTATGACTATAAAATTAAGGTTTGCTTTTTGTCTCCTATTGTTGTGCCAGATTACTATGGCGCAGAACGATTCTATTAATAAACTGAAAGAGGTTATTGTTTCTGATAATAATCTTAAAAACTTCTCGAATACACAGTCCATTCAACGATTAAATGATTCTGTCATTAGTAAAAATCAATCGTCTTTAACTTCTCTTTTAAATTATAATACGGTAATCTATTTTAAAGAAAATGGATTAGGTATGACTTCGGCGCCTTCATTTAGAGGAACTACTTCTCAGCAGACTGTTGTAGTCTGGAATGGAATAAATATCAACTCTCAGTTATTAGGGCAGGCAGATTTTAATACCATTTCAACAAGAGGTTTTAATTCGATTGATGTAAAAGCAGGCGGAGGAAGTGTAGTTTATGGAAGCGGTGCAATTGGAGGAACCATTCATTTAAACAATGATTTGAAATTTTCGGATACTTTCAAAAATGATTTTCAGATCTATTATGGTGAATTTAATACTCTAAGTGCTGTTTACGGGATTACTGCAGCAACTAAAAAATGGAGCTTTAATGCCAGTTTTACCAGAAACAGTTCTGAAAATGATTTTAAATTTGTTGGACAGGAAGTATGGAACAAAAACGGACAATATTATAACAATACACTCGATGCTGCTATTGGTTATAAAATAAATGACAAAAACAGTATTAAATTTTACAGTGAAATATTTGATGGCGAAAGGCATTTTTCGCTCACTTCTCCAAATCAAACCAAAACTAAATATCAAGATTACAACACTCGTAATTTAGTAACCTGGAGCAGCTCTTTTAGCAAATTTGATTCAAATTTAAAGCTCGCTTAT
The DNA here is from genome assembly GCF_036405015.1 of Flavobacterium sp. Lineage (GTDB taxonomy): Bacteria > Bacteroidota > Bacteroidia > Flavobacteriales > Flavobacteriaceae > Flavobacterium. Next base: position 3,604 of record NZ_DASWYK010000147.1, on the reverse strand, counting down.
ATTACCGAACATTATAATTATTTTGAAGATATAAATCGGGAGGGATATACTTCTGGAGGCGTAAAAAGCTTTATTGGAAAATATGATCTTGATTATACGATATCTTCTACAATAAAAATAAGTACCATTTTAGATTATACCAAAAATGATGGAATAGGTTCTGGAATTGGCAAAGCTAACCGCGAAATTGGTGGTGCTAGTTTGCTTTGGAAACATACCCTGACAGATAAATGGAATTACGAAATGAGTGCCCGAAAAGAAGTTTCAGACGCTTACAAAAGTCCTGTTCTTTTTTCTGTAGGTTCTCGATATGATTTTTCAGACTTCTATAAGCTTAAATTTAATTTATCCAGAAACTTCAGAATTCCAACATTTAATGATTTGTATTGGTCAGGAAGCGGAAATCCAGATTTAAAACCAGAAAGTTCCTTTCAGGCAGAAATCGGAAATGAATTCAAATACAAAGATTTTCATTTGACTGTCACAGCATACGGAATGAAGATTAAGGATATGATTAGATGGATTCCAAACAGTTCAGGAAACTGGATTCCGGAAAATACAGACCGAGTTACAATCTACGGTGCTGAAGCACTTTTAGGATGGAAAAAAAGTTTTGACAAACATACATTTGATTTTAGTGGCACCTATGCTTACACGGTTTCATTAAATGACCAAACAGACAAACAGCTTTTTTATGTTCCTTATCATAAACTAACTGGTTCATTGTCTTATTATTTCAAAAAACTTTCAGCATATTATCAAATTATGTATACAGGAGAAGTTTTTACAACATCAGATAATAGTCCGAAATATATACTTGACGCTTACAATGTTTCAAACGTTGGTGTTGATTACAATTTTAGTAAAAAAAATATCTTCAAAATAGGTTGTAAAGTAGCCAATGTTTGGAATGAAAAGTATGAAGCGCTTCCTAATCGCTTTATGCCTGGAAGAAATTTAACCATTTATTTAAACCTTAATTATTAATAACATGAAACTGAAAAATCTTTATTTAGGAATTATAGCATCGGCTTTTCTGTTTGCTTCTTGTAGCAGCGATAATGATGACAAAATTGACACTCCGCTAGGCGCATACGACAATGGAATACTTATTTTGAATGAAGGAAACTTCTTGTCGACAAATGCTTCTGTATCTTATCTTTCAAATGATTTAGTTACTTTCCAAAATGATATTTTCAAAGTAGTAAATCCAACTGTTGTTTTAGGAGATGTTGCTCAATCTCTAACTTTTAGCGATGACAAAGCTTTTATTGTAGTAAACAATTCTAATGAAGTAGAAGTAGTAAATCGTTACACATTTAAAAGTCTTTACACGATTACTGAAAAACTTGAAAATCCACGTTACAGTGTTGTTTTAAATGACAAATTGTATGTTACAAATGCTATCTCTAAAGCAGTAACCGTTTATGACGCAAAAACATATGCGTACTTAACTTCGATTTCATTAAATAAAACAGCTGAAAAGATTGTAGCAGCAAATGGAAAACTTTATGTTACAAACGCTTCTTATGGTAACGGAACTGAAGTTACTGTAATCAATCCATCAACTAATAGTGTAACGAAAACTATTACACTTGAAAATGGTATCAACTCAATCGAGGCAAATAACGGAACTGTATATGTATTAGCTGGAAACAGTACTAAAAGTCAATTATCTAAAATCAATACTTCTACCGATACAGCAACATCTTTCGAATCAACTACTGTTAAAGGAGCTTTGAATATGGATATTGATGGAAATAAAATCTATTATACTCAAGGATTAGGAGTTTATGCAATGAATTTATCTGCTACTACTTTTTCTGAAAAAGCTTTATTCTCTGTATCAGATAATGACTGGTCAACATTTTACGGGTTTGGTGTTATAGACGGCAAAATATATTCAGGAGCTGCAAATCAGTTTACACAAGACGGAACTGTTACAGTATATTCTTCAACTGGAGAAGTTTTAAAAACAGTTACTGCTGGTTTAGGACCAAATGGTTTTTATTCTAACAATAACTAGAATTAGTTTACATTTTGGATAAAAAAAGGCTTTCATTTCTGAAAGCCTTTTTTTTTATTTTAAACAAGTCATTAAAACCCTTTTGTTGCAGTTTTTAAATACATACCATGATTCAAACCGTTGATGATTTTAGAATCTGTAAAATACGGACGATTTGGCTGTGAATCATCAGGAATTCTTTTGGCTGTCGCTCCTGTAATTTTTGAAATAGCAAGATTCAGTAATGGTTCAGAAGCATCTCCTAAAACTCCATAATTAGTAACTCTTTCATATTGTTGATATGTTGGTACCAATCCACCTGTATAATCTCCAAAATTTTGCGAGTTTGTAATTTTTAAAACCAAAGGCTGCATCGCATATTTATGATTTGGATTAACATTCCTTTTTGTCAAAGTTTCTGAATCGTAAACTGTAAATGAACCTACATTTTTTCCTGTTGTAGTTTCCCCAATCTGAACCACATTGATATACGGTTTTAGTCCGTTGATAATTAATTCACTTGCAGAAGCCGTACTCGCCGTCGTTAAGATATAAACAGTACTCATATTTAGGCTATTTAAATTCTTAACAAATCGCACATTTAAATCTTCCAAATCTGCAGTAGACAAACCTTGCATTAGTTTAGCATTATATGTCATTTTTGAAAAAATCTGTGTATCAAATTGCCCTGTAATCATACTGGCAAGTTTAGCTGCCGATGAAATGGCTCCTCCTCCATTATAACGTAAATCCAAAACAAAATCGGTAACACCTTGCGCTTTAAGTTCTCCAAAAGCCTGATTTAATCGATCATCATATTCATCATAAAAACCATTGTACATCAAATAACCAATTTTATGACTTCCAGAAACAATTACTTTATTAATAAAAATTGGATTCTCTTCTAAAACCGTTTTGGTCAAAGCCACTGATTTTCCATTGGAGACAAAAGTAGTTCCGTTATAATCGGCTAAATTCAAAGTATAACTGTCCTGATTCAATAAAGTCTGATAATTTGAAACCGTAAGTTTGGTTCCGTTTATACTTGTAAATATATCACCACGTTTTATTGCTTTATTCGAAGCATCTGAATTTGGAATAATATAACGAACATAACCCCATAAATCATTTGAATCTGCACTAATATAACTTAACCTAAAATCTACTCCGTTGTTTTTTGTAATACCGCTTAATTGTTGTTCCAAAACAGTATAATCGTCAACGATCCAGCTAAAACGGTCAACGGCTCCCCCATTTGGATATTTACTTTCCGGTTTGTATAATAAATCTTCAAACAAATCTTCAGGTTTAGAATATCCTCTTAAAAAAGAGTTGAAATCAGATTTCAAGTTACGGCCATCAGCTAAATTCGGAACATCTGCCTGCCATAAATAAACCTCATTTAATCCTCTCCAAATAAAACTATTAATTTGTACATCTGCAGGAGCTGCAACATCATCATTATCTTCACAAGACTGCAAAGAAAAAGCGAGTAAAAAAAGAAAAAGAATACTTTTTAAAGGTGTTTTCATATCGTTTGGGTTTCTATAATAGAATAAACGTAAAAGTAGTATCTTTAGTTTTAGCTTCGTCAGAAAG
>NZ_DASWYK010000146.1:0-13143 GCF_036405015.1 Flavobacterium sp. | reverse complement strand
GAATATAATGAGGACAATGATTTAAAAGAATTATATGATAATGAGATAATTAAAAATAACAGATGTGAAGTCACTTTTGAAAATTTAGTTTTATTTGCTAGTGGGCAGAAAATGACTGAAAAAATTAAATGGATCGATCTGAAAGGGCAAAAGTCCACTACAGATGCTAAAAGCAAGGAAATAACTTTCGGTTTTATTTTCGACATGCTGCATGAAAACATAATAAAAGATGGAATTAAGAATCTAAAAGGGAAAAGAAGAAGCGTAATTATGGATTTGATTGTAGAAAATTTCACTAAGGATGGCCAGATCATAAAAAAAGAAAACATAAATAAATCTTATAACAACTGGACTCCCGCAAAATAATACTTTTTTCCTTTTTTGTTTGAGTGTTGTCCTATGCGACTTTTATACTTTGTCGCAGTGATTTAGGTACGTTATATTGAAACTGCAATAAATGAATCTTGATAATAATGTATTAGGAATTATATTTTAGGGTAAAATTTTACTTTTCGTCCTATATCAGTCTTTTACCCTATTTGCAATGAATCGTCATAACTATAATTTTGGCCCCATAACGATAAAAGAAATCAATTATGGAAAGCCATGAACTCCTTCAAAAATTAAACCGATTAGAAAGTCTAATAATTGGGACATCTAAACAAATATTAAATGTAGATGATGTTGTAAACTACACAGGGTTCTCAAAAAGTTATGTATACAAGCTCGTACATAAAAACATTTTACCCTATTCTAAGCCTAATAACAGAACATTATTCTTCACTAAAAAAGAGATTGACGAATGGTTATTGCAAAATAAGTCTAAATCAATTTCTCAAATCGAACAAGAGGCTATCAATTACACAAATTCAACTAAAAAATAAAGTTTGGATTTATATGGCTTATGTAATTCAAACTTAAAAGTATAAGAGCTTGATTTTAATGATTTAAAAGCTTTTGAAAAGTAATGCACCACGAGCATGCTGTAAAACTCAGTGTTATTGACCACTTGTTTCCAGTTTAAAGTGACCATCTAATTTCTGTGCAAAGTGAGCACCTAAAAAACTACTTTTTTTCGTGTGTTAATTATTGTTTCAAATATAGATAAATAATTATTCCTTGATTATGCTTTTTTCTTTTTCATCGATTCCCCATGCAGCTCAATCCTGTGGGCCTGACGTATTAATCTGTCCAGGATTGCATCTGTTATAGTTTTCTCGCCTATTATGTCACACCATCCCTGAACGGGGATCTGCGATGTGACAATAATTGAGCCATTGTTGTGCCTGTCCTCGATGATCTCTAAAAGTGTGATTCTGTTCAGAAATAAACTCTTTTTTGTATAAGTAAAACAGCAAAGCTAAATGTACTTCAATAAGAATAGGATTCTAACTATTTCTTTATATAATTTATCTGTTTTCTAATTTTGGAGAGGGACGCTTAGTACCTCGAAACATAGTAAAGAAGAGTTTAATTTTAATGCTTTGAGAAACGTTTGAAATGTTGTGTGTCTTGAGAATGACGCAAAACTTGGAAAGGTTAAATTATTTGTGAAACGGTCTCATTTTTTTGTTGCAAAAAAAATATAAATTCCAAATAATCAAAAATAAATTAACACACAGCTCGTGACAGTTATTTCCAAATTAGTGTATAGGTTTGAAAATACAAATTTTAAGATTTAATAAAAGTTCAATTTTTTACATTTCTGAGATTAAGAAAAGGGTGGAGATTAAACTTTTGTCAGCATATTTTAAAATATATTTAAGTAAAAAATAATCATTAAGTAATCAGTATTGAATTTAAATATGTCAAGGTTTTTAAGAATAACTATTGTAACAGCAGCGTTTTGCGGAGTATCTTTTTGTCAGGCACAGAACAGTGTCGAGGATAAAAGAAATTTAAAAATCTGGTTTAATCACCCTGCTAGTTCGTCAGTTCCCGATGTAAAAGATCCATGGGAAAGTGATCGTGAATGGTTAAAGGCACTTCCTGTGGGAAATGGTTTTATGGGGGCAATGATTTACGGAGATGTAAAGAGAGAAAGAATCCAGCTTAATGAGAAAACATTATGGTCGGGAAGTGTTCAGGACTCAGACAATCCTTTGGCAGTTAATTCTCTGGCTGCCATTCGCAAACTGCTTTTTGAAGGCAAATTTAAAGAAGCGAATGACCTGACAATTAAAACACAAGCGTGCCAGGGACCAGGTTCTTCAGGGAAGCAGTATGGAAGCTATCAGACACTGGGCGATTTGTTTTTTGATTTTAAAAGTGATGAATCACCATATTCTGATTACCGAAAAGAGCTCGATCTTGCAAAAGGGCTGGTTTCAATTTTTTATAAACAGAATGGTAAAAAGTTTGTGAGAGAAGTTTTTGCAAGTTATCCTGATAAAATTCTAGCAGTAAAATTTTCATGTGATGTTTCAAAGTCAATAAGTTTTACAGCGGGATTTGAAAGAAAAGAGAGATACAAGGTTCAGACTCAGAACGATCAGCTTCTGGTCAACGGTTTTATGGATGATGGAAAAGGCGGGGACGGCATGGAATATAGTCTTAGGATAAAAGCCGTTACAAGTGGAGGAGAAGTCAGATACAAAGACGGTAAGATTTTAGTAACTGATTCCGATAATGTTACAATCTTAATCACAGCATCCACAGATTATGCATTGAACTATCCGATTTACAAAGGACAAGACCCTTCAAAGACTTCCGAGATTAATCTTAAAAAAGCATTAGTATTCCCGTACGAGAAGCTTTTTAAGAGGCATGAACAGGATTATAAAAAAATGTTTGATAGAACTTCCCTTAAATTATCGGAGCTAAAAAACGATAGTATTCCTACAGACCAGCGCTTAAGAAATGCTGATGATCTTCATCTTCAGGAGCTATATTTTCAATTTGGCCGTTATCTGCTAATATCATCATCTAGAGAAGGTTCACTACCGGCAAATTTACAAGGTCTATGGTCTAATAAAATTCAAGCGCCATGGAACAGCGATTATCATACAAATATCAATGTTCAGATGAATTATTGGCCTGCAGATATCGTTAATTTAAGTGACTGTTACAGTCCATTTACTGATCTAGTTGAATCACTTGTAAAGCCTGGCGGTAAAACTGCAAAAATACAGTATGGCTTAAATGGCTGGTGTTCTCAAGCAATAACAAATGTTTGGGGATTTACATCTCCGGGAGAAGGTGTGGGCTGGGGGCTTTACGCGGCAGGAGGAGGATGGCTCTCTCAGCAGTTATGGGATCATTATAATTTCATAAAAGACCCCGACTATTTAAAACGGATCTATCCAATTTTAAAAGGTTCCGCTCAATTTTATCTAGATTGGCTTGTCAGAAATCCTTCCAATGGAAAACTTGTTTCGGGACCTTCAACATCGCCCGAGAACAGTTTTATTAGTCCAGATGGTTCTAAAGTTTTCATAAGCATGGGGCCGGCTCACGACCAGCAGGTTATTTATGGTCTTTTGTCAGCTGTAAAAAAAGCCTCTATTCTTATGAGAGATAATGATGAATTGATACAGCAAATTACTAAAGCAATTCCTGATCTTTATGTACCGGGAATTGGTTCTGACGGAAGATTAAAGGAATGGAGCGAGGAGTTTAAAGAGACCGAAATAACTCATAGGCATGTATCGCATTTATTTGGTTTGTATCCTGGAAATCAGATTAACCCTTTTCTTACTCCTGATCTGGCAGGAGCGGCCAAAGAAGTCCTTAATATCAGAACAGATGTAGGAACTGGATGGTCTTTAGCGTGGAAAATCAATTTTTGGGCAAGACTTCAAGACGGAAATAGAGCTTATGGGCTTCTCCAAAAAACACTACATCCCACGGAAAGCTATCGTGTGAATATGTCGGATGCTGGTGGAACTTATTCAAATTTATTCTGCGGTCATCCGCCCTTTCAGATCGATGGCAACTTTGGTGCTACGGCTGGTATTGCTGAAATGCTTATTCAGAGCCATTTAGATGAGGTTCAATTGTTGCCTGCTCTTCCTCAAGCATGGAGTAAAGGTGAGGTTAAAGGCCTTAAAGCAAGAGGAGGATTTGAAATAGATTTAAAATGGAAAAATGGAATTTTAGATAGCGGGAGCATAAAATCCCTAAATGGAGAATTATGTAAATTAAGAAGTCTGACACCAATTAGTATAAAAGGAGTGAAAACTAGTAGGTCGGGGATTTATTATACTGCAGTATTTCAGACTAAAAAGGGGAAATCTTATAAAATTAATTAGTCATTATTAAAAAGTGATCATAAGCAACAATTGATTATTCCACAACTTAACAATCTATGGTTATCTTTTTAGCATTCTGTTATAAACGCCATTATAAATACTAGAGGTTAGATACAAAATGACTTGTTTTCCTGGATGCGAAATTAAAACAGTAAAATAGCGGCTTTTTCAAGACTAATCTGGAGGTTTCAAACACTATAAGTATAAAGCTGCAGTTTTAACAAATTTATTTAAAATACAATATTTAAGAACAATGAGGAAATTACTCCTAATCGGATTTTTGTTTTATTTAACCGCTTTTAACAGCAGGGCTCAGAATAGTTTTACAGCAGGTAAAAATCAATTTGAACTTAATGGAAAGCCCTTTGTAATTCGTGCAGCGGAACTGCATTATCCAAGAATACCAAGAGAATACTGGGAACATAGGATTCAGATGTGCAAAGCCATGGGTATGAATACTATCTGCATTTATACTTTTTGGAATCTTCATGAACAGAAAGAAGGTGTTTACGACTTTTCAGGACAGAATGATGTAGCTGCTTTTGTTGAACTGATTAAGAAAAACGGTATGTATTGTATTGTTCGTCCAGGACCTTATGTATGTGCTGAGTGGGATATGGGAGGACTTCCCTGGTGGCTGCTTAAAAAGGATGGGGTTGAAGTCCGTAAACTCCAAGATGCTTTTTATATGAAAAGTGTTGGTTCTTATTTAAATAAAATAGGACAAGAGCTGGCTCCGTTTCAGATTCAGAATGGTGGAAATATCATTATGGTTCAGGTAGAAAATGAATATGGTGTCTGGGGAGATGATGGACAATATATGTCGGCAATCCGTAATCTTATACGAGCTTCAGGTTTTGATAAAGTACAGCTTTTTCGATGCGACTGGGCTTCAAACTTTGATCGCTATCAGGTTTCAGGGGTTGCCAGCACCCTTAATTTTGGTGCTGGATCTAATATAGAAAACCAATTTAAAAAATTTAAAACGGTTTATCCCGATGCGCCTTTAATGTGCAGCGAATATTGGACTGGCTGGTTTGACCAATGGGGAAGACCTCATGAAACAAGAGGAACTGAAACTTTTTTAGGCAGTTTGAAAGATATGATGGATCAAAAAATTTCCTTTAGTCTGTATATGGCTCACGGAGGAACTTCTTTCGGCCAGTGGGCAGGTGCTAATTCTCCGCCATATGCTCCCACGGTCTCTTCGTATGATTACGATGCACCAATAAGCGAGTCTGGAAAACCAACAGAAAAATTTTATGCAATCAGAGAACTTCTGAAAAATTACTTAAATGAAGGAGAGAGTATTGCACCAATGCCATCTGAGAATTCAAAATTTATAAGCTTGCCCGAGATTTTATTTTCTGAAAAAGCTGCGTTGTTTGAAAATTTAAAATCACCCAATGAAACTGAATATCCAAAATCAATGGAGTTTTTTGATCAAGGCTGGGGAAGAATACTGTATAGAACAACTATATCCGCAAATAATTCAGAGAGGATTCTAAAAATAGATAATGTTCATGATTATGCAGTAATTTATTTAAATAATAAGTTTATAGGTAAGCTGGATAGAAGGTTTAATGAAACCAGCATCAAGCTTCCCGCATTTAAAAAAGATGCCCAATTAAATATTTTAGTTGAGTCAACAGGAAGAGTAAACTATGGACAAGGAATAATTGATAGAAAAGGAATTGATGGTAAGGCGTACATTTTAGATTCAAAAGAAAAGATCGAAATTCGAAACTGGGAGGTCTATAATTTTCCTGTCGATGCCTCATTTCAAGAAGACTTAAAATATGGGGATCTCAAAGTAGAAGGGCCGGGATGGTATAAATCTAGTTTTGAGCTAAGTAACACGGGTGACGTTTATATCGATATGCGAGGATGGGGTAAGGGAATGGTATGGGTTAATGGATATAATCTAGGACGATATTGGAAAATTGGACCTACCCAAACGATGTATCTCCCAGGGGAATGGTTAAATAAGGGTAATAATGAAATAATTGTTTTTGACCTTGAGAGTCATAGGAGGCCGACTATCAGAAGTGCTTCGGCACCAGTTTTTGAAATTATCTCCGATGCTTCTCTGCTGCACCGCAAAAAAGACGAACTATTAGACCTTAGTGGATCAAAACCTTCTGTGAGTGGGAGTTTTACTAATGAACCGGGCTGGAAAGAAGTTAAGTTTTCATCAGCAGTAAAAGGCCGTTATTTTTGTCTTGAAGTACTTAGTTCGCAGCAGGTTTTAGATAAATCAACATCTCTTGCTGAATTAGAACTAATTGGCCAGGATGGGAAAGCATTATCGTCATTGAATTGGAAGGTAGTCTACGCGGATAGCGAAGAAGTAACTATTTCAGGAAGTTCAGCTGATAAAATATTTGATCTCCAAGAATCTGTTATCTGGCAGACTAAGATTGATGAAAAAGAAGCTGCTTTTCCTCATGCTGTAGTTATAGATATGGGAGAGAACGTTAATGTAACGGGATTTAAGGCGCTGCCAAGGACAGATAAAATAAGGACAGGAATAATTAAAGAATATCGTTTTTATCTGCAGGAAAAACAGTTTAATATTAAACGAGGCAATGAGAAAAAATAGTTACAGGTTTTGTATACGTTTAATTTTGCTTAAGAATTTTATCGAGCAAAGTAAAACTGTTGAGTGACCTATCAAATCAAAAAAATATTTACAGATGAAGTAATAGAGATCCAAGGTCGGATCATATTTACTATAGGTTTCATTATTAAGATTTTCAGCGCCTCATTTTTAATGAGGCGCTGAAATTTCTTCAGAAGATTTTCTCCGTGTGTGTCTAAAGACATTATTAATCTTATTTTTACAGCATTAAAATTTTTAATAATTAAGATTCTGAAAAATCTATGTTCCATTTTTATATGCCAGTTATATTACTCTAGTTTTAGATACTGCATTTTTTATTAATTTCAATTCCTGCAAAATTCAAGTTATCTAAAAAAAACTTTACGATGTTTTTAGCTCTTACATCATCACCTGAATAAAAAATTTCAGTCTTGCTTTTATGACATTTTTGCGCAGCAGATGAATGTTTATCGATTAAAGAATTAAATATCTTTATAAGATGAATTCCAGGGAGAAGAGCTTTAATTATTCTGCACGATGATCCTTCAATCATTACTGGCGCTGAAGCCTCATAATAAAATATAGGATTATTGGTGTGAAGAACTATTTTTCCAACCATGTCCGGAAGTTTTTTTAGAGAAGATTCGAGCTGTTCTCTGGGAATAAATAATATTAGAATTTCTGCACAAGCTGCTTCAGAAACCGTAACAGTTTTTATATTTCCACTAATCCTCTGTACAGTTTCTTTTAGTAATACACTGCTTCCAGTACTGCTGACTAAAACTTCATATCCCAGTTTTGCTGCTCTGCAGGCAAATTCTAAAGTGATGCCGGTAATTCCTATGATTCCAACTTTCATACATGTAATATTGTGTTTATGTGTTACAGAATAATGATTGGAAATAAGGAAATGATTTTATCTTTCTGTTATATCCTCTCATTAATTTTTTAGTTTAATTTTTTATTAAATGAAGTTTTCTGAATTGTTGCATTACTGCTTTTTATAATATTTTAGGAAGATGAGAAAAGCAGCCAAAAAGTAAATCAAACCCGAGTAAAATAGCAAATAAAACAGCATTTGCGTTTCTAAAATAATGTAAACTATTGCTCCCAGACATATAGTTAAAACGCCGTAAACAATTGTTTTAAATATTTGATATTTATGTGACAGTTTCATTTCAGCTTTATTAATTATTTAAATTTGTTGCTTCGACAGATCAGCTTTAACGATTTTAAATTTAAAAATATGGTCAATGCGATAAAAAATTGGGCAGCTGTTACAATATAAACAGCGGCCCAAAAAAAAGCTTTTAGAATAGTTTATTTACTGCCAATCAGGGTTTTGTTTCAAAACACCATTTGAATTGGTTATAAATGTTGATGGAATTGGAAATTTACTGTTTTTCGGGAAACTAAAATTAGTTCTGCCCAGACTATTCATAATGGCAGTAGTGTAGCCAGGTGAAACTTTCTCATAGCGGACAAGATCAAACCAGCGGTTTCCTTCCAATGCAAGCTCTACCCTTCTTTCTTTCCAAATTAGCAGACGTAATTGCGCTTTGTCAGTTACGGTAACCTGAGGAAGTATTCCCGCTGCGGCAAAAGTTTTATTTCCGCGTGCTCTAAACCTAATCTGTTCAAGCGCATCAAGCGCTTCACTTGTGTTTCCTGTTTCGTTAGCAGCTTCTGCATATATCAGCAGTAAATCTGCATATCGAAGAAATGGAAGGTTAAGCTGCTGTTTGAAAAAATCAGCATCAGGCCATTGGGATGCCGGCCAGATTACTTTTTTGTTGGCATATTGGAATCCCGGTGACCAATTTAGAGTCCCTGTGTAGCCCTCAATAGTCTCGCCTTTATTAAATATAGATGCTGCTTTTCGGGGATCATTAGCTTCAAAACTGTTTACCAGCTCATCTGATGGTGTGAAAAATGCGCTTCCTAACCCTGTTCCTGGAATTCCCTGAAATTCTACATAGGGATTTCTAAGTCTTCCAGCTATGTTCTGATAAATGTAATGACCTGGCATCATGCTTTCTACAGAGTATTTGCCGTCAATTGCAAAAAGGTTCCTAAAGACAGGGTCTAACTGATACTCACCACTCTGTACAACAAGTTTTGCATACTTATAAGCATTTGCATAATCCTGTTTGTATAAGTAAACCTTAGCCAAAAGTCCAAGTGCGGTGCCTTTAGTGACACGGCCAAGATTAGCCTGACCCCACTGCTGGCGTGTAGGCAGGTTTTCAGCAGCATATTCCAGATCACTAATTATGAGTTTGTAGACATCTTCCTGAGAACTTTTGGGAATATTAAATTCGTTTGCTGCTGGAACATGATCTCTTATCACTACATCACCAAAAACATTTGCCAGATCAAAATGCCAGTATGCTCTAAAATAACGTGCCTGAGCATTATACTGGGTGGCTTTTGGACCGCTGTATTTACTTGTAAGCTGAAGTACCTGATTGCAGTCATTCAGATATTGGTACCATCTTTCCCAAAGTCGCTCCAGATATATATTTGAAGCATTATTGGTAAAGGTGTTGGCAGAGGTGAAATTAACATCACCTGTATTCATTTTGACATCATCTGAAGAAAATTCATGTGACGTAAAATACATTGTCCCAAGTCTGAAAAACCTCCAGTTGATTGAAGAATATACTCTGTTAAGGGCATCATTTATGCTTTCTTCATCTGAAAAGTAAACATCTGTGGTAAGCTGACCTTGAGGGGTAACATCCAGAAAATCATCACAAGATGACAGGAGAGCCAATCCGCTGAAGATTAATATATATTTTAGCTTTTTCATGCTTAATTAAGTTTTTATAATTATTTAAAAAGTAAGGTTCATTCCAAATTGAATGCTTGCTGAAATTGGGAAAGAATTATAATCCAGTCCATCAGCTAATTCGGGAGTAAAACCTTTGTATTTTGTAAAATACAGAAGATTAGCTCCCGTACAATAGAAACGCAGTCTGCTTATTCCTGCTTTTTCAGTTACAGTGTCCGGCAGAGTGTAACCCAGTGTTGCCGATCGTAATTTTACAAAATCACCGCTGAATACCATGATATCTATCGTTCTGTTCATATTTACAGACCCGGCAGCAAGACGTGGCATTGAAGCATCCGTATTGTCTGGAGTCCACGAATCAAGCCAGTCCTTATGCATATTGTTATTTGGAGAGTTGAAATCGTTATATGAGTTGTTCATTACTTTTGCACCAAAACTTCCTGCGAAATCAAGATTAAAGTCAAAATTCTTAAATTCTGCATTCAAAGCGATGCTTCCAGTAAATTTTGGAAAAGGATTACCAATATTAGTCTGATCATCGGGTGTTATTTGTCCGTCTCCATTTGTGTCTGCATAAATCAAATCTCCTATTTTTGCTGCCGTGTGATACGCTGTTTTTCCTTTGCTAACTGCATACGCATTCCATGTATCTATATCTGACTGAGTTCGATAAATACCCTGGGTTTTATATCCGTAGAAATAGTTGAAGGGCTGGCCTTCCTGTATGCGTGTCTGAAGTGTTGTAGAGAATGTTGTGTTCGTCGTGGTAAGACCATTCCAGTCTACAACCTCATTTTTAAAAGAACTGCCTGTAAAATTTATGCCATACTTAAATTCCTTTTTATTATCCTGCCATCCCAGCATAATTTCATATCCTTTATTTTGAACTGCTCCCGCATTACTGTATGTTGGAACTATACCTACTGACCCTCCTTGTATAGGTAGTATCATTAATAAGTCTTCTGTTTTTCGATTAAAATAATCTACTTCAAAAGTAAGCCTGCTGTCAAAAGCGGACATTTCCAGTCCAAAATCCGTCTGTACATTGTTTTCCCATTTTACATTAGGATTGTACGCATTTACAATTCCTGCTCCCGGATTGATCTGATTATTGAATATTGCATGGAATTCATCACTCTGCGTTACAAGAGCATACGAAACATTGTTGAATATTTTGTCATTTCCGGTCATACCCCAGCTTCCTCTTATTTTTAAGTTGTTTAGCCATCCAGCCTTTTTTAGGAAGTTTTCCTCGCTTATTCTCCAGCCCAGTGCTGCAGATGGAAAGTATCCCCATCGGTTATTTGGTCCAAACTTTGAAGAACCGTCCGCACGGATAGTGGCTGTCAGAAGATATCGGTCTTTCAGTGCGTAGTTTGTTCTAAACCAGAAAGAAGCCCTAGAGGATTTTGAAGGCAAAAACGCATTAACAGTTCTGTTATTAATACTTGCTGAATAAATAGTTGCATAATCAAGATTGTCAACTGCGTAGTTTCTTCCGGTCGCACCGAGACCTCTCCATTGTGAAGCTTCTGAACTTTGGCCGGCAAGCAGGTTTAATCGGTGTATTTCATTTATTTTTTTATCATATGTCAGAGTATTGGTCCAAAGCCATGTATTATTAGTGCTGTAGTTTTCAACATAACTGTTTGGATTATTAAATTGGAAAGAGGGATTTATACTGTACTGGGGTAGAAATTGGTCAAAACGTGTAAGCATCCAGTCTTCCCCGAAAGAAGTTTTGAACTGAAGCCCTTCTAAGATGTCCCATGTTCCCCATAAATCACCTACAAAACGAAGATCGTTTGTATTAGCATCTTTATTAAAGTCAAGTTCTGCCACAGGATTTATGAGATCATTGTTCTGCATCTGATTATAAGCGCCCTGATCATTTTTTGGAGTAATAAGCGGAGAACCTGACAATACGGAACGTACGGTTCTATAGCTAAGTGACTGGCCGGTGTTTGCATTACTTATATTAAAATTATGCCCAACTTTAATTTTACTGCTAAGTTTATATTCATTATTCAGACGCAGGGTCCAGCGTTTATAATCCGTAAAGTTCCATACACCCTCCTGTTCAAAATATCCAAGACTAATATTATAAGTTACTTTTTCATTGCTTCCGGAAGCAGAAATCTGATGATCGCTCATAAGACCAGTTCTGCTGATTTCATCCATCCAGTCTGTGCCTTTGCCAAACTGAGAAGGATTTGGATATGGCTGGGGCAGTCCTGATGCAGCGGCAACAGTATTCATTAGAGAAGCATACTGAGAACCATCTGCAGTTTTATAATTATTTACAACATACTGATGTCCAACACTTCCTGAATAAGTAATTATACTTTTTCCCAGCTTGCCCTTTTTAGTAGTTATCAGAATTACGCCATTTGCACCTCTGGAACCATATATAGCGGTTGCTGATGCATCTTTTAGAATACTCATAGATTCGATATCGTTGGGATTAAGCCAGGTTATGTCGTTTGTCATCATGCCGTCAACTACATAAAGGGGCGAAGAATCGCTATTTGTTCCAATACCGCGGATTCTAACTGTGGGACTTGCACCTGGAGCACCTGCAGAAACAACTGTAAGTCCGCTTTTACCCTGTAATGCCTCAGCGGCATTTCCTCCTCTAATTCCATTAATGTCTTTTGCTTTTATCGTCGTAACGGCACCTGTAAGATCAGTTTTCTTTTGTGAACCGTAGCCTACAACGATCACCTGTTCAAGATTTTCTGCACTTGCAGCCATTGAAACGTCAATCACCGATTTTCCCTCTACTTTGATCTCCTGTGTTGCAGATCCTATAGAACTAAAAACTAAAATGTCCTGATCTGATTGTATCTCAATGCTGTAATTTCCATCTAAGTCTGTAACGGCGACTTTTGTAGTTCCTTTTATCATGACATTAACCCCCGGTAAACCTAAGTTATCTTCAGAAGAAACAACATGTCCTGTTACCGTCTTCTTCTGCTGCAGAGAAACCGATGTAAATCTAGCACTGAATGTTCCATTCTCACCTGCATATAATGAATTGACAGATGCTGTGATTATCCAAAGTAATGCAATTATCCATCTCCTGCCGAGTAAATCAGGAATAAGATTGTTTTTTTTCACTTTTTTCATTTGTTTATTTGGTTAAAATTAGTTTGCTTCGGCTTTCGCGAGAAAGCTCTTCAAACGTATTGTTTTTTTTTAATACAGCTGTTATGGGCTGTGTGTTAAACTATTAAGTTTTGCAGCAGATCGATTAATATATATTCTAAAAATTACATAGTTTGAAGAAAACTGCATATTTAGAAAAAGAAAAAAAACTAAAATGCATTTTTACAGAAGATTCGATTAAGTTTTTTCTCTGTGACAAATAAAATAAAAAATGGGAATGTTAATTTAAAAATGTACAAAAAACACTTATTATGTTATGATAATTGAGTATTTTTGTACAATCGATTGTATTTTGTAATCTTGTATTTTGGATTCTTGTATTTTTAGCT
>NZ_DASWYK010000145.1:0-51301 GCF_036405015.1 Flavobacterium sp. | reverse complement strand
GACTAAGCCAATTCCTCTTAATTATATTTTTC
This sequence comes from Flavobacterium sp., assembly GCF_036405015.1. Lineage (GTDB taxonomy): Bacteria > Bacteroidota > Bacteroidia > Flavobacteriales > Flavobacteriaceae > Flavobacterium. The sequence goes on along the minus strand of NZ_DASWYK010000145.1, from coordinate 51,269 downwards.
ATAATTTTGGATTGATTTTAAATGATTTAATTTCGATACGTCGTTTAAAACACAATACTAAATCGGGAAATACTGGTACTATTTTCCGATTTTCTTTTCTTGTATTTCTCAATAGAATTACAGCTTCACTTCATAAATTGGTTTTTAGTTGGTTAGTAAATTAGTTAGTTAGTTTATTTTTATAAGCCTTCCTTCTTTCGTATAAGTAAAGCCCTGAATTTTACTCATTGTTTCCAATACCTTTTCTATACTTTCAATATTCTTATTAAAACTGGCATTGAATTTTTTATCTAAAATATCTTCTCTATTATTTTCGATAGTAACATTATAAGTTCTTTCGAGTTTTATGATAATATCTCTAAAAGCTGTTTTTCTGAAAACAATTTCACCGTTTATCCATTCTGTATAAAATCGCGTATCGACTTGGTCAACAGCAATCTCAGTGTTTTTACTATTCCAAGTTCCTTTTTCACCTGGAACCAACATCGCTTTCTTATTTGCATCATTAGCGTCACACAACTTAACCGAACCTTCAATCAATACCGTATTAATATCAGTGTCTTCTTTGTATGAACTCACATTAAACTTTGTTCCTAAAACCTTCACATCAACCCCTCTTGTTTTTACAATAAAAGGATGCGCTTTGTCTTTAGCGACATCAAAAAAAGCTTCTCCGTCCAAAACTACTTCTCTCTTAAACCCTTTTATAAATTGAACAGGATATTTTAAAGAAGAACCCGCATTAAGATTGACCATTGTACCATCTGAAAGTGTTACTTTAAACGTTTTTCCGTATGGAATTTTAATTTCATTGTAAACCAATTTATGCTTTGATTTATCTGAATGATAATTGATTTCGTTATTTTTTTGAGATGCAACTACTTCTCCGTCTTTCTTAATTATTTGCTGTTCTCCGTTTGGACTTAAAATCTGAATATCTCCATTTTCTAAAACCAACTGAATGGCATCTGAAGGAACATCTATTTTATTTTGTTTACCATTTTCATATTGAAAAAGATAAACCAAACCCAGCAGACAAAGCAAAACTGCGGCATATTGAAAAATATTTCTCCAATTAATTACGACTGTCTTTTGATCTGCATTTAATTTTTCTTTTAATTCTTCCCAGTTTTCATCAGTATCTATCGATTCTGCATAAGACAATGCTTCTTCTAGTAATCCATTGCTCTGAAGGTTCTTTATTAATTCCTGCTCTTCTGGAGACAGCGATGCTATTTTAGAATCATCAAAGCTTCCTTCAGACCTTATTTTCCTGAGGACATTAATCAAATTTGAATTTTCAATCATTGTTTTTTTATCTAGTGGTTTTAATTATGTTAGGAAAAAAGTTTTTTAGGGTGACAACAAATCAAAATTTTTTGATTTTTTTTACACATTACAAAAAAAAACTAAGTTTTTATTTTACATTTGACACTATGTAATCCATTACAAACGAATAAATGATATTTGAAGATGTTGAATTATAAAGATTTTAAAACATTCGAAGCCTTATACAAAGAGCATTTTGTCTTTTTTTCTTTGGTATCTTTTAACATTGTAAAAGACAAAGATGCCGCAAAAGACATTGTTCAGGATTTTTTTACCTATCTCTGGGAAAAAGAAGAAACGCTAAACTTCACCATTTCATTTAAAGCTTATGGAACAAAAGCCATCAAAAATTTAAGCCTTCAATATTTAGAAAAAAATAAGACTATAAGTTTACAGACCAAAAAAATAGCCCTTCAAAAATCTGAAGAGCAAATTATTTTCGAAAACAACGAAGAAAATAAAAAACCTAAAATTCAAACTTTAGTAGAAAAAATTCCTCAAGCCAGAAGAGAAATCTTCATCTCGCATGTTGTAGAAGGATTGAGTTATGCAGAAATTGCCGAAGACCAAAACATTTCCATAAATACAGTCAAAACACAAATGAAAAGAGCTTATGCCTCTTTGAGAGAATCACAAAATAATGCTGCTTTAAATTTCATCCTCTATTTCATATGGCTAATAAAATAGCGTATTTTTGCTATATAAAATTTCCATTTTGAATCACACACTTTACAAAAACACAAAAATATCCTACTCCGACAACGGAAAAGGAAGCACAATCGTTTTACTTCACGGCTTTCTTGAAAACAAAAAAATGTGGACAGAATATGTCAATTTGTTTTCAGAAAAACATCGAGTTGTAACCATCGATTTATTAGGTCATGGCGAATCTGAATGCTTGGGATATGTTCATGAAATGGAAGATAATGCCCATGCCGTTAATCAGGTTTTAGAACATTTAAAAATTGATAAAGCGACAATCCTCGGACATTCTATGGGCGGTTATGTGGGCTTGGCTTTCGCCGAATTATACCCAGAAAAGATCCAGAAATTAGTTTTGCAAAATTCAACTTCAAAAGAAGATAGTGCCGAAAAAAAGCTCAACAGAACACGCGCAATCAAAGCTGTCAAACAAAACTATACAACATTTGTAAGCTTGGCAATTGCTAATCTATTCAGTGAAAACAATAGAGAAAGATTAGCTAAAGATATTGAAAAAGTGAAAACTGAAGCTTTAAAAACCCCTTTACAAGGAATTGTTGCTTCTTTGGAAGGAATGAAAATAAGAAAAGACAGAGAATGGCTTTTACAAGAAAACCGTTTTCCTGTTTTATTGATTTTAGGAAAAAAAGATCCCGTTTTAAACTACGAAGAAAGTCTTTCGCAAATCGAAGACACAACAGTAGAATTAATTTCTTTTGAGGACGGACACATGAGCCATATCGAAAACAAAGAATCTTTGAAAACTGTTTTATTAAATTTCTTTGAATAAAAATCTAACTCTCAAAATCGAAAAAGGCCATTTCGAACCTAAGTTGAAATAGCCTTTTTCTCATTGTTGGGGGCAAAATGTTTTTATAACTTTGATGTTATATCTTTTTTGTATTTAGACAAAGTCGCTCTTGTTAAACCAAGATTTGCTTTTGTAGAATCTACAGCTAAGTAAATAAAATATCTTCCATCTTCAGAAACATCAATAATATGAATTTGATCTGTCAATGTAATTAAAATATCATTAATTTTCTGATTTAATCCTAAAGCTCTAAGAGCGTTCAATTTAGCTTTTACTACTTCTAAGTTATAAGCAGAAGCCAATTCTGGATCAAAATCAGGTCTTACAGTTAACGAGCAATAAGACATTCCTGTTTCAACTTCAGTAACAGAAACAGCGATAAATCCGTTAACATTTTCCTTTAAATCGTTTTGAAAATTTTGTAAAAAATCTGACATGTTTATTAAATGTTGGTTTTAAAATTAATTACTAAAAACAGAGTCCATCTTACGAAGTAATAACCCCATTTTACTTAAATCTTTAGAAAGTAACGCAATACAGTTATCATCTTCACTTTTAGTCGCAACAACAATTCCGTCGTTGTTTTTGATCATAACTTGTTTAAGATCTCCGTTATTTACGTCTTCAGACATTTCAAGGCACATCTTTAAGATCATACCGATCATTGCTGCAACATTCCCGTCGTATTCTAAATTAACAGACTCGTTTAAGATTCCATCAATATTAAAACTCAAGCCAGATTCTGCTCCAGTCTCTTCTACTAGTGTTTGTAAATCAATCATATTCTTTTATTTGTCATGTTTTGGAAGCGGCAAAGATATTTCAATAATGGTAATTGCTCGATAAACACTTGTTAAAAAAAGAAGAGATATAACCTCCTGAACGACTTTTATTTATCATCTAATTAATCGTATTTTTTTGAGGAAAATATTTAAAAAAAATTAACATAAAAAACATATTGTATTAAAATCGTAACATTTCGCTTCATAAAATTCATTTATAAAATTAACATTTGCAGAAAGTTGCATTTGCAAAAAGTTTTTATATAGCTTTGCAAAAAAATCATTCAAATGAAAACTGTTGACGAATTACGCTTTGACCTAAATGTAAAACTGGAGAAGTTTAGAAGATTTCGTATTGAAAACGGACACATCAATAATACGACTTCTGGAGAAAAATCAAAAAAAGGTTTCTTCAAAAAAATATTCAGCTAAAAGCTCTTAAAAAACAGCCGGACTTGCAAGATAACCATTTTCAAAAAGTTCGGCTTTGTTTTTGATTATCTGCAACTTACCTTCTTTTAACAATCGCAGACCTGTGGAAATTTTCAAAACATTTTCATAATTATGATCTGTAATCAGAATTCCTTTTTCTTTAGAATTCTCCTCAATTAATTCGGTTACTACCTCGATCATTTTTGGCGATAAACCATTAAAAGGTTCGTCAAGCAGAACAAATTTTGAAGTATTAAAAAGAACAAGTTTTATTTGTAAATATCTCAATTCACCAAAAGAAAGATTTCTGATTTTTCTATTTAAAAGAGGTTTTACAAAAACATCTTCACAAAAAAAAGTCACTTTTTGTTTATCGATAGCCAAACGAATTGTCCTCATTACGGACAAATGATTTGGAATGAATTGATTTTGATACAGATAAGCAATTTCATTTATTAAATCAGAAGATTTATTCTTAGAAACTCCATCAATAAAAACACTTTTATCTGAAACTGGCAAAAGGCCACATATAATTTTAAGCAAGGTTGATTTTCCCGAACCGTTTCTTCCAAACAGACCAATTATTTCACCTACTTCAATTTTCAAATAAATATCCGAAAGTATCGTTTTTAGACCGAACTTTTTTCGAATACCGCTCACTTCAATTACATGTTTTTTCAAAATATTTCCAGAATAAAGATTACCGTCAAAACAAACACTAAATTCAATAAAAAAGCAGACAATATCAATCTGTTTTTTGAAATTCCATTGTTAGAATAAAACAAATATTCATTTTTCCGATAACGCTCTTTAAACAAAATACTAAAGAAAAAGCCTATTGTGGCAAACGCAAATAAAAAATAATCCAGGCTTCCTAAAAATAGCCCTAACAAAGAAAACGAACAGTTCATGATCAATGTCGTTTTATAAAATTCGAATATGTTGCTTACTTTTCTCATTAAGCAACTTATATTTTTTCTTCGAAAGGAATGTTAACATCCAAAATTTCACTTAGCAAATTAGCAATTTCATCCAAATAGGAATTCAATATTTCTGAAGTCACTAGAGCCGTCAATTCTTTTTCCTCTTTATAACCAAAAGGCAAAAATCCTGATTTTAAATTTTTAAAAGAAATAATCCCCACTTCAATAGGCAAATTTCCAGCTTCTTTTTCAAACATAAAGGCATAAGCCAAAACTTGGATAATTTTATCATTTTTAAGCTCCTGAGTCAATCCGTTCCATGTTTTCAATACCACATTAGACTTCTCCACTTTTCCGGTCTTATAATCAATAATTCTGATTTTTCCATCTCTTCGCTCAATACGATCGACATTTCCTTTAATCAAAACAGGAAAAGGCAATTTTGGATGAACAAATTCACGCTCAAAAGTTTGCTCCAAAGCAACAATCTGAATCGCCTCGTTATTTTTCACAGCATCCAATTCCATTCTTAAAAAGTTCGCCACATTTCGTTTGGCCACTTCAAAAGCCAGAAGATTACGACCTTTTTTGATCTCACCTTCTTTATACACCAATTTAAATTGTTTTAAAACTTCTTCATCCAAAAGTTTAAAACAATTTAAAAGATCGTTTTCAGAAACAAACTTTCCTATAAACGGAGCATATAGAGCCTTTAATGTTTCGTGAATAATTGTCCCAAGAGTATTCAATGCAATATTCTCCTCTACTTCTTCAACTTCTCGAATTCTCAATATTTTTTGAAAATAAAATTCAATAGGATTTCGAATATAACTCGTCAATGCCGATGGTGAAAAACCTGTTGTCGCAATTTCTTTTAACCGTTCCATAACCATTTCTGATTTCGGAACAGAAAGAGGCTCGTAAGCCGTATTAGGCAAAACAGGATTGTAGATATCAAAAGTTATATTATGATTTCTTTGCTTTTCGACTTCAAGCTGTGTAATAAAACGACTTCTTTCTCCAGCATCCAAACCATCGTTTTCAGTATTGTAAATCAAGTAGATATTTTTCGCTCTTTGCAATAAATGATAAAAATGGTAGGTATAAATCGCATCTTTCTCTTTAAAAGTCGGAAGACCTAACTCTCGCTTAACATCATAAGGAATAAATGAATTCTGCGATTTCCCAGCAGGAAATTTCCCTTCATTCATTGAAGTTATAATAACCGTTTCAAAATCTAGCACACGACTTTCTAAAACCCCCATAATCTGCAGGCCTCGCAATGGCTCTCCTTCAAAAGACACTTCTGCCAAATCTATAATTTGTTTATAAATAGCGTGGAGCGTATCAATATTATCAATATGATTATGCTTAGAATAATAATTTATAAGCTTGTTAATTACTTTAAAAACTCCATATACGAATGCTTTGGCAATTTTTTCTTCTTCATTATCATTACTAAAATGCTCTTTAATCGTGATCAATAAAGCCGAAATAGTATTCAAAACAGCAACAGAACCATTCTCCCATTTTTCAAACAAAAGATTAAAGAATTTCGATTGACTCGGATGAAGTTCTAGAATTTTTTGATGTGTAATAAACGTATAATTATTCTCTTTAATAACCCTAACTAATGACTGGGCATTTGCATACGGTTCAACCAAAGGGTGCGTCAAAATATCGAGAACATCTTTGTAATACAAAACATAACTACTTCCTTTTCGCGAAAGCGCGTTTGTATGCATTTTAAACAATTTCGCAATTAAAATCTGGGACGGATTATTTTTACCAGAATATCCCATCGTTATATTCAACGCACCAACAGAAGAAGGAAGCGAATATAAAACCGGAACCAATAAATTCTCCTCTCCCAACACAACCGCCACTTTATCTAAAGACGCATTAGGATTTTCATTAATCAGATCTTCTATAATACTTCCTGCTAATTTTGCCTGTCCGATAGTTTTCGGAGTTCCAATAATCTGAATATTCTTTGATTGAGAAAAATCATCAACAATCCATTCAAAAGGATGACCTTTATAATGCTTCCAGCTTTCTTTAAAGCGCCTTAAAAAAAGTCCAGCATCATGATACGGGTCGTTTAAGAAAGACTGATCTGCATCCCAATAAATTCTAGCTTGATCAAGCGCGAGTAAGTGTTGCATTATTTTTTCTTCCGCAGCGTTTAAAGCATTAAACCCTGCAAAAATAAAAATGCGATTCCCAATAGTGTTAGAAAAATGATTTAAATTATTTACAGCTTCACGATACACCAACCCCTGATAACCGATAGATTTAAACAACAAATGATTATAAAGAGATTCGTAGTACAAAGGAAGTAACTTCCAGAAATCGATATAATTTTCCAAAAGTTTAGTTTTCTGATCAACCTCTAATCCCCATTTTTTTATGTCTTCAATGTCTTTTAAATATGACAAAACATGAGACGAATCTAAAAGATAGCGATCAATTTCATTAAAATCCTGCAAGAGCGTTTTTGCCCAGTTTGCAAACAATTCAAACGATTGTTGGTTTTTCTTTTCTGTAACAGATAAATACACTTCATAAAACTCAAATAAAAGCTCAATTGAATCTATAGAACGAATAGACGCAACGTCTTGTACAAAATCTTCAATACTTGTAATTTCTGGGGCAATAATTGTTTTAGCAGTCTCATTTTTAAGCGCTTCAATCAAAAAAACTTTTGCTCTTTTATTAGGAAGAATTATGGTTATTTGAGAAAGTTTCTCAGCATAATCCTGAATTACGACACCAGCAATTTTTTGAAGAAAAGAAGTATTTACCATAGTATAAAAATAAAAAAAGCCATTCAATTAAGAATGGCTTTTCATATTTATTTAGAAAACTAATTATAGTTTACCTTGGTATTTAGAACCAATGTGTCTAATTTCAGTTCTTCTGTTTTGAGCTTTACCTGCAGCAGTTTTGTTACTTGCAACTGGTTGAGAAGCACCAAATCCTTTAGCTTCTAAGTTATCTGGGCTTACACCTCTTTCAACTAAAGCGTTCAACACAGCGTTAGCTCTGTCTTCAGAAAGTTTTTGGTTGATTTTAGCAGAACCTGTACTATCTGTGTGTCCTTCGATAGAGAATTTCGCGTTTGGATAGTTTTTAAGGATTTCTTTAATAGCATCTAATCTAGCTGGAGTTTCTTTGTCACCAGTTTTGAAAGTAGCTTTTCCTGAGTTGAAGTAGATTGCTCTAGCTTGAACTTTAAGATCTTCTAATGCAGCAGAAGTTACTTCTGGACATCCTCTGTTACTTGCAGGACCTGGAACTGTAGGACAGTCATCATCTTTATCAGCAACACCGTCTTTATCAGCGTCTAAGAATGGACAACCACCGTTTTCTTTAGGACCAGCAACTGTAGGACATTTATCGTCTTTATCAGCGATTCCGTCACCGTCAGTATCAGGACAACCTTTTAAAGCAGCTAAACCAGCAACATCTGGACAAGCGTCATCTTTATCAGCAATTCCGTCTCCGTCAGTATCAGGACATCCGTTTAATGCAGCTAAACCAAATACATCTGGACAAGCGTCAGAAGCATCAACGATTCCGTCACCGTCAGTATCAGGACATCCGTTGAATTGTTTTAAACCAGCAACATCTGGACAAGCATCATCTTTGTCATAGATTCCGTCTCCGTCAGTATCTTTACCTCCGAATTTGAAAACTAAACCTGCAGTGTGTTGGAAGTGAGATGGAGCATCTGGAACACCAGCTGCATCTTGTCTGTCTCCACTAACTGCCCATTTGTATCTTGTAGCAAGCTCAAGACCAATAGCGTCTGTAAACCAAAAAGTAACACCAGCACCTGGGTTAACAGTTCCATAACTGCTATCTCCGAAGAAAGTATAACCTCCACCAACAGATAACGAAGGATCAATCACTTTAGATTTGATTAATTCTTGGAAGCTATATTTGATAGTAGCATCAATTCCGTAGTACATTAAGTCACCAGGATTTGTTACAACATTACCTCTTCCGTCATGCCCTGGAGCAGCTGGATTAAAAGTAACGAATTTATCAATTTTGTTTACAGATCCTTGTAAACCAACAGAGAAACCACTACCAACATATCTATTTACTCCAATGTAAGATAGAGAAGGAAGAATATTCCAGTTGTCTTTTACTGCGAATGGTTGAGAGAAGTGCTGATCAAAAAATCCACTTCCTGCTCCAGAACTTGTTCTTGTATCCACAGCATTAACCCCAAAAGAGATCGCCCATGGATTGTTGCTATCTTGCGCGTGAGCATTTAAACCCATCGCCATCAAAACAGCAACTAAAAGTTTGTTAAGATGTTTCATACTTAATTTTTTTAATTACAATTTAGTTAATTACAAGCAAAAGTAACACCAAATTTTTTAAATACAAAATGAAATGTTAAAAAAAACCTACAAAAATTTGACCAAAGTGGTAATTATATAACTTTTAACATTTTACCGACAACTGTAAACGCGTTTATAGCCTTATCCAAATGTTCTTTTTCGTGTGCCGCAGACAGCTGAACACGTATTCTAGCCTTATCTTTCGGAACCACTGGAAAGAAAAATCCAATAACATAAATTCCTTCTTTTAAAAGTTCATTTGCCATTGTTTGTGACAATTTTGCATCATATAACATTACCGGAACAATAGCAGAATCTCCATCTATGATATCGAATCCAGCTTTCTTCATACCTTCTTTAAAGTAATTAGTATTCCATTCTAATTTATCACGTAATGTTGTATCTTTTTCTAATAGTTCGAAGACTTTTATTGAAGCGCCAACAATCGAAGGAGCCAAAGAATTTGAAAACAAATAAGGTCTTGACCTCTGGCGAAGCAATTCTATAATTTCTTTTTTTGCTGTAGTATAGCCTCCCATTGCTCCACCTAAAGCTTTACCCAGAGTTCCTGTAATAATATCCACTCTTCCCATTACCCCTTTTGCTTCAAGGGTTCCTTTCCCTGTAGCTCCAATAAAACCTGCTGCATGACACTCGTCAACCATTACCATTGCATCGTATTTATCAGCAAGATCGCAGATTTTATCTAAAGGCGCAACTAAACCATCCATAGAAAAAACACCATCTGTTACAATTAATTTAAAACGAGCTCCGGCTTCATTTGCTTTGATTAATTGCTGCTCCAGATCTTCCATGTTGTTATTTTCATAACGATAACGCGCCGCTTTACACAAACGAACCCCATCTATAATAGAAGCATGATTTAAGCTATCCGAAATAATTGCATCATTCTCTCCTAATAAAGGTTCAAAAACACCTCCGTTTGCATCAAAAGCTGCCGCGTACAAAATTGTATCTTCTGTACCATAAAAATCAGCAATCTTTTTTTCCAATGTTTTATGAATATCCTGAGTTCCGCAGATAAAACGAACAGACGACATACCAAAACCATGCGTATCCAAAGCATCTTTTGCAGCTTGTACTACTTCCGGATGTGATGAAAGCCCTAAATAGTTATTAGCGCAAAAGTTTAAAACCGTCTCTCCTGTTGAAATTTTAATTTCAGCTCCTTGTGGAGACGTAATGATTCGTTCCTTTTTAAAAATTCCATTTTCTTCGATTGTCTGCAACTCACTCTGCAGATGTTCTTTTATTTTACCGTACATTTTTTTATTTATTTAAAATGTTAAAAATTAACAACTTAACAAATATTAAGCTTCGTTTTTTCTTTAACATCTGATTAATTTTTTCACAAATTTACTACTTCAATTTGCGCCCCTATATACACCAAAGCCTTTTTTAACACTTTATATCCTAAATCCTCAATCGCATCTTGATATTCCTGAATTTGTTGCTGATATTTTGTATTTACTGCACCAGTTTTATAATCCAACAAGAAGGCCTCTTTATTTTCCAAAAAAACAACTCTATCTGGTTTTAAAATTCTTCCTTGTTTTTGCACAATGGTCTGCTCATTTAAAACAGTATGGCTTCCATCAAAACAAATTTCCAGTTCGGGATGACTTACAATTTCTTTCAGCGTTTCTAAGACCTGATGAACCTGATCGTAAACAATCAAACCATTTTCGAGTGCTTTTATTACAGCTAGATCGATATCTGATTTATCTTTTACAAAAGCCAAAATTTCGTGTACTATATTCCCATAAGAGATCGCTTCCTGTTGATGTGTTCCCCACATTAAAGCTTCGCGCTGAGCAATTTTAATGTTTTTAGGATTCAAAACTTCTCTTACAATCGGAATTGGTTTTACTAAATCAACCGTTCTTGAAACTTTCGAAAGCCTAGTTTTGTTTCCGAATTCGTAATTTAATTTCTCTTCATCATAAACTCCTTCATGAATCAAGAATTTAATAAAAAACGAAGCCATATTATTTGGATACTCTCCATCTTTCCTTGCTTGAAGAGATTGAGAAATCACATACAACTGTTCTTCTGCTCGAGTCAGCGCCACATACAAAACATTAATATTATCCAGAAGTTCTTCTTGCTTTTTCAGGTTAAAAACAGCCGATGCGCTTTCACCAAAACTTTCCACAATACTACTATTATCAACTAATGCTTTTGGCACTCCTAAATCAACTTCTTCTGTATCAAGCCACAATTTATCTTTCGGTTTTCGATTGTAATCTTCATCTGCAAAAGGCATGATTACCACTGGAAATTCCAATCCTTTTGACTTATGAATAGTCATAATACGAACAGCATTATTCCCTTCTGGGGACGGAATACTAAATTTCTCTGCATTTTTATCCCAGAAAACCAAAAAATCAGCTATTCCAGATTGATTTCTAATATCTCTTTCTAAAACTATATCCAAGAAAAACTGAACATATGCATTTCCTTCCGAAGGAAGAATAAACTTAGCAATTACAATTTCGACAGCTTCGTAAAGTGATTTCTTTCGAACATCTTTAAAAGAAAAAGAAACATCAAAAGTTAAAAGCCAATCTTCAAATTCTTTTTCAGATTTATAACTCATTCCCATCGCTATAAAATCATGAATCGGCATTGACAAATCTTTTGTTGAAGCTAAAAAATGAAGAAAATTTGCCTTTGATTCCAAATCAGCACTATTACTCAAATATCGAAGCAAATGAACAATCAACCGAACTTCTGATGCATTCTGAACCATTAAAGTTTCTGAAGACAAAAGCGGAATTCCTTGTTCTGTCAAATAATTAGCGATAGCGATTCCCTGCCCTCTTTTTCGTGTCAGAACAACAATGTCTTTATATTCAAACCCTTGCCCTACGACTTCTTGAATTGTATTTAAAGTCGCCAACACATACAAATCAGATTTATCAACTCCTTCGTCATCATCGGTAAATTCATTTTTATCTGTGATGGGAAGAAAAGAAATATTTACATAACCGCCTTGTTTCGAATTGATATTCTGAAAACTGTGATTTTCATATAAATCTTTATAATCTTCATTTGTAAATTCGGCCGAAATCAGCTTAAAGAAAGCATTATTAAATTCAATAACCTCGCTATAACTTCTATAGTTTGTATCTAAATGTTTTACTTTTTTTTCATGATGAAAAAAAGCAACCTCATCTTTACTTAATTCAATAAATTGTTCTGCTTTTCCTCCGCGCCAGCGATAAATAGATTGTTTAGGATCTCCAACAATCATCAGCGTTCCTTTATTTCCTAAATCATCTAAACCTGAAAGCGAGTTATCAATAAGCGGAATCAGATTCTGCCATTGCATTTCTGAAGTATCCTGAAATTCATCAATAAAAAAATGACGATAACGCTCTCCCAAACGCTCATAAATAAATGGCGCAGGCTGATTCTGGATTTCGCGGTGAATAATAGCATTGAATTCAGAAATCGACAAAATATTTTGTTCAGACTGAATTTTCGCCAATTCATTACTTACTGTATTAAGCAAAGAAAGTGGCGTAATATTTTTTAAAAAAGCTTTATAAAAATCTCTTTTTTCAAAGTTTTGATAAACCTCTTTTAAAATTTGAAGTAATTCTGGAATAATATTTTCAATTAACGCACGGTCTTTTGCCGTTTTGTTAATTGCAATATCTTCGAATTCGTGAAAAGTTTTATTCTTAGGATTGAATTTCCCGTCCCGAATGCTTTCTAAATGATTTGGAAAAGTTCCTCTGGAAAATGATTTTAGATCGATTCCGTTTTTATCAATTAACTCAATTGCTTTAAGAGCCAAACCGGCGTTAGTATCTTCCAACTCTTTGCAGAGCGCCTGCATTTTCTTTTTAATCTCAACAAACTCTCCAATTGTTTTATCTTGAAAGTGTAGAATTTCATTTCGATTATTTTCATTCAAAACCAGCCTTCCTGTATCCAGAATTTCTCGCGAAACATCCCAACTTTTATCGTCATCTGTTTTTTCCATTGTAAAATCGATGAGCAGTTTGGTCAATGTTTCATCCTCTCCGGCTTGCGCAATAATGGCATCAACAGCTTCAACCAATAAATTTTCAGTATCCAAAGTAACCTCAAAAGTCATTGGAAGATTTAAGTCATGAGCAAAAGCACGAATAACTTTATGAGTAAATTTATCGATGGTAGAAATATCAAAAGCTGCATAATTATGAATTAAGTGCTTTATAATCTGTTGTGATTTTGTTTTGATTTTAATTATCGAAAGTCCTGTGTCGCGAGCCAGATCTTCCATTAAATCAACAGCCTTTGGAGAAGGATCATCTTTTGCAAATTCAGACAAATTACCAACAATACGACTTTTCATTTCATGAACCGCCTTGTTGGTAAATGTTATCGCTAAGATATTTCGGTATGCATCATTTTTTGGCGAAGAAAGAATAATTTTCAAATACTCTTTTACCAATGTATAGGTCTTTCCTGATCCTGCAGAAGCATCATAAATAGAGAAAGACGGACTTTGCATAGTTTGATTTTTTGTATCGTAAAAATAACACAATAATATTAAACCTCAAAAATGACAAATTCCAAATTCCAATATTCACTGCAAGCAGATATTGGAATTTGGAATTCTATTATTTTAAATTAATTTAGTTGTGTTTTGGAAATGCTTTTTTATTGAAAACTAAAAGTATTCCTACTCCAGTTGAGATTGCCATATCGGCAACATTGAAAATAGCATTAAAAAAAGCAAAGTGTTTACCTCCAAAAATCGGAAGCCAAGTTGGAAGTTCACCTTCCCAAATTGGAAAATAAAACATATCTACGACCAAACCGTGAAACCATGTTCCGTATGGAACTGGAGAAAAGATAGTGGCTAAATTGTGCGTACTATCATCAAAAATAACTCCGTAGAAAACAGAATCAATAATATTTCCTGCTGCTCCCGCAAAAATCAAAGCAATAGCAACTATTAAATAAGTTGACTGACGCTTTTTTACCACATCAGAAAGCCACCAGCCAATTCCGAAAACGGCAAAGATTCTAAAAACTGTCAAAATTAGTTTTCCATATTCTCCAGGAATTTTTGTTCCCCAAGCCATTCCTTCATTTTCAATAAAATGAATTCTAAACCAGTCAAAAATCACCACTTCTTCTCCAAGAACAAAATTGGTTTTGACATAGATTTTAGAAAGCTGATCAACAATTAAAACTAGAAATATAAGGAAATACGCTTTTCGTAATGACATTTTATAATTTTTTGATGGGCAAAAATAACAATTTAATCAAAAAAAACGCTCCTAAGGGAGCGTTAATTGTTTTCTAATAAAACTAAACTGATTTTAAGTGCTAATCTAAACCAGATAGTTTATTTTTTCACAGCAGCTTTTGCTGGCGTTTTCGGACTGTCGGAGAAAAAATCTGAAATAGACTTGAATATTCCTTTGCTTTCTTTTCCGGCAGCAAGCTTCTTCGCTTCACCTTTTTTCACATCAGCCTTAAACTTAATGCGTAGTTTTTCAAAATCTTTCATTCTGCGCTCCACATCAGAATTTACCTCTTTGAATTTCAGTACTTTAGCCATAATGTAAGTTTTTTACAGTAAATAATTTAAATTATTAATGATTTGGTATTACAATGATACATAATTTAATTTATATTTGTTAAAGAAAATTAACACTTGTTTAGGATGATTCAAAATTAATTTTCAAAATAAATACCAAAACAAACTAAATTTAACGTTCCTCCCTAAATCCTACAAAATCATGAATGAAATTACAACTACACTAAACGACTTTCTTGTAAGCACAAAATCTACTGCAGCATTAATCTTAAATGGCAAAGGAAAATTAATCACTTCCTTAAATCTTGATTATGGAGATAGTATCGCCGCAATGAGCGCAGCTATCTTATCAATGAGCGAAAAATTTCTAATCGATTTAGAAAAAGGCTCTTTAAAGCAATTATACCTAAAAAGTGCAGAAGGCGTTATTGTTGGAAACAAAATCAGTGGTTCCAATTTTATTGTTGCTTTTTCTAAAGAAGGAAGCAACCTTGCATTATTGATGCGTTCTACAGAAGAAGTATCTGCTGAATTAAGCAAAAATTCCCTATTGAAATAACATAAATCTATTAACAAACAAACCCAAATGACTATGAGTAATGATTTTTTAAACGTGTTTTTAAATGAAATGAAAACTAACGTTAACGGCTTTATTGCTGTCGCTGTAACAGAAATTGAATCTGGATTAAGTTTTGGAAATTTAACAATTGACCCAAGTTTTGACCCAGAACTTGCCGCAGCTTATAACTTAGAAGTTGTAAAAGCAAAATTAAGCGCCGTAAAAGCTCTAAACTTAAACCAGGATATCGAAGATATTTTGATTACATTATCTAATCAAATTCATATAATTGATATTTCTCCAAATAAAAAGTTCATGATCTACCTTGCAGCCGACGCTTCAAAAGCAAATTTAGGTATGACAAGAGCTATATTAAGAAAACACAAAGCTGACGTTGAAAAAAACCTAGCTTAATACGTTTTCAAATATAAAAACCAAAACCGCCTTTTGTAAGGCGGTTTTTTTATTATCATTTAATAGCTAAAGCTCAATTTATTAGTCTTAAAAAATTCTTACAAAAAGAAGTATTTCTAATTAAGCTTATTTTGACTATATATAAATAATTTCTTTCAATCTACTAAATCCAACAGTATTCTACGAAATAGTTAAACATTAAACAAAAAAAAACGCCCCTTAAAGGAGCGTTTTTCTCTTACGTATTTCTACGTGATTTTATCTTTGCAAGTTCTTAGCTTCAATACTCATTGTTGCATGAGGAACGATTTTAAGCCTTTCTTTGCTGATTAATTTACCTGTTACTTTGCAAATACCGTAAGTTTTGTTTTCTACACGGAAAAGCGCATTTTTTAAATCACGGATAAACTTCTCCTGACGAATTGCCAATTGAGAGTTTGCTTCTTTAGACATTGTTTCACTTCCTTCTTCAAAAGCTTTGAAAGTTGGAGATGTATCGTCAGTTCCGTTATTTAAATCATTCATATAAGCACTCTTGATTAAATCAAGATCTTCTTGCGCTTTTTTAATTTTTGCTTGAATTATTTCTTTGAACTCCGCTAAGTCAGCGTCTGAGTATCTTGTAATTTCATCTATCATGGTATTATACTTATTTTGAAATTAATATCATTGTTCTAATATCATCAAACTCAATTTCTGTGCCGTTTTCTAAAGCATCCACAAAAACCAGTTTGTCTGTTAATGTTTCTGACTTTATATAGTCTTCGTTTTTTGAAACAGCTTCTTCTAAGATGCCATCTCTTTTAATTTGTACATTTATTTTATCCGTTACCTCGAATCCTGAATCTTTACGGATATTCTGAATTCTATTAACTAATTCTCTCGCGATACCTTCATTTTTTAATTCTTCGGTAAGTGTAATATCAAGCGCAACTGTTATTCCGTTTGAATTTGCAACCAACCATCCTTCGATATCTTGTGATGTAATTTCGACGTCTTCTAATGATAAAGTTACACTATTTCCTGCAATAACAATATCTAGCGTTCCTTCCTTGTCCAGCTGATTGATTTGCTCTGCAGAAAAACCTTGTATCTCTTTAGAAATCAGACCCATATCTTTTCCAAAACGCGGTCCAAGTGCTTTAAAATTAGGCTTGATTTGTTTCACTAAAACACCCGAAGCATCGTCTAAAAGTTCGATTTCTTTCACGTTTACCTCCGCTTTTACCAAGTCAGAAATCGCTTCGATTTCAGCACGCTGATTCTCGTCAAGTACTGGAATCATTACCTTTTGCAGAGGTTGACGAACTTTGATCATCTCTTTTTTACGTAGTGATAACACCAAAGAAGAGATCGTTTGCGCCTTCTGCATTTTGCTTTCCAACGTTTTATTAACAAAGTTTTCGACAAATTTTGGGAATTCGGCCAAGTGAACACTAGCAAAATCCTCGGTTCCCGTAGAAGTTGTTAAATCGCGATACAATTTATCCATAAAAAATGGAGCTACTGGAGCACTTAATTTACTCACTGTAAGCAAACAAGTGTAAAGCGTTTGGTAAGCTGCAATTTTATCTTTTGCGTATTCACCTTTCCAGAAACGACGACGGCACAAACGAACGTACCAGTTACTTAAATTCTCCTGAACGAAGTCAGAAATCGCTCTTGTTGCTTTTGTAGGCTCGTAATCTTCGTAGCATTCGTCAACAAATTTGATTAACGAATGTAATTCAGAAATAATCCACTGATCGATTTCAGGTCTTTCGTTTAACGGAATTTCAGCTTCTTCGTATTTAAATCCATCGATGTTAGCATATAACGAGAAGAATGAATAGGTATTGTAAAGTGTTCCGAAGAATTTACGTTTAACCTCAGCAATTCCTTCAAGGTCAAACTTCAAGTTATCCCACGGATTTGCATTCATAATCATATACCAGCGTGTAGCATCTGGACCGTTTTCTGCAATGGTTTTAAATGGGTCTATCGTATTTCCTTTACTCTTAGACATTTTAATTCCATTTTTATCCAAAACAAGACCGTTTGAAACTACGTTTTTGTAAGCGATTTTATCAAAAACCAAAGTTCCGATTGCATGCAAAGTATAGAACCATCCACGAGTTTGGTCTACTCCTTCTGCAATGAAATTTGCTGGAAAATCTTTGTTGTCATCAATTTTTTCTTTGTTTTCAAAAGGATAATGCCATTGTGCATAAGGCATTGCTCCAGAATCAAACCAAACGTCGATTAGATCACTTTCGCGCTTCATTGGTTTCCCAGAAGCCGAAACTAAAGTAAGTCCATCAACCACATTTTTGTGTAAATCGATTAAATCGTAATTGTCCTCAGACATGTTTCCGATTTCAAATCCTTTAAATGGATTTTCTTTTTGGAAACCTGCTTCGATCGATTTTTCGATTGCATTGTACAATTCTTCAACAGAACCGATAATAACTTCTTCTGTTTTATCTTCTGTTCTCCAAATTGGCAACGGAATTCCCCAATATCTAGAACGAGATAAGTTCCAATCGTTGGCATTTTTAAGCCAATTTCCAAAACGTCCTTCACCAGTAGATTTAGGTTTCCAATTGATAGTTTCGTTCAGGTCGAACATTCTATCTTTTACATCGGTTACTTTGATGAACCATGAATCTAGAGGATAGTATAATAACGGCTCGTCTGTTCTCCAGCTGTGTGGATAACTGTGCACGTATTTTTCAACTTTAAAAGCTTTGTTTTCTTCTTTTAAACGAATAGCAATTTCAACATCTACAGATTTCTCTGGAGCTTGTCCTGCATCGTAATATTCGTTTTTAACGTATTTACCAGCCAAATCACCTAAATGAGAAGTGAATTTACCTTGTAAATCTACTAATGGAACCGGCGTTCCGTTTTCGTCTAAAACCAACATTGGCGGAACTTCTGGTTTTGCTTCTTTTGCTACTTTAGCATCATCTGCACCAAAAGTTGGAGCTGTATGCACAATTCCTGTTCCGTCTTCAGTTGTAACGAAATCACCTGCGATTACTCTAAATGCATTTTCTGCATTTTCATAAGGCAATACATAAGGCAATAATTGCTCGTAACGGATTTCTACTAAATCTTTTCCTTTTGCTTCGGTTAAGATTTTGTACGGAAGTTTTTTGTCGCCGTTTTTCACATTGTCAAAATCAGCATCATCTTCACTTAAGAAAAATCCTTTTCCGAATTGTTTTCCAACTAAGTTTTTAGCCAAAACAACATTGATTGGCTCAAAAGTATATTGATTGAAAGTTTTAACTAAAACATAATCGATTTTTGGACCAACTGTCAAAGCGGTGTTTGACGGAAGTGTCCAAGGAGTTGTCGTCCAAGCTAAAATGTGAATATCTCCAAAACCTTGCAAGAATGAAGGTAAAGTTTCCGGAAGTGTTTTAAACTGAGCTACAATTGTAGTATCAGTTACATCACGATACGCTCCAGGCTGGTTTACTTCGTGAGAAGATAATCCTGTTCCTGCTTTTGGAGAATATGGCTGAATCGTGTATCCTTTGTACAACAAACCTTTATCGTAGATTTGTTTCAAAAGCCACCAAACAGACTCCATATATTTTGGTTTATAAGTCACATACGGATCTTCCATATCAACCCAATACCCCATTTTTTCGGTCAAATCATTCCATACGTCTGTATAACGCATAACGGTTTTTTTACACGCTTCGTTATATTCTTCGATAGAAATCGTTTTACCAATATCTTCTTTTGTAATTCCTAATTCTTTTTCGGTACCCAATTCTACAGGTA
Organism: Flavobacterium sp.; assembly: GCF_036405015.1. GTDB lineage: Bacteria > Bacteroidota > Bacteroidia > Flavobacteriales > Flavobacteriaceae > Flavobacterium. Next base: position 31,619 of record NZ_DASWYK010000145.1, on the reverse strand, counting down.
AACCGTGAGTATCCCATCCAGCTTTTCTTTTAACTTGAAAACCTTTTTGAGTTTTATATCTGCAAAAAATATCTTTAATCGCACGTGCCATTACGTGGTGAATTCCAGGTAATCCGTTTGCTGAAGGCGGACCTTCAAAAAATACGAAAGGCTCAGCACCTTCGCGAGTTGTTACACTCTTTTCAAATATATTTTCTTTCTTCCAAAAATCAAGAACTTCAGACGCTACAGTTGGTAAGTCAAGTCCTTTGTATTCAGTAAATTTTGTACTCATTTTATCCTTTTCTTAAACGAGGTGCGAAAGTAAGGAATTTTGAGGAAAATAGATAAAAGATGAAGGAAAAAAGACCGATTTCGGGAAATTTTGAGTAGATTCCGCAACAATAATTGGTCTTTGGACTGGTTTAAGAGAAAACTTCTTTTAAAATCTCTAAAGATTTAGGTTTTTTAAATCCTTCCAAGTGCAGACTGTAGTAATCAATTATAATTTTCAGAAGGATTTGCCTTTCTACAACATGAAAGATTTTTTGGTCGTTATCGAATTTTAATTGTAATAATTTTTTAAACAAATTGGTTTCGTGTTCCGACAACACATTTCCATTTTGAAAAAGCGTAAAAACGCCTTCATTCATTTCAAAAAAAGGAAGATTATTTTCTGAAAGATCCGGATAAAAACCAAGATATTTTGTAATTTCTAAAAGTAGAATTAAATGAAAATTGGAAATTTCATCATGGTGGTCGAGCCAAGTCAGCGCGGTTTCTAAAAACAGAAAAAGCTGTTCGTTTTTTTCTTCTTCTTGAATGGAATAATGCAACATTTCTGAAAGAAACATTACCATCGTACTTTTCACAATATCAGTATGAATACTCTGAAACGGAATCGCACTTTTTATTTCTTTAAAATTCTCTAAAGTGCCTTTATTCTTATGAACTGCTTCAATTTCTAAAATAGAAAATGGCTGAAAATAAGCAATCTTCTGACTTGCCTTTCGACTTGAAAAAGCGTCACGCACAAAGTAAGATTTCAGTCCGCTTGAAAGTGTAAAGCATTTTACGATCAAGCTTTTTTCCTGAAATTTTAGAGATGAAATTACTATGGCTTTTGTTTTGACTTGCATCATTTATTATCAATTAACACAACAAAAAATTATTCTATCAATTTTATTGATTAAAAAGAAATTACTTATCATTTTTTATTCCTTGATTATTACACTTTTAATTTCACATGCTATAATTTTAGATGCTACTGGTGACCAATGGGTATCATCATAAAAATAAATATCTTTTTCACTTTCTAACTGATGTGAAAGAAGTTTTTTTGAATTAATGAATAGATAATCCTTTTTTACCGATTCTAAATATTTAAAGAACATCGGTTCTTCCAATTCAGTTTTATCCATAATATAACTATAATACAAATCATATTTATCTGGAGCTGGAAGCACAATCAATTTTACATTTTTGCTTTTCAGTTTCACTGTCAAATCATTTAAGATGTTATTAAGCTTCAAAACCTCTCTTAAATCATTATTTTTTTTCAGTTTCCACAAATCGTCACCATAAAAAAGTAATTTATCCGAATTATTACTAAATAAATTATTTGTCTTAAGAGTTACATTATAAACCATTTTATTAGACAAATAATTTTTATCCAAATAATATTGAAGCATTGAAAAAGGGAACTTTATGGTAGTACTCGAAAAAAAGTTATATCTATAATTCTCGTCAAGTATTTTTTTTTGGCTCTTGATTATACTATCTAACTGAATATTAGTTATTTTTTTTGAAACATCAATGTTTTGCACACTTGAAATAAAATCTCTCTCTACACTTTCAAGAACTACATATTCTATTTTGTATGTGCTAAAAAAATCCCCATTCAATAATTCATATAAAGTTTGCACTGAATTTCTTGAAAGAAACCTATCTAAATTTAAAACACTATATTTTTCTGCCAAGTAATTATTATATCCATAATTACCTTGCTGAGAAAAAGAGTCTCCTATCGTTAAGATTTTCGCCTTTTTTATTTTTGTGTTCGAGAGTTTGTAAAAATAAATTTCACGACTTAAATCTTTAGAAAACACGTTTCTATAATCTTTATAAATATTTGGAAAATATCCTAAACGGATTAAATCTGGAGATTCAGAATCACTGTAAAAAGTAAAGGTAATTAAAAAAAGAAGCACAATTGGAGCTAAAAAAAGAGTCGTCTTTAATATAAATTTTTTCATGCACTAGAATTGAAAATAAATAAACTGTTGTTCTTTTCCTAAAAAATTAAAAATTGCAAAAATGATTAAATAATAAAAACACCATCTCAACAACTTTGGAGTTTTACAACCAATTTTCTCAATAGCAAATTCATTTTTTCTTCCTATCCACTCTACAAGAATAAAAAGAAACAGTATCATGAATAATACTTTTTTCGAATCGATCTTATAATATTTAGGATAGGTAAACAACGATTTTGAAAATATCTCTGAAATATAAGCTAAAGCATGTTCTAAATTATTTGCCCTAAAGAATATCCACGCAAAAGCAACCAAACTAAATGTCAAACTCATCTGAAGAATTTCTTTTAACGTGGGAACAAATCTATTTTGAGCTACGACATCTAGGTTTTTGCGGTTTGTTTTAAAAATAACAGAAGGCATAATGTATAATGCATGCAAAAATCCCCACACTATAAAAGTCCAATTGGCTCCATGCCAAAACCCGCTCACTAAGAAAATGATAAAAGTGTTTCTAATTTTCATCCAAGTTCCGCCTTTGCTTCCACCCAAAGGAATGTATAAATAATCCCTAAACCATGTTGAGAGAGAAATATGCCATCTTCTCCAGAATTCTGCAATATCTCTCGAAAAATAAGGGAAAGCAAAATTTCTTAATAAATCAATTCCAAAAAGACGTGCTGTTCCTATTGCTATATCAGAGTAACCTGAAAAGTCTCCATAAATTTGAAATGCAAAAAATATTGCACCTAACACAAGTGTACTTCCTGGATATTCTGCAGAATTGTTAAAAATATCATTAGCATATTGAGCACATTGATCTGCTATAACCACTTTTTTAAATAGTCCCCATAATATTTGTCTTAATCCATCAACTGCTTTCGAGTAATCAAAAAATCTTTCTTTTTTAATTTGAGGTAACAAATGGGTAGCTCGTTCAATAGGTCCTGCAACTAATAAAGGAAAGAAGCTTACAAATACAGAATAATCAACAAGATTCTTTTCTGCTTTAATTCTGCCTTTATAAATATCAATTACATAAGACAAACCATGAAAAGTATAAAACGAAATTCCAACAGGCAGCAAAACATCTAATATTAAAGGATTTATTGTCAAACCAAAATTAGCAACACCTGCTGCAAAAGATTCAATGAAGAAATTATAATATTTAAAGACACCTAGAAAACCAAGATTTATAGATATACTTAACCAAAACCAAAAATTTCGAGCCTTTAGATTATTAGATTCTGCTATTTTTATTCCAGAAAAATAATCTAACATTGTAGAAAAAATCAATAGAAATAAAAATCTCCAATCCCAACAAGCATAAAAAAAGTAACTTGATATTAGTAATAATATATTTTGAAATTTTAAAGATTTGTTTGCAACAAACCAATAAAGTATAAATACAACTGGCAGGAAAATTGCAAAATTTAGAGAATTAAAAAGCATTCGAGAGATTTGTGATTTTGAATTTTATAATTATAATTTTATCGAATAATCATCACCTTTTTCACTTTTGTTTCTCCTCCATCTTGCGCGGAAATAAAAACCATGTAAACACCTGATGCTACTTTATATTTTCCAAAAGCAGTTGTATCCCATTCGATTGTTCCTCCTTCTGATGTGGTTTCGTAAACTAAATTTCCTTCGATATCTGTGATTTTGATATTGGCTTTATCAATTAATCCTGCAACTTTTACTGTTCCTGAATAAGTAGGACGCACGGGATTTGGATAAACATAAACATTATTAAGATTATCATTTGCCCCTGTTGAAATTCCATTGAATGAAACCATTCCTTTATTGGTAACAATAAAAACTTCCCCTGTCTTGCTATTTATTTTAATATCATTTACATAATTACTTGGCAGCGGAGAGTTGTTAATAGTAAAATGATATTTGGTTTCCTGCCCGTTTGAAGAAACCATAAACACACCAGAATCTGCTGTTCCAATCCATTTATTATTGGCACCATCTACTGCTATTGAAGTAATAAATTGCTCGTATAGTAATTCCTGCGCCAAATTGTCTTCCATAATAATAATCGGATTGGCCTTCAACTGGTTTTCCGACTGAAAACTTCCAATATTCGACAATACTCTCAAACCTTTTGTCGTTCCAATCCAAAGCTGGTTTTTTGTATCTAAAGCAATTGTTCTTACGTCTGCAATTGGAAGATTGCCAGCATCTGTACCCACTGTTATTTTTTTAAATGCATTGGTTGTTTCATTAAATCCCACTACACCATCTCGATTGGTTCCAAGCCATTTTACATTGTTTCGATCGACAACTATGCTAGAATAGCTAATATTTTCAGCAATATCAAAAATCGGAGTCATAGAATAACTTCCCCATTGTCCGTTTGTTTTCAAAACCTTTAAACCATTATTGACCCTGCTATTTGTAACCCAAAGATTCCCTGATCTGTCGTACGCATTTGCATTAATACGTACATCTATATAATCTGCTCCAGCATTTGTAATCGATTCGAGTCCGCTATTTTTTTCGTTAAATAAAAAATTAGGGACATCATTTTCAATCTTTAATAATCCTGAAAAAAAGGAACTTGCAAAAACCTGTTTTTCATTACTCGGATTGATCAATACTCTGGTTATAGATTTGGCATCATAAACTTCGGAATACGGAATATTCAGCCAGCCCGAAACACCGTAACGACTTACACCATAATTATCTAAAGGATATGGATCATAAGAAGTATCATAATCACCATAAACAGCCCATAAATTACTTGGACTTACATCTATAGAAAAAATGTTATTCTTTACAGGTCCGGTTGGTGTATTATTTTCAAAAGTCGTTGCATTGCTGAGCGTAGAAAAAAACATTCCTTTTTCTTTTGTTCCAATAAAAATTCGGTCACCAATCGCAGTTGCGCAGCTAAAATTCAAAGTATTATCCAAAACCTGCATGTTTGTAATCTGCCGATTTAAAACCATTTGATTATTATAAACATAAACCGCATTTGAAGTAGTAACAAACAGATTATGATTTTTTGCCCTCATATCAACAGATGCCTGAGGCAACTGAAAAAAACTTATAAATGTACTCGAATTGTAACGATGTATATTTCCCGAATCATTTATTGCGATGAGTTCTGTATCCAAAGCTTCAACACTCGACCAATTTCCCGCATTTATCATCGCCCATTGATTATAGTCAATCAGATTTGCGTTTGTACTATTCGCTCTTCTGATACCACTTGAGGTTGCTGCAAAGATAAATCCATTGTATAAAGTAGTTTGTTTAACACTGATTTCTGCACCATTATCTCCTATAAAATAGGTGTCACCAAATTGAGAAGTCGCCAAATTAAACTGTACAATTCCGAAATCGCAAGAAACATAAACCAAGCCATTATACTCCATAAAATGATTGATTTTTTTTGTATTTGCTGGAAGCTGTTTATTAATAATATCGACAATTTTCAACATACTACCATCACTTTCATTGATTAGAATCATCAAACCATTTTCGTAACCAACCAAAGTTTTTTTGAACGTTTCACTATAATAAACTGCAGAAATTGTCTGACCAGATAATCCGTCAACTGTCGTAATTGTTTTTAAAACATTTGTGGTTGTATTTTTAGAAAACAAAGCATTTTCTGAAGCTGCAAAAACAGCTGTTGAAGATTCTGAAACATCCTTGATTTCATTAAATGAAAAATATCCTTGCCAAGACGATTTATTCTGTGCCTGACAAAATTGAATTAATGCTAAAAATAAAACACAGAAAACTAGCTTTTTCATTATTAAATGTATTCGGATAGACAAATATACTACAAACGACATTATTTAATTTTTGGTACCAATAAAAAATGCCCTCGACTTTTGATCGAAGGCATTTTTATCATTCTAAAATTAATCTTAAACTACACCTTGTGCAAGCATAGCATCGGCAACTTTAACAAATCCGGCAATGTTTGCTCCTTTTACGTAGTTTACATATCCGTCTTCTTCAATACCATACTTTTTACATTGGTTATGAATTCCAACCATGATTTCCTTTAATCTCAAATCTACCTCTTCACTTGTCCAGTTTAAACGAATAGAGTTTTGAGTCATTTCTAATCCAGAAGCTGCAACACCTCCAGCATTTGCTGCTTTTCCAGGAGCGAATAATACTTTATTATCCAAGAAAAGTTTAATGGCATCTAAAGTAGAAGGCATATTTGCCGCTTCTGTTACGCATAAAACTCCGTTGTCAATTAGTTTTTGGGCATCTTCTCCATTTAATTCATTTTGAGTAGCACACGGAATAGCAATATCTACTTTTACTTCCCAAGGACTTTTTCCTTTGTGGAAAACAGCATTTGGATATTTCTCTAAGTATCTTTCTGCTCTATTATCGCCAGTTGCTCTCATTTCAAGCATATGGTCGATTTTTTCACCTGAAATTCCTTCTTCATCGTAGATATATCCGTCAGGACCAGAAATAGTAACTACTTTACCACCAAGTTCGTTCACTTTTAGTGCCACTCCCCAAGCAACGTTTCCAAATCCTGAAATAGCAACTACTTTACCTTTTATATCTTGCCCGATGGTACGAAGCATCTGATCTGTAAAATATACTACTCCATATCCAGTAGCTTCTGGTCTGATTAATGAACCACCGTAAGCCAAACCTTTTCCAGTTAAAACTCCTGTAAATTCATTTCTGATTCTTTTGTATTGTCCAAATAAATATCCAATTTCTCTAGCTCCAACTCCAATATCTCCGGCAGGAACATCTAAGTCTGGACCAATATGACGGCATAATTCAGTCATGAAAGATTGACAGAAACGCATGATTTCTCCATCAGATTTTCCTTCTGGATCAAAATCAGAACCTCCTTTTCCACCACCCATTGGAAGTGTTGTCAAACTGTTTTTGAAAACTTGTTCGAAAGCCAAGAATTTTAAAACAGATAAATTTACAGAATGATGAAATCTGATTCCACCTTTATAAGGTCCGATTGCAGAGTTCATTTGAATTCTAAAACCTCTGTTTACGATAATTTCTCCTTTATCATCTACCCAAGGAACTCTAAAAATGATTGAACGTTCTGGTTCAGCGATTCTTAAAAGAATGTTCTTACCATCATATTTTTTTCTCTCAGAAATAAAAGGAATTACAGTTTCTGCAAATTCCCTAACCGCTTGAAGAAATTCTGGCTCGTTTGGATTTTTTGACTCAATTAGAGCCATAAATTCATTTATTTTTTCTTCCATATTTGAAATAAATTTTCAGATAATTTTGATTTATATTTTGTTTTTGTAAATGTAAAAACAGTTTAAGAAAACGTTTTCGTTTAAACACACAAAGATATATCAAATAATGATTCGCTGTTATATTTTTCACTTTTTTGAATCGATTTGTGTTTTTTTCAAACATTGTTAAAAAAGACATTTTACATGTAGGTCTTTACATGCAAATCGCCCACTAAAAGTTAGTAAATTATGTATTTTGCTACTTATTTTTCAATACATCGATTTAATATTTTGAATCGTTTATGTTTTTTATATATTTGCCGTGATTTGTAAGCCCTCAAAAATGTCTAAACACCTATTTATCACATTATTTGCCTTGCTAGGCATAGCAACTGCAACATCAGCTCAAGGACTAGCACAAGAGATCGGAATCTATGCCGGACCCGTTACTTTACAGTCTGATTTTGGTGAAAGACATAACTTTAATACTAATGCTGGAAATTCTGGTTTCGGTGTCGGAATTATGCACTTTATTAACTTCTCTGCTAATAATAATAGAGAAAGCTATTTCACAGAGCATTTTAAAGTTAGAACTGATCTTTCTTTTAGCAGAACCACTCTAAAACATTTTGGCCAATGGGTTGAAAGAAAACCAGACGCACTATTTGCTCAGCAATTAAAAAATATGCACGCAAGTTCTTCTATTTTGGGATTGGGTGCTCAAGTGGAATTTTCTCCATTTATGAAAATTCATGACTTCGAAAACACAATTGGTAGTTTTAGTCCGTACGGAAGTTTAGGTTTTCAGGTAAGTTATTATTCAGCAAAAGTTGGTTCTCATTTAGGAGACATTACACTTCCATCAGTAACACCTGGAAAATATTTAACGCCTTCTGATGGACGCGCACATGGATTTTCTACAGAATCGGGCGTAGTTCTATCTGCAACAGCTGCTGTTGGAGTACATTACAAACTAACTGATATGAGTGATTTAATGTTCGAAACACGTTTTCAAATGTATAATTCAGACTGGATCGACGGATTAAATCCTAATAAAGATATTTATAAAGAAAACAAATCTAACGACTGGCAGGTTTGGTTCAACTTCGGATATATTTATTATTTAGAATTTTAAAATCCAAATAAAAAAATCCCAAATTCCAAAATCAAAATGGAGTTTGGGATTTTTCATTTTTTGGAATTTCCCAATACTATTTATGTTCTAAATTTGAAATAAAAAATCCCAAATTCCGACTTTATTAGTTTTGGAATTTGGGATTTTTTTATTGGAATTTCTTTTTTAAGAAAGTGCCTGTTCTAAATCTGCAATTAAGTCGTCTGCATCTTCGATACCAACACTTAATCGAACTAAATCGTCTGTAATACCAACTTCTGCTCTTTTATCTGCAGGAATTGAAGCATGTGTCATTAAAGCAGGATGATTGGCCAGTGATTCTACTCCTCCAAGAGATTCTGCCAATGTGAACACTTTTAGTTTTTCTAAGAATGCAATAGAATCTTCTTTTTTCCCTGATTTAAAATCAAATGAAACCATTCCGCCAAAAGCCTTCATTTGTTTTTTAGCGATTTCGTGAAACGGATGATTTTTTAAACCCGGATAGTAAACCGTTTTAATCTTAGGATGATTGCTTAAATATTCAACCACTTTTTCTCCATTTTCACAATGTCTTTGAACTCTCAAAGCTAAAGTTTTAATTCCTCTTAAAACCAAGAAACTATCCATTGGTCCAAGTGTTGCGCCTGTTGCAAATTGTTGAAAATGTAATTGTTCTCCGAGTGCTTTATCTTTTACAATTAATGCTCCAGCAATAACATCAGAATGTCCTCCAAGATATTTCGTCGCTGAGTGCATCACAATATCTGCCCCTAAATCAAGAGGTTTTTGCAAATATGGTGTCGCAAAAGTGTTATCAACAGCAAGGAGAATCTTTTTTTCCTGAGTGATTTTTGCAATTTCCTGAATATCTGCCAATTTCATTAATGGATTTGTTGGCGTTTCTACCCAGATTAATTTCGTGTTTTCATTCATCAAACTTTTCAATTTTTCGATATTCGTCATATCAACAAAATGAAATTTAATTCCAGAATCTTTATAAACTCTAGAAAACATTCTATATGTTCCACCATACAAATCGTCCATGGCGATAATTTCGTCACCAGCTTTAAAAGATCTTAAAATGCAATCTGTTGCTGCAAGACCAGATGAAAATGCCAATCCGCGAGTTCCGTTTTCAATACTAGCCAAAGCCTCTTCTAAAGCCGTACGAGTCGGGTTTGAAGCTCGGCTATATTCGTAATCTGCCAAAGGTTTTCCCGGACTTGTCTGCACAAATGTTGAAGTTTGATACACTGGCGGCATAACGGCACCTGTACTTGGATCATGATGCTGACCACCATGTATTACTTTTGTATTGAATTTCATATAGTTATAAATTTTAAATCCTTAATTGTTTTACAAATTTACCGCTTAATTTATTTTATCGGGACACAACTACTTATCTTTGTAGATAATTAACACTTTTTGATATGAAAAATTACATATTTACAATCTTTTTGTGTTTGATTTTTACAAGTTGCAAAAAAGAGCTTTCATTTGAAAATGAAACGTTTGAAGAAAAATCTACTATTCCGTGCAAAAACGATTGCCCGAATATCACAATAGAAGTTCCAGTTGCCAAAAACATTAAAGTAATATCAGACAGCATCAATAAAAAAGTCTTTGCTGTTATTAAAGAGATTGTATTTTTTGAAGAAGACTCAGTAAAAGTCGATGATTATGAATCACTGGCAAAATCGTTTATTGCTTCTTACGAAGAAATGCATCAAAAATTTCCAGAAGATACTTTTGGGTGGGAAGCAAAAATAATAGCAAACGTCGAATTTCAATCTGATCAGGTTTTAAACCTAAAAATTGATCATTATACTTTTACCGGAGGTGCGCATGGTTACCAAGGATATCGTTCGTTATTATTCAATCGTAAAACTGGAAAAACGATTTTTAACAATCATTTATTCAAAAATGAAAAAGAATTTAAAGCTTTCGCTGAAAAAAGCTTTCGATCTAAATATAATATTCCCGAAAGTGCCAATATAAATGCAACTGGTTTAATGTTTGAAAATGATAAATTCCAATTGCCACAAAACATTTTTTATACTTCACAAGGTTTGCTTTTATACTACAACTCTTATGAAGCTGCTTCGTATGCAGATGGTCCAAAAGAACTCATATTTCCGTATGAAGAGGTTAAGCAATATTTGAATTTTCAATAAAAATTAGCATTCTACTTATATTCTGTAAAAATATTTCGTAAGTAGTAGAATCCATTTTGTGTATCATTTTGCACTGTAGTCATCTTTTTTATTGATAGAAATTATAGCATCCTATTTATATTACGTAGGAATATTTCGTTGGTAGCAACAAACAAGTTTTCACGACATTGTGTCCTGTAGGGACACGTGTTTTATTGATAGAAATATTTGGCATCATTCATCAAACGTTCCTACGGAACGTCTTTCTACCGACCAGACATTTCTACGGAATGAATTGATTACTAGAAAAAACTTTGTACTTTTTACTTTGTAACTCTGAACCTTAGTACCTTAAAACCTTTTTTTCTCACTGAACATCATACTTCATTTTTCGCAAAACCCTTAAAGCTTCCTTAAAAGAAGAATAAACATGTTTAAAAGGTTTGAGAAGCATTTTCGCATCAATCAATTTTTGTCGAGCATCTTCAAAACCATTCAAATAGCAAATCATAAAAGTTGACGGAAGATTTTCTAAATCTTTCATTTCTCGATTCGACAAAGTAATTTCTTTTTGAAGTTTTGCTAACAATGCCATATTCGAATTGTAAATATGATACAGCATTTTTCGATTGAATTCTGGCGGCTGAAAAAGCATTTGACGGTCAATTTTGTAGTAGCCATTATCAAAAAAATGAATAGTTTGTTCTTCTAACGGATAATAACTCGTTTTGTCATTTAATCCCAACGGAACATATTCTGTAATGGTAAAAGTATCATCATTATACACAATTGTGACAACATCTTGAGCCGAATAAAAAAGCTTAATTTGTTCGTTGATTAATTCGATATCAACTCTTGAAAGGAACGTTTTTTCTCGATTTGTTTTTGGAACTCCTGCCCAACAGATGACAAACAATTCTTTAAAAACACGATATTTTGGCGACATATCTTTATGTCGGAAATTCATAAAATCGATAACACCATCTAAAGTGTATTGAATGCTGTTTCGAGAACTGTTTTCAATCCCGATTACCGTTTCTGTATTCTGATTGTTTTTTTCGACTTCCTCATGCTCTTCTAGCGGAATCGAATTACTACCACGCCTAACAAAGACACTATTCGCAAGAATAGTATGAATTCCTTTTTTGAAATAAGAGATTTTGCTTTTAGGCTTGATGGTAACCAGACCGATTACTTTGTCTTTTGGAAGATTCGGAAAAGGAACGTTTTCGTATTGAATTTTAGGCGGATTTTCTAAAAAAGCATTGACTAGGTTCTGAATTCTGCTGTCATCAAAAAAATCATCACCGACAATTTCGTTATCCTGATCTTCTACTCCAACTACGATATAAGAATTATTGTTTGGGTTCGAATTGGACAAGGCACAAATATGTTTGAGAAACTTACCTTTTCCTTCTCTCGAATGAAGATTCAACTGCCTTTTCTTATCATAAAAACTGCTTTCGTCATTATGAGCGAGAAGATTCTTAATTAAAAGGCGCTTATTTATCATTTTTGCGTTTTTAGTTTGCCACGAATTACACTAATTTTCACTAATTTATTTTTAAACACATAGAATCATAGATCATTGAAACCTATAAGAAAGGCATTTCACTTTTACTTAATACACATAGCTATGTGAATTGATGCGAAATAAAATGCCTTAAACACAAAGAAAATCTATGTCTCTATGTGTTAAAAAAACTAATCGAAGTAAACTTTGAAACTTTGTTTCTCTGTCACTTTGCAACTATAAATTATTTTTCTTCACAATAGTCGAAGACGCCTGCGCGGTGCTCATGACAACCAAATCTGCAATATTAACATGATATGGTCTTGAAACCACAAAGTGAATAATATCTGCAATATCCTCAGCTTGCAACGGATCAAATCCTTTGTATACATTTGCCGCTCTTTCGGCATCGCCTTTAAAACGAACTTCACTGAATTCTGTCGCCACCATTCCTGGATGAATTCCGCCAACTCTAATTCCAAACGGATTTAGGTCGATTCGCATTCCTGCTGTAATAGCGTCAACAGCATGTTTAGAACCGCAATACACATTCCCGTTCGGATATACTTCTTTTGCAGCGGTTGAACCAATATTAATAATATGTCCAGACTGTCTCTCCACCATTTGCGGAATTATAGCTTTTGAAACATACAAAAGTCCTTTCACATTAATATCAATCATCGCATCCCAATCGTCTAAATCTCCATTCTGAATTGGATCTAAACCATGGGCATTTCCTGCATTATTTATTAAAACGTCGATTGCAGCAAAATCAGATGGCAAAGCACCAATTTTTTGCAAAACATCTTCTTTATCACGAACATCAAATGCCAAAGAATGCACTTCTGTAAAAGCAGAAAGTTCTTTTTGAAGATCTTCTAAACGGTCTTTACGTCTTCCGCAAAGCACGACTTTGTAATTGTTTTTTGCTAAAATCTGAGCGGTTGCTTTTCCAATTCCGCTCGTAGCACCAGTAATTAAAACTGTTTTTTTCATTCTGTTTTTTTATTTTTTTGCCACAGATTAAAAGGATTAAAAATGATTTAAAATCTGTGGAAATCTTTTAATCTGTGGCAAAATATTCTTAACGCTTAAAGCGAATTCAAAAATTTCGTCTTCTATCTGAACACTCAAAACTGCGACTGAATACTTAAAAATTAAGGCACATCGTCACCCATACTTTCTGTCCAGATTGCGAACCAGTCTTCTTTATCCATTTCCAATTCTATTGCTTTTGATAAAGATTGAATTCTCGCAACATTTACAGTTCCCGCAATCGGAATTACTTTTGCTGGATGTTTTAAAATCCATGACAATAAAAGTGTATCTGCACCTAAATGGTATTTTTCTAATAAAGTAGAAAACAGTTTTTTCAAACGACGAGTTTGTTTCGTGTCTTCTCTAAAAACAGTTCCCAACGGATTCCAAGATAATGGACGAATTCCGTGTGTTTGCATATAATCTAAACTTCCGTCTAACATTGGTTCATAATGAGTTGCCGAAAATTGTACTTGATTATAGCTCACTTCTGTTTTCTGACGAATCAATTCTGTTTGTGAACTTGTAAAATTTGAAAGTCCGAAATCAATTATTTTTCCTTCTGCTTTTAACTTTTCCACAGCTTCAGCAATTTCGTCAGCTTGCATTAACGGACTTGGTCTATGAAGTAAAAAAACATCTACATAATCTGTTTTTAAATTCTTTAAAGAACCTTCAACCGACTTAATAATATAGTCTTTAGAGTAATCGTAATGTTTGATTTTGTTTTCAGGGCGTTTATCAGCAATCATCTGAATACCGCACTTGGTAATTAATTGTAATTTTTCACGATCAATTTTACTTGCGTGAAAGGCTTTTCCAAAATCGGCTTCGGTCGTATACGAACCGTAAATATCCGCGTGATCAAAAGTCGTAATTTTGTTTTCGATACTCACTTGTATCATGTTTTCCATTTCTTTGGTTGTAAGGTTTTTATCCCAAACTCCCCAATTCATAGTGCCTGAAATAATAGGCGATAAGACTGTTTTGCTCATAATAGTTATGCGTTATTTTTGGTAATAATTATGCTTTAATAAAACATAATCATCAAAGTTCTTAAAAATATAAAAATAGATTCACAATTAGTCCTTAAAATTAGGTCTTTGGTCGAAGTTTTAACCATTCTTTAACATCTTACTTCTTAAAAAATATTCAATTTGCACTCTCAAAAATTAGGCGTTAAAATCAAGGTTTTAAAAATATTTATATGGAAGAAAATACAACGACTTTAGACATTAGAGCGATAAATGAAAAAATTGAAAGAGAAAGTGCTTTTATAGACCTTCTTACAATGGAAATGAACAAAGTTATTGTGGGTCAGAAACATATGGTCGAGCGTTTATTAATCGGATTGCTTGGACAAGGACATATTTTATTGGAAGGAGTTCCAGGTCTGGCAAAAACTTTGGCAATTAATACGCTTTCTCAAGCGGTTCAAGGTTCTTTCAGCCGTATCCAGTTTACGCCAGATTTATTACCTGCCGATGTTATCGGAACCATGATTTACAATATTAAAGCAAACGAGTTCTCTATTAAAAAAGGACCAATTTTCGCCAATTTCGTACTTGCCGATGAGATTAACCGTGCACCTGCGAAGGTTCAGTCAGCGTTATTAGAGGCAATGCAGGAGAAACAAGTTACTATTGGTGACTCTACTTTCAAATTAGATCGTCCGTTTTTAGTATTAGCAACACAAAACCCGGTTGAGCAAGAAGGAACATACGCACTTCCTGAAGCGCAAGTTGACCGTTTTATGTTGAAAACTGTTATTGATTATCCAAAAATTGACGAAGAACGTTTTGTAATTCGTCAAAACTTAAAAGGAACTTACGAAAAAGTAAACCCTGTAGTTTCTGTAGATCAGATTTTACGTGCTCAGGAAGCTGTTCGTGAAGTTTATATGGACGAAAAAATCGAGAAATATATTCTTGATATTATTTTCGCTACACGTTACCCAGAAAAATACAAATTAGCCGATTTAAAACCGCTTATCAGTTTTGGAGCTTCTCCTCGTGGAAGTATCAACTTGGCTAATGCAGCAAAATGTTATGCTTTCATCAAACGTCGTGGTTATGTAATTCCAGAAGACGTTCGTGCAGTTGTTCACGATGTATTACGTCACAGAGTTGGAATCACTTACGAAGCAGAAGCAGAAAACATTACTTCTGTAGACATTATCAACAAAATCGTTAACGAGATTGAGGTACCTTAAAAATAGTTTTCAGTTTTCAGTCACAGTAAACATATTACAATAAACTGCGACTGAAAACTGCGACTGAAAACTAAAGAAATGGATACAAAAGAGCTTTTAAAAAAAGTACGGAAAATAGAAATCAAGACCAAAAGATTGAGTAATCACATCTTTTCGGGAGAATACCACTCTTCATTTAAAGGACGAGGAATGACGTTTAGCGAGGTGCGTCAATACCAATACGGAGATGATATTCGTAACATCGATTGGAATGTAACCGCACGCTACAACGAAGCTCACGTTAAAGTATTTGAAGAAGAACGCGAATTGACTATGGTTTTAATGGTTGACATTTCGGGTTCTGAATCCTTTGGTTCTAAAAATCAATTCAAAAAAGACATCGTAACCGAAATTGCGGCAACGATGGCTTTTTCGGCTACACAGAATAATGACAAAATTGGTTTAATCTTATTTTCTGATACAGTAGAATTATATATTCCGCCCAAAAAGGGTCGTTCACACGTGCTTCGAATCATTCGTGAATTGATCGAATTTGAACCAAAAAGTCACAAAACAGACATCGCTCAGGCTTTGAAGTTTTTATCTGGAACTCAGAAAAAGAAAGCGATTGTTTTCATGATCTCCGATTTTATGTCTGATTCTTATGAGCAAACTTTAAAAATTGCTTCCAAAAAACATGACATTACAGGTGTTCGAGTATATGATATGCGTGAAGAAAAAATTCCAAATTTAGGAATGGTTCAAATGCTGGATGCTGAAACAGGAAAAATTCAATTAGTAGATACAAATTCCAAAACAGTTCGTCTGAATTACGAAAAACATTATCAGGAAAAGTTGAATTACTTTAAAGATACATTCCGTAAATCAGGAGCCGGAGTTGTCAATACCAGAGTTGACGAAAATTACGTTACTAAACTATTAGGCTATTTCAAATCGAGATAAGGATTTTTGATTTTTGATTAACGATTTTTGATTTATGATGTTGAATGATTTGTGAAAGAGAGTATTTAAGAAATGACTAAACAAGAATTAGAAAACAGATTGATTGATTTTGCTGCAAAAGTTATAATTATAGCAAGTAAGTTTGAAAAAAGTTATGCAGGAAATCATTTGTCAGGACAAATAATTAGATCAGGAACATCGCCAGCTTTAAATTATGGTGAAGCACAAAGTGCAGAAAGCAAAAAAGATTTTATTCATAAAATGGGAATTTGCCTAAAAGAATTAAGAGAAACATTCGTTTGTTTAAAAATAATAGAAAAAGCAAATTTATCAACAGATAATGAAGGATTAATGCAAGTGAAAATAGAAGCAAATCAATTAATTTCAATTTTTGTATCTAGCATTAAAACATCAAAAAATAATTCATAAAAATTAAAGATTACAATTTAGAGAACTATTGACTATCCTTGGAAAATCAAAAATCAAAAATCGTTAATCTTCAATCGTTAATCAAA
The DNA here is from genome assembly GCF_036405015.1 of Flavobacterium sp. GTDB lineage: Bacteria > Bacteroidota > Bacteroidia > Flavobacteriales > Flavobacteriaceae > Flavobacterium. Next base: position 14,682 of record NZ_DASWYK010000145.1, on the reverse strand, counting down.
TGAAATTAAAGTTTTATATATTTTTATTTTTACTTACTTCTACTGTTTTTGCTCAAAAGCAAGTAGAAACGAGTATTGATACCACCAAAAATAAGATTGGTGCCGAGTTCAAACTGACGCTTAAAACAGTTGTGACTTCTACAGCGAAAGTTGAATTTCCAAAACTTAAAAATATTGGACCGTTAGAAGTTATTCAGTCTTATCCAATTGATACTGTAAAAAAAGACGGTACTTACGAACTTGTAAAAAAATATGGTTTAACACAGTTTGATTCTGGTCGTTATACAATTCCAAGTATTAAGATTTTAATTGATAAAAAACCTTTTTTCAGCGATTCTATCAAAGTTGAAGTAGCCCCTGTAAAAGTGGATACTTTACAGCAAAAAATGTATGACATCAAAGATATTGCTTCGGTAGATGAAGGAATGGGAAATTGGTGGATTTACGTTTTAATCATTTTGATTATTGCTGGAATCGGAGCTTTTGTTTACTGGTATGTCAAAAAACGTCAGTTGAAAAAAATCGAAGAAGAAGTTTATAAAACACCTATCGAAAAAGCAACAAGTTTACTGAACAACTTAGAGAAAAAAGAACTGGTTCAAAAAGGAGAAGTAAAAGAATATTATAGCGAATTAACAGATATTGCTAGAAATTATATCGAAGAAGCTATTCACATTCCAGCAATGGAAAGTACAACTTCAGAGTTGATTACAGCAATTAGAGAAGCATCTACCAAAAAGAAAATGACACTTACGCCAGAAACGGTTGAGAATCTGGAGCGTGTTTTACGTCAGGCCGATTTGGTAAAATTTGCGAAATCTAAACCGCTTGAATTTGAAATTACCGAAGACCGAAATAAAATTCAGAAAGTAATTTTAACTCTTGATAATGCGATTCCAACTGAAGTTCCAGAAGATATTGAAGATCAATTGTTGAATGAAGCACAAAGACAAAAACAAATTAAGGAACAACTTCGTAAAAAACGAAATGCTCGTATTGGATATTCTGTCGCGGCTGTAATTCTTTTATTATTTGTTACAACAACTTTCTTTATTGTTACAAAAGGCTTCAACTACGTAAAAGACAATGTAATTGGTCATCCTTCTAAAGAATTATTAGAAGGCGAATGGGTAAAAAGTGCTTATGGAAGTCCAGCCGTTCTTATTGAAACTCCAAAAGTTTTAAAAAGAATGGACACTGAAAAAGTGCTTCCAAAAGAAACTATGGCTTTGATTAAAGAAATGCAGCTTTTTGTATACGGCAGTATGATTGACAATTTCTATGTCACAGTTTCTACAGCCAAATTCAAACAGCCAACAGATATTGATTTAGCAAAAGCACTTGAAGGTTCATTAAAAGTAATGGAAGCTCAAGGAGCACAAAATATTATTGTAAAACAAGAAGATTTTCAAACAAATGAAGGTATTCAAGGAGTTAAAGGTTACGGAACAATGTCGATTCTGAATCCTGCAACTAAAACGAGTACAAAAGCATACTATGAATTATTACTTTTCAAACAAGATCAGGGTTTACAGCAAATTATGATTTTACATGAAGAAGGCGATACTTATGCTAACGAAATCACCACTCGAATCTTAAATTCTGTTGAACTTCAAAGAGCAAACAACTAATGGGTAATATCAGTTTTTTAAATCCAGAATTTCTTTGGTTGTTTCTATTAATTCCGATTGCAATAATTTGGTTTTTCTGGAAACGCAATCAGCAGTCGGCTACTTTAAAAATGAGTTCGACAGCAGGTTTCCAAAATAGCGAATCGTTGCTTACGAAATTAAGACCTGCATTATATGTTTTCAGAATACTTGCTTTATGTTCACTTATTATCGCCTTGGCGCGACCAAGAACGGTAGACATTAGCAACCAAACCAAAACAACAAAAGGAATTGATATTGTAATGGCAATTGACGTTTCGGGATCTATGCTCGCAAGAGATTTAAAGCCAAACCGTATGGAAGCTTTAAAAAGAGTAGCAGCAGATTTCGTTGGAGAAAGACCAAACGATAGAATCGGATTAGTTTTGTATGCTTCTGAAGCGTATACCAAAACTCCAGTTACGAGCGACAAAGCGATTATTTTGGAAGCGATTAAAGGAATTAAATACGATACAACATTACAAGACGGAACTGGAATTGGAATGGGATTGGCAACTGCTGTAAATCGTCTGAAAGACAGTAAAGCAAAAAGCCGTGTGATTATCCTTCTTACCGATGGTGTAAATAATGCTGGATTTATTGAACCTGAAACTGCTGCAGATATTGCTAAACAATACGGAATTAAAGTCTATACAATTGGTCTGGGAACAAACGGAATGGCAGAATCTCCATACGCATACGCTCCAAACGGAAGTCTGATGTTCAAAATGCAGAAAGTTGAAATCGATGAAAAGTTAATGAGAAGCATTGCTAAAAAAACGGATGGTACGTATTTTAGAGCAACAAGCAACGATAAATTAGCAGAAATATATAACTCAATCAACAAACTGGAAACAACTGAAATTGAAGAACTGAAATTCTATGATTATGATGAAAAATACAGATTTTTTGTTTTGTTTGCAGGGTTTATGTTGTTATTAGAAGTTGGATTAAGAAATACGGTTTATAGAAGCTTTATTTAATATTTTAGTCGCAGTCACGGTTTACAGTTTACAGCTGTAACTGAGACTAAAAAGTGAGACTGAAAACTAGAATTAGAAAATGGAATTAGACGAAAAAAAATATTTATATCTCCTAATACTAATCCCGATTGTGGTGTGTGTTTTTCTTTTCAATATGTATTGGAAAAGAAGAAAACAGCAAGAATTTGGTGATTTGGAAATGGTAAAAAGATTAAGTCCTGAGAAATCAGTTTTTAAACCTGTTTTAAAAATTGTAGTAATTCTTTTGGCACTTACCTGCTTAATTATCGGTTTGGTAAATCCGAAAATTGGAACCAAAATGGAAACCGTAAAAAGAGAAGGTATTGATATTGTTTTTGCTGTCGACGTTTCTAAAAGTATGCTAGCAGAAGACGTTGCACCGAGTCGTTTGGCTAAAAGTAAACAATTGGTTTCTCAAATCATTAACCAATTAGGAAGTGACAGAATCGGAATTGTGGCATACGCAGGAAGCGCTTTTCCCGTTTTACCTATAACATCAGATTACAGCGTTGCCAAAATGTTTCTTCAAAGTATGAGTCCAGATATGGTTTCTTCTCAAGGAACTTCTTTGGATGAAGCAATTAGATTATCGGCAACTTATTTTGATGAAAAAAGCAAAACCAGCAAATTATTAATCCTAATTTCTGATGGTGAGGACCATTCTGAAGGTGCTACTTCTGCTGCAGAAGAAGCCAATAAAATAGGGATGAAAATCATTACAATTGGTGTTGGTACTGAAAAAGGAGGAACAATTCCGTTAAAAGAAAATGGTGTTGTTCGCGGTTATCAGAAAGATCAAAATGGAGAAACGGTAACGACAAAATTAAATCAGGAAGGTTTAAAAACAATTGCAAAAGCAACCAAAGGTGGTTATGTTTATGGCGGAAGTACTAAAGAAGTTTTAGAATATGTAAAAAACGCTTTAAACAATATTCAGAAAACTGAATTTGAAGCTACACAAATGGCAGAATTTCAATCACAATTTCAATGGTTTATCGGGTTTGCATTTTTATTGCTGTTCCTAGATATTTTCTTGTTAGAAAGAAAAACAAACTGGATTAAAGAATTGGATTTATTTAACGAAAAGAAATAAAAAAGTTCGCCATTAATGAATCGAATTCGTGGCAAACAAAAAAATAAAAATTAAGAATGAAAAATTTACTTCTTTATATTTTACTAACGGTTTCTTTGGCAGTTTCTGCCCAAGAGAAAGACAAATCATTGCCTGTAGCCAATGAAGAATATAAACAGAATAAATTTGTTGATGCTGAGGCAAACTATAGAATTTCGGAATCTAAATTTTCTAAAAGATCAACAGCTCCATATAATTTAGGAAATGCTATTTATAGACAAAATCAAGTTTCAGAGGCTAAATATGCTTACGCGAAAGCGATAAAAAATGCTAAAACGAGACCTGAAAAACACAAAGCTTATCACAATCTTGGAAACGTTTTCATGAAAGAGAAAGATTACACGCAGGCAGTTGAAGCTTACAAACAAGCCTTACGTAATGATCCTACAGATGATGAAACGCGTTACAATTATGCATATGCCAAACAAAAACTAAAAGAGAATCCTCCTAAAAACGACAACAAAGACAAGAATAAGGATAAGGACAAAAACAAGGATAAAAACAAAGATAAAGACAAGGACAAAAATAAAGATCAGAACAAAGACAAGGATAAAAAAGACGACAAAGGCGATAAGGACAAAGACAAAAAAGACGGTAAAAATGATCCTAAGAAAGATGACAAGTCTGACAATAAAGGAGAACCTAAACCGCAGCCTGGAGGAATATCCAAAGAACGTGTTCAGAATTTATTAGATGCGGTGAACAACGAAGAAAAGAAAATTCAGGATAAAGTAAACGCTCAAAAAGTAAAAGGTAATCCTAAGAAAACAGAAAAAGACTGGTAAAATTTGGTTAATCGTTTAACCGTTAATTTGTTAATCTGATCCAAACAATACGATGAAACAAAATAACGGTTAAACGATTAAACATTAAACAACGATAAACGATTAAATGAAAAGGTATTTAATTCTATTTCTTCTCACTTTTCAAGGACTTATGGCTCAGGTACAATTTGAGGCCAAAGTCAGCAAAAACACGCTTGGCGTAAACGAAAGACTTCGTATCGACTTTATAATGAATGTTGACGGAGACAACTTCGAACAGCCTTCTTTTGAAGGATTTACAATGGTTGCAGGACCAAGCCAGCAGATCAGCCAATCCTGGATAAACGGACGAAGCTCTTTTCAAAAAATCTACTCTTATATTTTACAACCTGAAAGAAAAGGAGCGCTTCTTATTAAACAAGCTGCAATAGAATACAATGGACAAGTGTACAAAACTTCTCCAATAAAAGTTACCGTTACAAATGCCGTAGCTCAGGAAAGAGATCCAAATGACAGACCTCCAGGATCTGGAAACGAGTTATTGAATCTGGTTGCCGAAATTTCAAAAACAAATCCGTATTTAAATGAACCGATTACAGTCGTTTACAAACTGTATTTCAATAATATTGGTGTAACTGGTTTTAAAGAATTGGCAAAACCTAAATACAATGATTTCTGGAATCAAAACATTGATATCAAACAACTTTCTATTGAAGAAGGATCTTATCAGGGAGAAAGATGTTATTATGTAGTTTTAAAGAAAACCATTTTATATCCTCAAAAATCCGGAAAACTAACAATTGAACCTCTGTCACTTGATATTGGTGTACAATTACCAACAAATCGTCGTAACATGTTCGGTCAAATGCAGATCGTAGAAGACAACAAAGTAGTTTCTGCTGGAGCTAAAACAATAAACGTAAGACCTCTTCCTGAAACTGGAAAACCAGAAGGTTTTACTGGTGCTGTCGGAAAATTGAACTTTACAGTTACGCCTTCAAAAACTACACTTAAAAACGGTGAAGGTCTTGATTTAATTGTAAGTGCACAAGGAAGCGGAAACCTGAAATTGTTTACACTTCCAAAACCTGTTGTTCCGAATGCATTGGAAATGTACGATCCTGTTCATGACGAAAGTGTAACCACTTCACTGTCTGGAATGTCAGGAAGAATTACAGATAAATATACCATCGTTCCACAATACAGAGGAAAATATACGATTAAACCAATGCAGTTTTCGTATTTTGACTTAAGTTCAGGTACTTACAAGACCATTACTTCAAAAGAAATTACAGTTGATGTTTTAGATGGTCCAACACCTGCCGAAGCAAATACAGGAGCCGCAGCTAAAAATGCGACTGCTAATGTGGATCATTTCAGCAACATAAAATCGAAAACTGTTTTAATTCCTATTGCTAAAAAAGAATTTTATGGTTCCGATTTGTATTTAGCGTTATTGTATGCTCCTTTCTTAATTATTCCATTAATCATTTTAGCGAAGAAACGAAAAGAAGCTAGTGATGCTGATGTTACTGGAAACAGAATCAGAATGAACAATAAACTGGCGAAGAAATATTTATCGCAAGCGAAGAAACATCTCAACAACAAAGAGCCTTTCTATATCGCCTTAGAAAAAGCAATGCATAATTTCTTAAAAGCCAAATTGCATATCGAAACTTCAGAAATGAGTAAAGACAATATTAGAGAATTGTTGTTGTCTAGAAATGCTAATGCAGAAACAGTTCAGAACTTTATTGATTTGACAGAAAACTGCGAATTTGCACGTTATGCACCAGCTTCAAGCGCTTCGATTCAACAGGATTATAACAAAGCTGTTTTGATTATTTCTGAATTGGAAAAACAGATTGTTTAAACATACTAAAACAAACCTGACAGGTTTAAAAACCTATCAGGTTTAAACAAGATAAAATGAAAAACATAGTATATCTCTTTTTATTAATCTCTCAGGTTTTCTTTGCGCAAGGGCGCTTTGAATCGGCAAATGCACTGTATCAAAAAGGGCAGTATAAAGAAGCTGTTCAGGTTTACGAAAACATTGTGAAAGAAGATAAATTACAATCTGCTGAATTGTATTTTAATCTTGGAAACTGTTATTACAAACTCAATCAGGTTGCGCCTTCGATTTATAATTATGAAAAAGCTTTAGTCCTTAAACCGAACGACCCTGAAACTTTAAACAATCTGAAGTTCGCTAAAAAACTGACCATTGATGAAATAAAAGAAGTACCAAAAGTTGGTTTTGCCAAACTAATTCAGAATTTCACGTCTATTTTTGATTACAATATGTGGGCAAAAATTGCTGTTGCGATTGGTTTTGTCTTTTTACTAAGTTTTATTGGTTATTACTTTTCAAAAGCTACGCTTGCCAAAAGGATTTATTTTGTTGGAATGTTTATTTTCTTAATTGCTTTTGCATTAAGTATTTCGGCAGCAATGTCTGAAAAAAGTCGTTTTGATAATGATCGTGTTGCCATTGTTTTTTCTGAATTGAGCCAAGTTCGTGCGAAACCTCAAAAATCTGCAAACGGAATTATTTTATTACACGAAGGAGCAAAAGTATATGTTTTAGAAAGTATTGCTGGCTGGAAAAAAGTAGAATTGACAGACGGAACTCAAGGTTGGATCGACTCTTCAACTATTAAAGAAGTAAAATAAATTTTAAAAATATTCAAATACAAAAAATCCCAAATTCCAAGAAACAATTGGAATTTGGGATTTTTATTTTTTGGAATTTAAATATTAATTCACTGCATCAACTAGTCTCACAAACTCAGATCGGTACCCCTCTTCGTCATTTGACAAACCAGATTTTGCTAATCTTTTGATATCTGCACTTGAACTGTTGGCAATATATTTTGATTCACGTAATTTCAATCCGAACCAAGAAACTGCAGTTGTAAATTTGAAATCTGGCGAACTGTTTTCCAAATTCGTTTTCTTGTCTGCTATTACATTTACGATTTCAATACTTTTCTCGCCATCAGGTTTTTTATATCTAAACTTTACTGTTGCCAATTCATCGCTGTAATTTCCATCCACTTTTTGTGTTTTAGTATATTTCAAATCAGACGGAACATAATCACTTTCTACACCAGCGGGAATAATTTCATACAAAGCTGTAACCGAATGTCCGCTTCCTAATTCGCCTGCATCAATTTTATCATTTTTAAAATCTTCCGCATTTAGTTTTCGGTTTTCATAACCAATCAATCGATACGCCTGAACATGTTTTGGATTAAACTCTATTTGGATTTTCACATCTTTCGCGATAGCAAACATTGAGCCTTTAAATTCTTTTCCAAGAAAACGATTTGCTTCCTGAATGTTATCGATGTAAGCGTAATTTCCGTTTCCTTTATCGGCTAGAATTTCCATTTTAGAATCTTTATAATTGCCCATACCAAATCCTAAAACGGTTAAGAAAACACCAGATTCTCTTTTCTTTTCAATCAATTTCAACATATCATCATCAGTTGATGCGCCTACATTAAAATCACCATCAGTGGCTATAACCACTCTATTATTTCCACCTTTGATAAAATTCTCCTGAGCCAATTTGTAAGCCAGTTCAATTCCTTCTCCTCCAGCGGTGCTTCCACCTGCATGCAAATCATCAAAAGCATCCATAATTTCATCTTTATCTTCACCCGAAGTTGGCTCTAAAACTACTCCCGCAGATCCTGCATAAACTACAATCGAAACTTTATCAATACTTCGAAGTTCTTTAACTAAGATTTTCATGGATTCTTTTAACAATGGCAATTTGTTTTGCTCATCCATTGAACCTGAAACATCGACTAAAAAAACCAGATTAGTAGCCGGCAAATTTTCCATTGGAACGTTTTTTCCCTGTAAACCTATCTTTAGCAGTCTGCTGTTTTTATTCCAAGGACAATCACTGTATTCTGTATTTATTGCAAACGGATGCTGACCGTCTGGCTGTGGATATTTGTATTTAAAGAAGTTGATCATTTCTTCAACACGAACGGCATCTTTTGGAACTTTTTGTCCTTCATTTATAAATCGGCGAATATTGGTATAAGATGCATTATCAACATCGATAGAGAAAGTAGAAAGTGGTGTTTTAAGCGGAGATTCAAACGGATTTTCTTCCAATCCTGCGTAGCTTTCCGTGTTTGGTTCAGGAAGAGCATAATCTTCATCAAGTGCGTCAGTTGTAGTAACTGCAATTTCGGTAGCATCTGCATTCTGTTCGGTAGCGTAATCAGCTTTCTTACAGCTGAAAATAGTAAGTACGAGGAATGCCATCATAAAGAAATTAAAATTTCTCATAAAGTAAATTTTTAAAATTAATAATAGGTTATTGGCTTCAAATAAGGACTAGCATTCCGGATGTACTAGAGGCGATTATTTGCATTTTTTCGAGTAAGCAAAATCGTGCCAAAATTTTCTCAATTATTTTTATTAAATGAAAATAAAATCGAAAACCCTGATTTTTAAAGGGATTATCTGAAGAAAATATTTTTTATTTTTTTGCAAAAATGGAAAAAGTGAGAAGTGAAATGTGTTTTTCTTTTGCCACAGATTAAAATGATTAATCCTTTTTAATCATTTTAATCTGTGGCAAAATTTCATGCAGAATTGTAGAGATTGTGATTTTAAATAAACGTATAAATTTTCTCAGGCGTTACACAATAATCCAATTTGATGTCTGATTCGAAAACATCATCGATTTGATTTACGGCTTCAAAAAAGGACAGTCCGATTTTTATGGTTTCTGGTTTACATTCAGCAAGGAATTTATCGTAAAAACCTTTCCCATAACCAATACGGTTTCCAAAAATATCAAAAGCCAAAAGTGGTACAAAAACGACTTCAACTTTAGAAGACGGAACTTCGATTCCATCAATGGGTTCTGGAATATTATATTCGTTCTTTTTTATTTTAGTATTATCTGTTAACAGAAAATGGGTCATTTTTCTGGTTTCGAAATCACTTTTGGAAATCAGGATTTCTTTGTCTTTTCCAGAAAGTAAATGCAGTACGAATTCGGTATTGACTTCTTTATGTTCTTCGATAGGAAGAAAAACGTGATAATAGATTTTATCCCAAATTGGCATTTGAATCAATTGGTTGGCAATCGCCAGACTTTTTTCTTCTATTTCATCAAAAGAAAGTGCTTTACGGAAGTTTTTATATTCAATTCGAAGTTCTTTTTTACTCGTCGGCATTATCGGGATTACTTTTAGATAAATGATAAATAGCATCGCCTTCGTAAACAATTGGCGAATGGTTGGCATTAATCACATAACCATCATGCGGTGCTTTGATTTTTTGTTCAAATTTTCCAAACGGATCTGTAATAATGGCTAAGATAGTGCCTTTGGTTACATATTTCCCAATCAAATTAAAATCATGTAAAAGTCCTGAACATTTTGCACGAAGCCAAACCGAATGTTTAATATAAATGGAAGGCGTTAATGCTGGTTCTGCAATTTGTTTAGAATCTAGCATCCCTAAATAATGAAGCAACCGTTTGGTGCCCAAAACTCCCTGATTGGCAATTTCGTTATTAATATCTAATGATTTTCCGCCTTCAAAAAGTAGCATTTTTACATTGGCATTTTCAGAAGTTTTCCTGAAAGAACCATTTATATTTTTAGAATAAAGTGTAAAAGGCGCATTAAAAATATCTGCCAGAACTTTCAATTCGGGATTATTTTCGGTAATTCTAATTTGCGGTGCATTGAAACGACTTGCTCCACCCGCATGAAAATCGACTGCATAATCTAAAATCGGTAGAATTTCTTCGACAATATGATACGCAAATCGGCTGGCAAGTGAACCTTTTTTGCTTCCTGGAAAAACACGATTTAAGTCACGACCATCTGGAAATTCTCGGGATTTATTCACAAAACCATACATATTGATAACGGGAATACAAATAATTGTACCACGAGAAGGCCTGTTAATTTTCTTGCTGATAATCTGACGAACAACTTCTACACCGTTTATTTCGTCTCCATGAATGCCTGCCGAAAATAAAACAGTCGGTCCTTCATGCTTAGAACGACGGACAATAACAGGAATATTCAGTTTTGTTGTAGTATGTAACCGAGCAATTTCGACGTTTATGGTTCTGTGTTCTCCTGGCAAAATCGATTCGCCAAAAATAACCAATGGAGTACTATTTTTCATGTAGAATTATAAAATCTAAATATAGAAATTATTCTTTTGATTTCGTAAATTTGAAACTAATTCAATGTTAAGCTTCTTTTTGAAATCGGAATGGTTTTTGAAAAGCTTTTCAAACATCTTCAGAAATAAAAAAGAATGCAAAAACCAGCCTTAGATCTTCAAATTTTAACTTTACCAGACAATCCGGGTGTTTATCAATATTATGATAAAGACGGGAAAATCTTGTATGTGGGTAAAGCCAAAAATTTAAAAAAAAGGGTTTCTTCCTATTTCAATAAAATTCACGATACTGCCAAAACAAATGTCTTGGTAAAAAAAATCGTGACCATAAAACACATCGTTGTTCCAACTGAAACCGATGCACTTTTATTAGAAAATAATTTAATTAAAACTTTACAGCCGAGATACAATGTTTTACTTCGTGATGACAAAAGTTATCCTTGGATTTGTATCAAAAAAGAACCTTTTTCTAGAATATTTTTAACGAGAAGAATGGTCAAAGATGGCTCTGAATATTTTGGTCCGTATACGAATTTCAAAATGGTGCACACGATTTTGGATTTGATTAAAGAATTATATCCGCTTCGAACTTGCAATTACGATTTGAGTGAATCGAATATTAAATCGGGAAAATTTAAAGTTTGTCTGGAATATCATATTGGCAATTGCAAAGGCCCGTGCGAAGGTTTGGAACCTTTGGAAGAATACCAAAGACAAGTCAATGCAATTCGCGAAATCTTGAAAGGAAATTTTAAAGAAAGTTTAAAAGATTTCAAGAAATTGATGAACACTTATGCGCAGAATTTACAATTTGAAGAAGCCCAGAAAATCAAAGAAAAGATTGAAGTTTTAGAGAATTATCAATCTCGATCTACCATTATCAATCCGAAGATTACCAATATTGATGTTTTTTCGATTGTGTCTGATGAAAGTGCAGCTTATGTCAATTTCCTGCAAATTTCTCACGGTTCGATTATTCGTTCGCACACTTTAGATATTAAGAAAAAGCTGGACGAATCAGATGAAGAATTATTAGAATTGGCAATTGTAGAATTGCGTGAACGTTTTCAATTATTATCTAAAGAAATTATTGTTCCTTTTGAATTGGATTTGGGCGAAAACATTAAAGTGACAGTTCCGCAACTTGGTGATAAAAAACAGATTTTAGATTTATCAATTCGAAATGCCAAATTCTATCGAATTGAACAATTGAAACAATTACAAATTGTAGATCCGGATCGACATGTAAACCGAATTATGGCACAAATGCAGAAAGATTTACGTCTTCCTGTTGAGCCTCGACATATAGAATGTTTTGATAACTCGAATATTCAAGGAACAAATCCTGTGGCGGCTTGTGTCGTTTTCAAAGATGGAAAGCCAAGTAAAAAAGATTACCGTCATTTTAATGTCAAAACCGTAGAAGGTCCTGACGACTTTGCTTCGATGACCGAAATTGTGGGACGACGCTACAAAAGATTATTGGAAGAAAACGAGCCGTTGCCACAATTAATTATTATTGATGGGGGAAAAGGACAACTTTCGGCTGCTTTAAAAAGTATAGATGAATTAGGTTTAAGAGGAAAAATTGCCATAATCGGAATCGCAAAACGCTTGGAAGAACTTTTTTATCCAGGTGATTCTATTCCATTATATCTGGATAAAAAATCAGAAACTTTAAAGGTAATTCAGCAATTACGAAACGAAGCGCACCGATTCGGAATCACTTTTCACCGTGACAAACGAAGCAAAGCAGCATTAAATTCGTCGGTAGAAAGTATTCCCGGAATTGGCGAGAAAACCATGACGACATTAATACAACATTTCAAAAGTGTTAAAAGATTGAAATTAGCTACAGAAAAAGAAATTTCAGACGTTATCGGAGTATCAAAAGCCAAAAAAATTGTCGAATTTTACAAAACCAACTAAAGAATCTATGCGCCTAACTTTGTCAGCAATTCCTATTACTAGGTTAAAAAGACTTTTTTCCAATTCCGTTTGGAGTTGTTTGGGCGTACATTTTATATTCTTTTCACTGCTTACGCAAAAAGCAATTTCACAGGAAGTAAAAAAAGACAGTGTAAAAAGACCAAAAATTGGTTTGGTTTTAAGTGGTGGTGGCGCAAAAGGTTTCGCACATATTGGAGTTCTTAAAGTTTTGGAAGAAGCCGGAATCAAAATCGATTATATTGGCGGAACCAGTATGGGATCTGTAATTGGCGGACTTTATGCTTCTGGTTATAATGCTTCGCAAATCGATTCGATTTTCAAAAAAACTAATTTTGACGAATTAATAAACGATTACATTCCGCGTTCCTCAAAGAATTTCTACGGAAAAAAGAATGATGAATTGTATGCGATAGTTTTACCATTCAGTAATTTTAGAGTCGGAATTCCCGAAGCACTTTCAAAAGGAATGTACAATTATAATTTGTTGAGCAGTTTAACTAGAAACGTTCGACACATTCGCGATTTCAACAAACTTCCAACTCCATTTTTATGTATCGGAACCAACATTGAAACTGGTGAAGAAGTTTTATTAAACAAAGGAAATCTCGTTCAGGCGATGATGGCGAGTGCGGCTTTCCCTTCCCTTTTCACTCCCGTTGAAATTGATGGGAATTTATTGGTTGATGGTGGTGTTGTAAACAATTATCCTATTCAGGAAGTTCGTAATCTTGGCGCTGATATCATTATTGGTGTCGATGTTCAGGATGATTTGATGAAAAGGAAAAACTTGAAAAACGCTACTAGAATTTTGGTTCAAATTACCAATCTTCAGTCTATTGATAAAATGAAAAACAAAATCAAAGACACCGATGTTTACATAAAACCAGACATTCGCGATTATGGTGTAATTTCATTTGATAAAGGAGAAGAAATCATTCGAAAAGGAGAAGAAGCGGCTTTTGCAGTTTATGAAAAAATCAAAGCCTTATCCAATGAAACTACTTTTTATAAAAAGCCAAAACTAAAAGTTGCTACAGATACTATTCACATTCAGAAAATAAATACTGAACTTTTAGATAATTATACAAAAGAATACATCCGCGGTAAACTTCGTTTCAAACCAGGAAGCACTATTACTTATAATGGTTTGAAAGCTGGAATTAACAACTTAAATGCAACACAAAACTTTAGCACCATTTCGTATTGTCTTCAGCCAGACGGCGAAAAAGATGATTTGGATTTGGTTTTAAAAGAAAACCCGACACAAACTTATTTAAAGCTTGGACTTCATTACGATGGACTTTACAAAAGTGGCATTTTGTTGAATTTGACTCATAAAAAGACATTTCTTAAAAATGATGTGACTTCATTAGACATTATTTTAGGAGACAATTTCAGATACGATTTCAATTATTATGTAGAAAATGGTTTCAATATCAGTTTTGGTTTCCGTTCACGATTAAGTCAATTCAACCGAAATGTAACCACGAGTTTAAGTAACGTGATTAATCAAAATCCAAATGTCAACTTAATTAATGTTGACTTCATGGATGTCAACAATCAAGCTTATTTTCAAACTATTTTTGTTCAGAAGTTTTTAATGGGCGGTGGATTAGAATATAAATATCTAAAGATCAATTCACCTACTTTGGCCAACGAAAATAATATCATTGACAAAAGCAGTTATTTCAGTGCTTTTGCTTATTTAAAATATGATTCGTTTGACGATAAATATTATCCAAGTTCTGGATTGTATTTTTCTACTGACTTGCAAACTTATCTGGCATCTTCAGATTATACGAAAACTTTTAAACCTTTTTCGATGGCAAAAGCCGAAGTTTCTTTTGTGAATCCTTTGTTTAGAAGAGCTACTTTTAAAATTGATGCCGATGCTGGTTTTACTTTTGGAAACAGCAGTGTTCCGTTTTTTGATTTTATTTTAGGTGGTTATGGTTACAGCAAAATCAACAACTTCAATTATTTTTATGGATATGATTTTTTAA